>NZ_JBBCAT010000001.1:2591246-2915152 GCF_037203705.1 Prosthecomicrobium sp. N25
GCGAGATCGGGCTGGCGCTCAGCAACTACACCGAGCCCTTCACCCATTTCGACTTCCTGACCTATCTCGGGAACTCCGTCTTCGTGACGGCGGTGGCGACCCTGATCACGCTGATCACCAACTCGATGGCCGCCTTCGCGCTGTCGAAGTACCAGTTCCGGGGCCGGAACGCGGTGATGCTCCTGATCCTGGCGACCCTGATGGTGCCGCTCTCCGTCATCCTGGTCCCGCTCTACTCGATCATCAGCGCCGTCGGGCTGTTCAACTCCCTCTGGGGCGTGATCCTGCCGACCGTCGCCACCCCGACCGGCGTCTTCATGCTGCGCCAGTACATGCTGACGATCCCCGACGAACTCATGGACGCCGCCCGGATGGACAAGGCGTCCGAGTGGCAGATCTACTGGCGCATCGTGCTGCCCTTGACGGCGCCGGCGCTCGCCGTGCTCGCCATATTCTCGGTCGTCTGGCGCTGGAACGACTTCCTGTGGCCGCTGATCGTGCTGTCCCGCAAGGAGCTCTACACGCTCCAGGTCGGCCTCAACACCTATGCGGGCGAGCTCAACGTCCAGTGGCACTACATCCTGGCCATGACGGTCGTGACCATGATCCCGGTCGTCCTCGTCTTCGTCTTCCTCCAGCGCTTCATCACGACCGGCATCGCCGGCTCCGGCCTGAAGTAGGGTCCGCCATGGGTCAGATCTCGCTCTCGGGCATCGACAAGGACTTCGGCGTCGTGAAGGTGCTGAAGGGCATCGACCTCGACATCCGCAAGGGCGAGTTGGTCGTCTTCGTCGGCCCCTCGGGCTGCGGCAAGTCCACCCTGCTGCGCCTCATCGCCGGCCTCGACCGGCCGACGGCGGGCACGATCTCGATCGACGGCAAGGACGTGACGCGCATGCCCGCCGCCGACCGCGGCCTCGCCATGGTGTTCCAGTCCTACGCGCTCTACCCCCACATGAGCGTCCGGCAGAACCTCGCTTTCGGGCTGGAGAACGCGCACCTGCCGCGCCCCGAGATCGACAAGCGGATCGCGGAGGCCGCCCGCATGCTCGAGATCGCCGTCCTGCTGGACCGCCGGCCCGGCCAGCTGTCCGGCGGCCAGCGCCAGCGCGTCGCGATCGGCCGGGCCATCGTCCGCAACCCGACCGCCTTCCTGCTCGACGAGCCGCTGTCCAACCTGGACGCCGAGCTGCGCGTCAGCATGCGCGCCGAACTCGCCGGCCTCCACGCCCGGCTGGGCACGACGATGATCTACGTCACCCACGACCAGGTCGAAGCCATGACGCTGGCGGACCGGATCGTGGTCCTGCGGGCGGGCCGGATCGAACAGGTCGACACGCCCCTCGGGCTCTTCAACAAGCCCGCCAACCTCTTCGTCGCCGGCTTCATCGGAGCCCCGAACATGAATTTCGTCCCCGCCGTCGTGAAGGGCCCGACCGCGGGGGGCGTCGAGGTCGAAGCCTTCGACGGCCGCCTCGTGCCCGTCGACGCCGCCCCCGGCGCGCTCGCGCCCGGCGATGCCGTCACGCTCGGGGTCCGCCCGCATCACCTCCACCGCGCCGCGGACGGCTCGGGGATCGCCGTCTCGGTCGCGCTCGTCGAGGCGCTCGGGGCCGAGACGGTCGTGCATGGCCGCACGGCCGAGGGGCAGAAGATCCTGGCCGTCCTCGCCGGGCAGGAACGGCTGGCGATGGGCGACACCATCGCGCTGACCTTCGACCGCAGCCAGACGCACGCCTTCGACAAGGACGGGCTGCGGGTCAGGGGCAATTGAGCGGGGATTGTTCGTGTCCGGCGGAGCTGAGCGGGGATGGCCTGGGTACCGGCCTGGGTTCTGCTCCGATATCGGTCGAATAGGACCCAACGGTTCAGTCTGTCATTGCCGGGCTAGTCCCGGCAATCCACATCACGAGGACTGAGCCTGTGGCCTGGATGCCCCGGACGAGCCCGGGCATGACAAAGGGTCAATTGTGCCGATACTCACGGAACCCACGATCGCACCCCCGTCGCGCCCTGATGCGGGCCCGGGGCCCTCAGTCGGCGAGCCGCGCCGTCAGGAAGTCCAGCAGCCGGGCGCGCATGGCCGGCGTCTCGACGTGCCCCGTCTCGGTCTCCCGAAGAAGCTCGAGCGCTCCGGCCGCACCCGCCTCCTCGTAGGCGCGGAGCGTCTCGGCGAGCGCGCGGTCGACGGCGGTCGGCGGGGTCAGGGGATCGCGGTCGCCGACCATGACGAGCTGCGGCCGGGGCGCGACGAGCCCGGCGATCGCGCCGGTGCTGGTGCGCTCGAGGAGGCCCGGGACCGTCAAGTAGATGCCGTGCAAATCGTGGGCGCCGGTCTCCACCAGGGTGGCGAAGTCGGCGTAGCAGCACGTGTGGGCGATCCAGGCGATGCGCTCGTCGGCGGCGGCGAGCCAATACGCGAAGGTCGCCCCCATCGAGAGCCCGAAGGCGCCGATCCGCTGCCCGTCGATGTCGGGGCGGGCGGCGAGCCAGCCTGCCGCGGCGGCCAGTTCCCCGAGCATCTGGCCAGCGAGGCTGCGGCCATGCCAGAGCCGCGCCTTGGCGGCGGCGCTCTCGGTCTCCCCGGCCCTGAGCCCGAAGCAGGGCAGGTCGATCGCGAGGACCGCGAAGCCGAGCCCCGCCAGTAACGGGCCGAGCGGCGACTGCAGGGCCGGGCGGCCGTCCGTCAGCTCCGCGGCGCCGATCTCGTAGCGGCCGCCGTGGGCGTGGATGTAGAGCACCGCCGGCAGCGGCCCCGCCGCGGCTCCGGGCCTGAGCAGGATGCCGCGGACGGGCTCCCCGGCGCCGGTCTCGAAGGTCAGCCGCTCGGTCGCGCAGGCGCCGGGCTCGACGTCCCGGCCGACCTCCCGGAGGGTGTGGCGGCCGATCTCGAACCTCTCGCGAAGCCAGGCGCGGAGCAGCATGGCGAACCTCCCGGTCGTCCGGCCCGGGGCCGGGCGGCCCGGGAGAGTGCCATCGGGAGATCGCCGGGTCGATGGCCCTGCGGCCGGAAGGGTCGCCGGCGCTCCGCCGACGGGACGCTCAGGCCTCCGCGGCCTCCGCGCCGGCGAGCCACCCGTACGCGACGGCCGTAAGCAGGCCGTTACCGGACAGGTAGCCACTCGCCTCCGCGCCGGATACTCCGCAGGCCGCCCCGCCGGCGGCGAACAGGTTGGGAAAGGCCGTCCCGTCCCGGGCGAGAACGCGGGCCTCCGCGTCGACGACGAGGCCGCCCTGCGTGTGGAAGAGGGCGCCTGTGACCTTGACGGCGGCGAACGGTGCGGCGAGCGGCGGCACGCCCGAGAAGTCGCGCCCGAAGCCGTCCCGCGCACCGGCCGCCTTGAGGGCGGAGACCTCCGCGAAGGTGTCCGCGAGCGCGTCGGCAGGCACGTGCATGCGCGCCGCGAGGCTTTCGACGCTGTCGGCGACGATGACCGCCCCGGCCGCCTCGGCGTTGCGGAAGTCCTCGAACTGGCGCGCGATGCCGGCGATCCGCGAATCGAAGACGGTGAACGCGACCCCGTCCGGCTGGGCGATCACCGAGGCGGCGGACTCCGAGTAGCCCCGTGCCTCGTCGGCGAAGCGGCGGCCGAGCCGGTTCACCTGGAACCCGCCCTCCGTGATGGTCGCCCAGGTGATCAGGATGCCGTGCGGATGCGCCACCGAGCCGTGCCCCTGGTGGCCGGACAGGTGCCGGGTCGCCGCCCCGAGCGCCTCGCCCCACAGGAGCGCGTCGCCCTGGTTGCCCGGGTGCCCGAAATAGAGCGCGTCCCTCAGCGCCGGGATATGCGCGGCGACGAGATCCCGGTTGCCGCCGTAGCCGTTGCAGGCGAGCACCAGGGCGCGGCAGCCGATCCGGTCCGTGGAGCCGTCCGGGCGCACGAGCCCGACGCCCGTGATCCGCCGGCCCGCGACATGGAGCGTGGTGGCCGTCGCCTCGGTGACGATCGCCACGCCGGCGGCCTCGGCCGCGCTCCGCAGCCGGTCCATCAGCTCCGCCCCAGACCGGCTCGGAAGCCCGTGCATCCGGCGCGCCGAGTGGCCCGGATAGGTGAAGTTGTCGATGACCGAGAAGGGCAGCCCGTGCCGGTCGGCGAGCCACTCGAGCGCATCGCCCACCACGTCGACCACCCGCTCCACGGCTGCCCGGTCCGGTTCGCCATGGGCCTTGGCCAGGATATCGCTCACGAATCCGGCCTTGCTGTCCCGGATCCCGGCCTCCCTCTGGAACCGAGTGCCCGCGGCCGGGATGAGCCCGGCCGACAGCGCCGTCGAGCCGCTCGGGACCGGGTCGCGCTCGATCACCACCACCTCGGCCCCGGCTTCCCGGGCCCGGAGCGCGGCCACGAGCCCGGCCGCGCCCGCGCCGATCACCAGGACGTCGCAGGTCGCCTCGAACGCCGTTCCGTCATCCTGCTCGATCCGTGCCATGGCTGCCGCGACCTCATTCACCTGTCTGCTCTTGACGACAGGAGAATGTACTATTTCTAATACCGCCGTGAAGCCCCGAGGCGGGGCGCCGTGAACGGGAGCGCGGCTGGTGGACGCCGTCGAATCCTCGAAGACCCACCGGCTCTATCTGCTCCTGAAGGAGCGGATCCTGTCGGGCGCGCTGGCGCCGGGCGAACGGCTCCCCGGCGAGCCGAGCCTCGCGGCCGCCCACGGTCTCTCCCGCGTCACCGTGCGCCGCGCGCTCGACGGCCTCGCCCGCGACGGTCTCGTCACCCGCCTGCCGGGGACCGGCACCTTCGTCAGCGAGCCGCCCGGCCGGCCGAAGGTGGTGGCCGACCTCGCCAACATGTTCGCCCATCTCGTGGCGATGGGCCGGGCCACCAAGGTCAAGCTCCTGTCCTTCTCCTACGTCGTGCCGCCGCCCGCCGTCGCCGCCCAGCTCCACTTGGCCCCCGGCGAGCGCACCCAGGCCTCGCTGCGCGTGCGCTACTACGAGGACGTGCCCTTCTCGTATCTCTCCACCCACGTGCCCGAGCGGATCGGCGTCACCTATTCCGAGGCCGATCTCGCCAACCGTCCGCTGCTCGAGCTCCTGGAGCGGTCGGGCGTGGTGGCGGCGCGCGCCGAGCAGACGATCTCCGCCACGCTGGCCGGGCCCGAGAGCGCGGCGGCCCTCGGCGTCGAGCTCGGCTCGCCGCTCATCTCGCTGACCCGCATCGTTCTCGACCAGGAGGGCAGGGGCGTCGAGCATCTCTCGGCGCTCTACCGGCCCGACCAGCACGCCTTTCACATGGAGCTCGTCCGCGCCGGCGACGGCCTGGACAGGCATTGGCGGCCGACCACCGGGGCACCGTCGCCGGCCGCCAACGTCAACGCGACCGGCAGCGCCCCCGCGCAACGCCCGAAGGTCCGACCAGGGAGGAAGACATGACCGAAGTCACCCGCCGTACGCTTCTGAAGGCCGGCAGCGCCACCGGCGCCGTGCTGGCCATGCCCGCCGTGCTCCGGGCCCAGCCCGCGCCGGTGAGGATCGGCATCCTGCAGCCCGTCACCGGCGCCCTCGCGCAGGACGGCGAATACGGCCGCCTCGGCGCCCAGATCGCCTTCGACGAGATCAACGCGGCCGGCGGCCTCAAGGCGCTCGGCGGCGCCAAGCTGGAGATGGTCTTCGGCGACGCGCGCTCGACGCCCGAGGGCGGCACCCAGGAGGTGGAACGCATGGAGGCCGAGAAGGTGGCCGCGATCGTCGGCGGCTTCGCGTCGCCCATCGTGCTCGCCGCCTCCCAGGCCGCGAGCCGATACGCCATCCCGTACATCTGCGACGTCGGCGTCGCGGACAACATCGTCACCCGCGGCCTGACCAACACCTTCCGATTCGGCCCGGGCTTCGGCATCGTCACGTCGACCGCGCTCGACAACCTCGTGAAGCTCAACGAGGCCGCCGGCAAACCCGCCAAGACCGTGGTGATCGTCCACGAGGACGGCCTCTTCGGCTCCGGCATGGCGAAGCTCCTGCAGGCGCAGCTCCCCGGCCGCGGCTTCGAGATCCTGGAGACCATCGCGCATCCGACGCCCTCGCGCGACATGTCCAACGTGGCGCTGCGCATCCGGGCCCTCAACCCGGACCTCGTCATCCCGTCGAGCTACTACGCCGAATTCGTGCTGCTCGCCCGCACCATGCAGCAGCAGCGCATCCGGCCGAAGGGCATCTACGCCATCCTCAACGGCGCGGCCTCCAACTTCCGTTTCGTCAAGGAATTCCCGGACGCCGCCAACCTGGTGATGGACTGCAACCACTGGGCCGACCCGCGCAAGCCGAAGACCGCCGAGGTCCGCAAGCTCGCCGAGGCCGGCGGCCGCTTCTGGCTCTACAACACGGCCCTCAACTACTCCTGCGTGAAGCTCCTCGCCGACGCGATCGAGCGTGCCGGGTCGACGGACCGCGCCAAGGTCACCGAGGCGATCGCCAACTCGACCTTCGCCGACCACATCATGCCCTACGGCCCGACGAAGTTCGTCAACGGCCAGAACCAGGGCGCCGCCCCGGTCAACACCCAGGTGCAGAACGGCGACATCAAGGTGATCTTCCCGGACGCCTTCGCGGACGCCAAGCCGATCTTCCCGGCGACCTGACCGACGCCGGACGCCTCCGCCGCCCGGCCCGGCCGGGCGGCTTTCCCCATGCGCGAGACCCCGAAAGCCGATGCTCCCCATCGACATCTTCCTGTCGGCGCTTGCCAACGGACTGATGACCGGCGCGGTCTACGCCCTGGTGGCGCTCGGCCTGACGCTCGTCTACGGGGTCCTGCACATTATCAACTTCGCCCACGGCGCCACGCTGACCGCCGCCATGTACGCCGTCTGGGTCGCCCACGACCGCTTCGGGCTCGATCCCTACGTGGCGGTCTTCCCCCTGACGGTCCTCTTCTTCGCGCTCGGCTACGCGCTGCAGCGCTACGTCATCGGCCCGGCCAGCCACGGCTCCGACAGCAACATCCTGCTCGTCACGCTCGGCCTGTCGATCCTCATCGAGAACGCGCTCCTCGCAGGCTTCCGGTCCGACACCCGCTCCATCGACGTGCCCTACGGCTTCTCCGTGGTCGAGATCGGCGCTCTCTTCCTGTCGCTGCCGAAGGTGATCGCCTTCGCGGCCTCCTTCGTGGTGGCCGGCCTGCTCTGGCTCCTCATGGCGCACACCGACATCGGCAAGGCGATCCGGGCCGTGTCCCGGGAGAAGACCGGCGCGGCGCTCTCCGGCATCCATGTGGAACACGTCTACGCCGTCACCTTCGGGCTCGGCGCCGCCTGCCTGGCGATCGCCGCCGCGCTCCTCATGCCGACCTTCCTGGTCAATCCGCGCGTCGGCAACGCCTTCGTGCTCGTCGCCTTCACGATCGTGGTCCTCGGCGGCATGGGCTCCGTCGCCGGCGCGCTCCTCGGCGGCCTGATCATCGGCGTGGTCGAAAGCCTGTCCGGCCTCTATTTCGGCGAGAGCCTGGGGCAGATCGGCATCTTTCTCATCTTCATCCTGGTCCTGCTCGTGCGGCCCTCCGGCCTCTTCGGAGCGCGGGCATGAAGGGCGCCACCCCCTATCTCCCGATCCTCGTCGCCGTCGCGGCCTTGGCCGTGCTGCCGGTCTCGGCGACCTCGAACACGCTGCTCAACTTCCTGACCTTCGCCCTCATCGTGACCCTCGCGGCACAGGGCTGGAACCTGCTCGCCGGCTACGGCGGGCAGTTCTCCTTCGGGCATGCGGCCTTCTTCGGCACGGGCGCCTACGCGATGGCGCTCCTGCAGGTGCGCTTCGGCGTGAACGCCTGGGCGGCCCTGCCGGTCGCCGTGCTGCTCGGCGCCGCGGTCGGCTTCGCGATCGGCTTTCTCGCCTTCCGGGCCCGGCTCCGCGGCGCCTATTTCGCCCTGGTGACGCTCGCCTTCGCGGAGGTCTTCCGCATCCTCGCCAACGCCTGGGCCTTCACGGGCGGCGCCGCCGGCGTGCTGGTGCCGCTGCGCCTGCAGGTCTCCGCCATGCAGTTCGAGGACAAGCGCGCGCTCTACTGGCTGGCGCTCGGCTTCGTGGCCGCCGTGCTGGTCCTGACCGCCGCCGTCGCCCGCTCGCGCTTCGGCGCCCGCCTCGTCGCGCTGCGCGAGAACGAGGACGCCGCCCGCGCGCTCGGGGTCGACACGCTCCGGGTGAAGCTCGGCGCCATCACGCTCTCGGCCGGCATCACCGCGCTCGCCGGCTGCCTCTACACCCAGAAGTTCCTCTATCTCGACGCCGGCCTCGCCTACGGCACCTGGATCTCGGTCGAAGCCCTGCTGGCGCCGATCGTCGGCGGCCTCGGCACCGTCTTCGGCCCCCTCATCGGCGCCCTGGTGCTGCTCGGCCTTGGCGAGACGACCAAGATCGCCATCGGACATGTCCTTTCCGGCTCGCTGCCGGGCATCGACCTCGTCGTCTTCGGGGCCCTGCTCGTGCTGGTCGTCGCCTATGCGCCGAACGGCGTGATCGGCCTCGCCGACCGGCTCCTCCGGCGCCGGCCCCGACCGGCCGGGGAGGGCGCCCCATGAACGGGCCGCTGCTCCGGGTCGAGGCCGTCACCAAGCGCTTCGGCGGCCTCGTCGCCGTCGACGCCGCCTCCGTGGCGGTCGCCGAGGGCTCGATCACCGGCCTCATCGGCCCGAACGGCGCCGGCAAGACCACCCTCTTCGCGGTGATCTCCGGCTTCGAGGCGCCGACGGCCGGCCGGATCCTGTTCCGGGGCGCCGACGTCACCGCGGAGCCCGTGCACCGGCGCACGCTCGCCGGCATCGCCCGGACGTTCCAGATCGTGCAGCCCTTCGCGGGGCTCTCCGTCCGCGAGAACATCGCCGTGGGCGCCTACCTGCGCCATCCCGCGCGCGCCGACGCGCTCGCCCATGCGGAGGCGGTCGGCCGGGCGGTCGGCCTCGGCCCGCTGCTCGACCAGCCGGCCGGGGCCTTGACGGTGGCCGGGCGCAAGCGCCTGGAACTCGCCCGCGCGCTCGCCACCGACCCGAAGCTCCTCCTGCTCGACGAGGTGCTGGCCGGCCTGAACCCGTCCGAGATCCGCGACATGATCCCGGTGGTCCGCCGCATCCGCGACGGCGGCGTCACCATCCTGATGGTCGAGCACGTGATGCAGGCGGTCATGAGCCTCTGCGACACCGTCCACGTGCTCGCCCAGGGCCGCCTGATCGCCGCCGGCACGCCCGCCGAGGTGGCCCGCGACCCGGCCGTCATGGAGGCCTATCTCGGCCACGGCGCCGCCGCGCGCATCGCCGCTGCGGCGGCCGGGACCGCGGGGGCCGCCCATGCTTGAGGTCCGCGACATCGTGGCCGGCTACGGCGGGGTGCCGGTCCTGCGCGGCGTCTCCCTCGACGTGGAGGCCGGCGAGATCGTCGCCGTCCTGGGCGCGAACGGCGCGGGCAAGACCACGCTGAACCGCGTCCTCTCCGGCCTCGTACGGCCCTTTTCCGGGACGATCCGCTTCGACGGCCACCCCATCGCCGGGCTGGCCGCCCCGGACATCGTCGCCCTCGGCCTCGTCCACGTCCCCGAGGGCCGCAAGATCTTCCCCAACATGACCGTGCGCGAGAACCTGGAGCTCGGCAGCTACCGCCGCGGCCGGGCCAACCGCGCTGCCAATCTCGAGCGCGCCTTCGCGATCTTCCCGCGGCTGAAGGAGAGGACCGGCCAGCGCGCCGGCACCCTCTCGGGCGGCGAGCAGCAGATGCTGGCGATCGGTCGCGGCCTGATGGCCGAGCCGAAGCTCCTGATCCTGGACGAGCCGTCCCTCGGCCTCTCGCCGCTGCTGGTGGAGGAGATGTTCGAGCTGATCGCCCGCATCGCCGCCGACGGGCTCGCGGTGATGCTGGTGGAGCAGAACGTCGTTCAGTCGCTCGAACGGGCCGCCCGCGCCTACGTGCTCGAGAACGGCGCCGTCGCCATGGCCGGCCCTGCCGACCGGCTGAAGACGGACCCGACCCTGATGACCACCTATCTGGGGCTCTGAACCATGGCCATCGTCACCCCCGGCGTCGTCCCCGCCTCGGTCCTGGTCACCCACCGGCGCCCCGAGTGGCTCGACACCTTCGCCCGCTTCGCCCGTAGGACCCGCTTCGCCGACCTGCCCGACGAGGTCGTGTCGCGCACGCGCCTCGTCGTGCTGGATTGCATCGGGGCGATCCTCGCCGGCCGGCGCGAGCCCGAGGTCGCCGAGGCCGGGCGGCGGCTCTCCCGCACCGGCAAGCCGGGCTCGCGCCTGATGCGCGCCTTCCTGAACGGCACGGCCGGGACCATGCTGGAGATCGACGAGGGCAACCAGTATGCCCGCGGCCACCCCGGCATCCACGTGGTGCCGGCGGTGCTGGCGCTCGCGGGCGGGCGCAAGGTGACGGGCGCGGACGCCATCGTGGCGACGGCGCTCGGCTACGAGATCGGCGCCCGCATCGGCATCGCGTCGAAGCTGCGCGTCACTATGCATCCGCACGGCACCTGGGGCACGGTTGGCGCGGCGCTCGCGGTCGCCCGTCTGCGCGGCGCCTCCGCGCGCGAGATCGCCGAGACCGTCAACGTGGCCTCCTCGCTCGGCCTGACGACGAGCCGCCGCACCATGCTCGAGGGCGCGACGGTCCGGAACACCTATGCGGGCTTCTCCAACATGCTCGGCATCATGGCCCACGACCTCGTCCGCGCCGGCTTCACCGGCGAAGCGGACGGGGTGGCGGCCGTCTACGGCGGCATCGCGGCCGACGACTGGCGCCCCGAGGAGATGACCCGCGACCTCGGCACCCGCTGGGAGATCGCCCGCAACTACTTCAAGCGCCATGCCGCCTGCCGCTACAACCACGGTGCCCTGGACGCGTTGGGCGAGATCGTCGCCCGGGCCGGCGGGCGGATCGACCCGGCCTCGGTCGCCGCCATCGAGGTGAAGACCTACGTCTGGGCCGCCCAGCTCGACCACCCCGAGCCGGCCAGCATGCTGGCCGCCAAGTTCTCCATGCCGTTCTCGCTGGCGACCTTCATCGTCAACGGCGCCGCCTCCCTCGACGCCTTCCGCGACCCGGCCCGGCGCGACGAGGCCACCCGGGCGCTCGCCCGGCTCGTGCGCGTCGACGAGGATCCGGCCCTGACCGCGAAGCTCCCCGGCCTGCGCCCCGCCCGCGTCACCGTCAGCCTGAAGGACGGGCGCACCTTCAGCGCCGAGGCGCTCACCAACAAGGGCGACACCGAGGACCCCTACACGGCCGACGAGGTCGTGGCCAAATTCATGGAGGTCGCATCGCCCTCCGTCGGCCCGGGGCGGGCGGAGGACATCGTCCGCCACGGGCTCGCCCTCGACAGCGCCGCCTCGCTCGCCGACCTCCTCGAACTCTGCGAGACCCGATGATCCAGTCCCTCAAGGCGCGCCTCCGGGCGAAGCCCATCCTGCTCGCACCGGGCGTCTACGACCCGCTGACCGCGCTCCTCGCCGCCCGTGCCGGCGCCGAGGCGCTCTACGTGTCGGGCGCCGCGATCTCCTACACGCGCCTCGGCCGGCCCGACATCGGGCTCGCCACCATGACGGAGGTGGCCGAGACCGTCGCGCTCATCCGCGACCGGGTGGCGACCCCGCTCGTGGTCGACGCCGACAACGGCCACGGCAATGCCCTCAACATGCAGCGCACCATGCGGCTCTACGAGCGCGCGGGCGCGAACGCCCTGCAGATCGAGGACCAGAGCTACCCGAAGCGCTGCGGCCACCTCGCCGAGAAGCGGCTGATCTCCGCGGCCGAGATGGCGGGCAAGATCAAGGCGGCCGTTGACGCGCGCGCCAGCGCCGAAACCCTCGTCATCGCCCGGACCGACGCGATCGCGGTGGAGGGCTTCGACGCGGCCGTCGAACGCGCCTCCCGCTATGCCGAGGCCGGTGCCGACGCGCTCTTCGTCGAGGCGCCGGGCTCGCGCGACCAGCTGGCCGCGGTCGCCGCCGCGCTGGGCACCCGGCTGCCCCTGATGGCCAACATGGTCGAGGGCGGCCGGACGCCCCTCTTCACCGCCGCCGAACTGGAGGCGCTCGGCTACGCGCTGGTGATCTTTCCGGGCGGCATCGTGCGGGCCGTCGCCCGCGCCGCGGAGGAGTTCTACGCCACGCTCCTGCGCGACGGCGGCACCGGTGCCTTCCGCAACCGCATGTTCGACTTCGAGGCCCTGAACGCCACCATCGGCACGCCCGAGATGCTGGCGATCGGCAAGCGCTACGAGGGCGGCGAATGACCGGCGCGACCCTGGCGGGCCTCGATCCCGTCGTCTTCTCGATCCTCACCGGCCGGCTGGAGCAGGTCGCCGACGAGATGGACGCGACCCTCTACCGCTCGGCCTTCAACCCTATCATCGCCGAGGCGCGCGACGCCTGCCACGGCCTTTACCACGCCGAGACGGGCGCGACCCTGGTGCAGGGCTCGAAGGGCCTGCCCATCTTCGTCGGCGCCATGGCCTTCGCGGTCCAGGCGGTGATCGAGAAGGTCCGCGCCGGCGCGGGCGTCGAGCCCGGCGACACCTTCATCTTCAACGACCCCTACGCGGGCGGCACCCACCTGAACGACTTCCGACTGGTCCGGCCGCTGATGCGCCAGGGCCGGCTCTTCGCCTGGCTCGCCTCGGTCGGCCACTGGCTCGACATCGGCGGCAACGTGCCGGGCGGCTATAACCCGCAGGCGACCGAAATCTTCCAGGAGGGCGTCCTGATCCCGCCCGTGAAGCTTTTCCGCGCCGGCGTCCTGCAGCAGGACGTGATCGACATCATCCAGGCCAACTCGCGCCTGCCGCGCTCCAACTGGGGCGACCTCAATGGCCAGCTCAACGCGCTCGACCTCGGCGAGCGGCGCTTCCACGCCCTGATCGACGAATACGGGGAGGAGGTCGTCGCCGCGACCCTGGACGCCGCCTCGGCCCGCGCCGCCGCGCTCATGCGCGAGAACATCCGCGCCCTGCCGGACGGCACCTACTCGTTCGAGGACAAGCTCGACAACGACGGCATCGTCGACGAGCCCCTGACGATCGCGCTCGACCTGACGGTGGCGGGCGACGCCATGACGCTCGACTTCTCCCGCTCCTCGCCGCCCTGCCTGGGGCCGGTGAACATCGCCCGGTCGACCGCCGTCGCGGCCTGCTACGTGGCGCTGAAGCACGTCTTCACGACCGTGCCCGCCAATGCGGGCTGCCTGGAGCCGATCCGCTTCGACATCCCGTCGACCACCTTCCTCGGCGTCAGCGCCCCCCGGCCCGTCGCCGGCTACACGGAGACGATCCTGCGCATGATCGGCGTCGTCTTCGGGGCGCTCGCCGAGGCCGATCCCGCCCGCGCCACGGCCGCGCCCTTCGGCACCATCAACGCCCTGTCGGTCGCCGGCCACCGGGCGGACGGAGAGCGCTTCGTGCTGTTCTCCTTCTTCGGCGGCGGTCTCGGGGGCAGCCCCGTGTCGGACGGCCTCAACCACGCCAACAACCCGATTTCCACCGCCACCATGCCGCCCGCCGAAATCCTGGAGGCCGCCCACCCCGTGATGTTCACCGAATGGGGCCTGCGCCCCGACAGCGCCGGCCCGGGCCTGCACCGCGGCGGTGTCGGCGCCGTCTATGCCCTCGAGGTGCTCGCGCCCGCCGGCGCCGACGTCGCGCTCCTCGGCGAGCGGGGCCGCTTCGCCCCCTTCGGGGTGGCGGGAGGCGGCCCGGCGGCGCTCAACCGCTTCGTCTACGACGGCCCGGACGGCCCGCGCGAGCCCGCCATGGCCTCCAAGATCACCGGCGTCCGCCTGAAGGCCGGCCAGCGGCTGCGCCTGGAGACACCCGGGGGAGGGGGCTGGGGCGATCCCTTCGCGCGCGACCCCGCCGCCGTCGCCCGCGACGTCCGGCGGGGGTTCGTCTCCCCCGCCCGGGCGAGGACCGACTACGGCGTCGCCCTGACCGCCGCCGGGGAGATCGACCACGACGGCACGCGCGAGCTCCGCGCCGGGAGGCCGGCATGACGCGCCTCGTCGGGGTGGATGTGGGCGGCACCTTCACGGACCTCGCCTATTTTGATGAGGCGACGCGGACCTTCCGGACCGCCAAGGCGCCGTCGAACCGCGGCGACGAGGCCGTCGGCTTCATGGACGGCCTGTCCCGCTTCGGCGCGATCGACGGTCTCGACGCCATCGTGCATGGGACGACGGTCGGCACCAACGCCCTGCTCGAGCGCAAGGGCGCGCGGGTCGGCATCATCACCACCCCGGGCTTCCGCGATGCGCTGGAGATGCGCCGCCGCGACCGCCCGCACACCTGGGGCCTGTGGGGCGACTTCGAGCCGGTCGTGCCCCGCGACCTGCGCCTCGAGGTGCCCGAGCGGACCCTGGCCGACGGCACCGTGCGGGTTCCCGTCGACGTCGTGGCCGTCCGCCGCGCCGCCGAGGACCTGATCGCCCGCGGCGCCGAGGCGCTCGCCATCGTGTTCGTCAACGCCTACGCCAATCCGGCGAACGAGCGCGCCGCCTTCGAGGCGGCCCGGTCCGTCTGGCCCAATCCGCACATCGGCCATTCGGCCCAGGTCCTGCCCGAGATCCGCGAGTTCGAGCGGACCTCGACGACCACCCTCAACGCCTACCTGCAGCCGGTCGTGGCGAGCTACCTCGCCAAGCTGGAGGACGCCCTCGGCTCGGCGGGCTTCGAGGGGTCGTTCCACATCGTCCAGTCGAACGGCGGCGTGATGTCGACCGCCACGGCCAGGCGCCTGCCGGTCAGGACGGCCCTATCCGGCCCGGCGGCCGGCGTCATCGCGGCGGCGGCCATCGCGGGCGCGGCGGGCTACGCCGACATCGTGACGGCCGACCTCGGCGGCACCTCCTTCGACGTCTCGCTCGTCGCCGCCGGCAAGGCCGCGCTCGCCGCCCAGACGACGATCGACTTCGGGCTGGTGGTGCGCACGCCCATGATCGAGATCACCACCATCGGCGCCGGCGGCGGCTCGATCGCCCATGTCGACGCGGGCGGGCTGATCGCGGTCGGTCCCGAAAGCGCCGGCTCGCGACCGGGCCCGGTCGCCTACGGGCAGGGCAACACCCGGCCCACCCTGACCGACGCCAACCTGGTGCTCGGCCGCATCAACGCCGAGCGGCCGATCGGCGGCAAGCTCGCCCGCCTCGACGTGGAGGCCGCCCGCGCAGCCATCGCGGCCGCCATCGGCGACCCGCTCGGCCTCTCCCCCGAGGCGGCCGCGGAGGCCGTCGTGCGCGTGGCGAACGCCAGGATGGCGGGCGCCATCCGCCTCGTCTCCATCGAGCGCGGCCATGATCCGACCCGTTTCACCGCCGTTCCCTTCGGGGGCGGCGGGGCGCTCCACGTCGGCGCGCTGATCCGCGACGTCGGCCTCAAGGCCGCGCTGGTGCCCCGCTACCCGGGCATCACCTCCGCGCTCGGCTGCATCATCGCCGACATCCGCCACGACCAGGTCTCGACCGTGAACCTCGGCCTCGCCGGACTGGACGCCGCCCGCCTCGACGCCCGCATGGCGGAGGCAGGCGAGGAGGCCCGGCGGGTGGTCGCCGGAGCGGGGCTGGCGGTCGACGGGATCGACGTGGTCTACGAACTCGACATGCACTACCAGGGCCAGACCCACACGGTCTCGGTGTCCCTGCCGGTGACCCTCGGCGCGGGCACCACGGGCGTCACCGAGGCGATCGTCCGGGAGGCCTTCGAGACGGCCTACGCCAGGGCCTTCTCCCGTCTCCTGCCGGGCATCCCGGTGCGCATCGTCAACCTGCGGACCGCCGCCATCGGCCGCCGCCCGGCCTTCGACCTGATGGCGCTGGCCCCCGCCGCCGACGCGAGCCTGGAGACGGCCCGGCGGGGCAGCCGCCCCGTCTTCTTCGCCGGCGCGTGGCACGAGGCGTCGATCTGGGACCGCCTCGCGCTGCCCGTCGGCGCCGAGATCGCCGGCCCGGCGATCCTGGAGCAGCCCGACGCCACCACCGTCATCGATCCGGGCCTCGCCGCGCGCGTCGACCGCTTCGGCAACCTCGTCGTGGAGCGCAAGCCATGAGCCCCGGCCCCCTCGACCTCACCGCCACCGCCCTCCTGACGGTGGACCTGCAGAACGACTTCATCGATCCGAACGGCGCCTACGCCCGCGGCGGCCAGTCCTCGCCCGCCATCGCGGCCCTGCCGGGGCGGGTCCGCCCCCTCGCGGAGGCCCTGCGCGCCCGCGGCGGGCTCGTGGTGGCCACGCAGTTCACGCTGGTCCCCGGCCGCGGCGGGGAGCCGCTGATCTCTCCCCACCTCAAGGCCCTGCGCCCCTTTCTCCGCAAGGGCGATTTCGCGCCCGGCTCCTGGGGCAACGCCACCGTCGACGCGCTCCAGCCGGTCGACGTGGTGATCGAGAAGATCGCCTATTCGGCCTTCTACATGACCCGGCTGGAATGGGTGCTGCGCAAGCTCGGGGTCACGCGGCTGCTCGTCGGCGGCATCGTCACCAACGGCGGGGTTGCCTCCACGGTGCGCGAGGCCCATGTGCGCGACATCGACGCGATCGTGCTGGAGGACGGCTGCGCCGCCTTCTCCGAAGCGGTGCACGCGACGGCCATCGAGGCGCTCCGCCCCGTGGCGCGGATCGCCACCATCGCCGAGATGCTGAAGGAGGTCGAGGCGGCATGACCGGACCGCGCACGCTCTTCGACAAGCTGTGGGACGCCCATGTCGTCCTGACCCGCGAGGACGGCGAGAGCCTGCTCTGGGTCGACCGCCATTTCGTCCACGAGGGCTCCCACCACGCCTTCCGGAAGGTGGACGAGCGCGGCGCCCGGCTGGCCGAGCCCGGCCTCACCTTCGGCGTCGCCGACCACTACGTACCGACGCGGGGGCGCCCGGTGATCGCCAACCGGGAGATCGCCGGGATGGTCGAGCGCCTCTCCGCCAACGCCGCCCGGCACGGCTTCCGCCTCTTCGGCCTGGACGACCCGGCCCAGGGCATCGTCCATGTGGTCGGCCCCGAGCAGGGACTGACCCTGCCGGGCCTCGTCATCGTCTGCGGCGACAGCCACACCTCCACGCACGGCGCCTTCGGGGCCTATGCCTTCGGGATCGGCGCCTCCGAGGTCGCCCACGTGCTGATGACCCAGACGCTCTGGCAGAAGAAGCCGAAGCGCATGCGCATCACGGTCGAGGGCGCGCTGCCGCCGCATGTGTCCGCCAAGGACCTCGCCCTCCACGTGATCGCCGCCATCGGCGCCGACGGGGCCCGCGGGCATGCCGTCGAATACCAGGGCGAGGCCATCCGCGCCCTGTCGATGGAGGGCCGGCTCACCCTCTGCAACATGTCGATCGAGGCCGGCGCGCGTACGGCCCTGGTGGCCCCCGACGAGACGACCTTCGCGTGGATCCGCGGCCGCCCGTTCGCCCCCGAGGGCGACGCGTTCGACCGGGCCGTCGCCCACTGGCGCAGCCTCGCGAGCGACCCGGGCGCCGTCTTCGACACCGAGATCGCGATCCGCGCCGCCGACGTCGCCCCGACCGTCACATGGGGTACGAGCCCCGAGCAGGCGCTACCGGTGACCGCCGCCGTGCCGGCGCCCTCCGGCCTGGACGAGGCCCGCGCCGCCGCCCTCGCCGCCGACCTCGACTACATGGGCCTGACACCCGGCATGGCCCTCGCCGACATCCGGGTCGACCGCGTCTTCATCGGCTCCTGCACCAACGGCCGCCTGGAGGACCTGCGCGCGGCCGCCGCCGTGCTGAAGGGCCGCAAGTCGGCCGTGCCCGGCCTCGTTGCGCCCGGCTCCTCGGTCGTCAAGCGCGCCGCCGAGGCCGAGGGCCTCGATCGCATCTTCGTCGACGCGGGCCTGACCTGGGCGGACTCGGGCTGCTCCATGTGCGTCGGCATGAACGGCGACCTCGTGCCCTCCGGGGAGCGCTGCGCCTCGACCACCAACCGCAACTTCCGCGGCCGACAGGGGCTCGGTGCGCGCACCCACCTGATGTCGCCCGCCATGGTGGCCGCCGCCGCGGTCACCGGCCGGATCACCGACGTGCGGCGCCTCGGCCCGGCCGGGACGGGAGACTGACATGGAGCCCTTCGTCCGCATCACCGCCACGGCCTGCCCGCTCGGCCTCGCCAACGTCGACACCGACCAGTTGATTCCGGCCCGGTTCATGAGCCGCCCGCGCTCCGCCGGCTACGGCTCCTTCCTCCTCCACGACCTGCGCTTCGCCCCGGACGGCACGCCCGTCCCCGGCTTCGTGCTCGACGATCCGCGCTGGTCGGGTGCCCGGATCCTGGTCGCTCGTCGCAACTTCGGCACCGGCTCCTCGCGCGAGGCGGCCGTCTACGCCCTGGCCGATTACGGCATCCGGGCGGTCGTCGCCCCGTCCTTCGGGGATATCTTCGCCTCCAACGCGGTCAAGAACGGCCTCCTGCCGGCGGTCGTCACCGAAGCGGAGGCAGAGGCCCTGATTGCCGCCCTGGAGGCCGACCCGGACGGCGACGTCACCGTGGACCTCGAGGCCCTGACGATCGCCCGCGGCCCCCTGCGCCTCGGCTTCGCGATCGATCCGGCCCGCCGCCTGCAACTCCTCAACGGCTGGGACGATATCGACCTCACGCTTCGCCACGCCCCCGAAATTGCCGACTTCGCGCGCCGGCGCCGGAATGCCGAGCCCTGGGTCGATCCGCGCCACTGAGGCCCCTCAGACCCGGCTTCCTGAAGTCTCAACCCCTTGTACTACCTTCGTTTCTGTCATGCCCGGGCTTGTCCCGGGCATCCACGACGGCCGCACCGCCCCCGTGGACCGGATTTCCGGGTCGAGCCCTGCAAGGACAGACCGATCGGCGGGACCTCGGCGCGACCGGCACTGAAAGGCCGAGAAGCCGGACCGTCGTCCGGCCGGCCTCAGATCGCCACGCCGTAGCGGGCGGCGGCCCGGCGGATGTGATCCGTCATGGCGCTCTCCGCGGCGGCCGGGTCGCCGGACCGCACGGCCGCCAGGATGGCCTCGTGCTCCCGGACGGTGTCGCCGAGCGTCTCGGGTGCGGCCAGGGGCAGCCGCTGGCTGGCGACCATGACCTCCCGCACGGCCCGGTACATGTCGGCCAGGACCGGATTGCCGCAGAGCTCGAAGACGAGGTCGTGGAAGGCGGAATCGGCCGCCGTGGCGCCCGCGAGGTCCCCGCGCCCCGCCGCCGAGGCGAGTTCCGCGACGGCGGCCTCGAGCCGCGCGAGCCCCGATGGCTCGATCCGCGCCGCGGCGAGCCGGGTCGCGTGGCCCTCCAGGCAGATGCGGGCTTCGTAGACGTCCGAGGGGCTGCCCCGCGCCCCGAAGCGCCACACCGCCTTGCGGTGGTCGAGATCCTGCACGAAGACGCCGAGCCCCGGCCGGACCACCACGAGCCCGAGGGTCTCCAGCGCCGTCATCGCCTCGCGCAGCGACGGCCGGCTCACGCCGAGTTCGGCGGCGAGCTCGCGCTGGGAGGGCAGCCGCTCCCCGGGTCGCAGGACCCCGTCCCGGATCATCCGCTCCAGCCGCCCGACCACGCTGCGGGGCACGGGCGAGCGGTCGTGCGAGATCGGGAGCTCGCTTCGCAGGCGTATGTCCGACCTGATGCGATTCATGCTCCCCCCTCGGCGGACTGACACGACCGGCTTTTCGTCCCGCAAGCCAAATCCGATCAGCGCTTTTCCGGAGTCCCACGCTTGACCCGGTCCCCTGGCTCCGCCCAAGATAGGCCGATCTGGCCGGTCAGACCAGTCAGACCGCCGGCGCGCGGGCCTTCATGACGGCCCGGCGCGAGCCCTGCCATAAACAGAAGGGGATACCAGGATGCGGATCGCTTGGAAGCTGCTGACGGCCGTGGCGGCCGTCCTCGTCTCGGCCTCCATGGCCGGCGCCCAGACCATGAAGGTCGGGGCCAACATCGGCAACGTGCCCTGGGAGTTCCAGAACGAGAAGGGCGAGTTCGTCGGCTTCGAGATCGACCTGATGAACGAGGTCGGCAAGCGGCTCGGCCAGAAGGTCGAGATCGTCAACATCCCGTTCCAGGGGCTCTTCGCGGCCGTGCAGTCGGGCCAGATCGACGCCGCGGTGTCGTCGATCACCATCACGGCGAAGCGCCTCCAGTCGGTGTCCTTCGCCCAGCCCTACTACGATTCCGACCAGTCCCTGACCGTCACCAAGGCCTCCGGCATCAAGGACCTCGCCGGCATGGCCGGCAAGACCGTCGGCGTCGACACCGGCTCGACCGGCGACATGTGGACGACGCAGAACCAGGCAACGACCAAGATCAAGGAGATCCGCCGCTACGAGGGCCTGAACCCGGCCATGCTCGACCTGGCCGCCGGCCGCATCGACGGCTACATCTCCGATATCCCGGCGCTGCTCTACTATGTGAAGGACAAGCCCCAGTTCGCCGTCATCGAGCGGATCAAGACCACCGAGCAGTACTCGGTGATGTTCGCCAAGGACGCTCCGCTCGCCACCAAGGTGAACGGCGTGATCACGGAGATGAAGAAGGACGGCACCCTGGCGAAGATCCACAAGACCTGGTTCGGCACCGATCCGGACCCGGCGCTCGCGACCGCCAAGGTCCTGGACATGCCCAAGCCCTGAGCCCGTAGGGCGCCCCGGCTCCGACCGGGCCTGACGACACGCGGAGCCCGGCCCAGGCCGGGCTCCCGCATCGATGCAGGGTGTGCCCGGCCGCGGCCGGGCCCGTTTCACGAACGCGAGGCTGGCGGCCGCCCTTGTCCCTCATCGACACCTTCTTCAACCCGCGAGTCTTCGTCGACACCCTGCCGCTGCTCCTGTCGGGGCTCAGCACGACGATCCTGCTCGGCCTGGTCTCGAACGTCGTCGGCCTCCTGCTCGGCCTGGGGCTGGCGCTCGGCCGCCTCTACGGAGCGAAGCCGCTCCGCTGGTCGGCCATCGCCTACATCGACGTCTTCCGCGCCATCCCGCTGCTCGTCCTGCTGGTCGTCGTCTACTACGCCTTGCCCTTCGTCGGCATCAGGCTGTCCCCCTTCGCGGCCGCCACGACGGCCATCTCGATGGTCGCCGGCGCCTATTCGGCGGAGATCTTCCGGGCCGGCATCGAGGCGATCCCGAAGGGCCAGTTCGAGGCCGCGCGGGCGCTCGGCCTCTCGCCGGCCGTGACGCTCTACAAGGTGATCCTTCCGCAGGCGCTGAGGCTGGTCGTGCCGCCCATCACGTCGAACGCGGTCAGCGTCCTCAAGGACACGGCGCTGGCCTCGGTCGTCGCCATGCCCGACCTCCTCAAGCAGGCGACGCAGGCCCAGGCGCTCGCCGCCAATCCGACCCCGCTCATCGTCGCCGCCGGGATCTACATCCTCCTCTTGCTGCCGTTGGTGAGGCTGGTCGGCGTCATCGAGCGCAATTGGAAGCAGGGCCGGTAGCATGCGGACCCGCTCGCCCGTCCCGGTCCGCCCGCTCGACGCGCCGTCCTTCGCGCCCTTCGGCGCCGTCATCGCGGCCGGCGGGGCCGAGGGGCGCCCGGTCAACCAGGGCCGCGCGCTCCGCTTCGATGCCGATGTCGCCATCGCGCACCGCTCCCCCGCGGACCGGCTTGCCGTGTCGACCTACCGCGTCTCGTCCTCGACGCTGCCGCTGGCCGTCGAACTCGTCGAGCGGCATCCCTTCTCCGATCAGCTCTTCGTGCCCATGACGGCACGGTCCTACCTCGTCGCCGTCGTCCCGTCCGGACCCGGCGGCGCGCCGGACTGGGACGCCGCCCGAGCCTTCCTGGCCCGGCCCGACCAAGCCATCCTGTACCGGGCCGGCATCTGGCACTACCCGCTGGCCGCCCTCGGGGCGACGGCGGACTTCCACATGTGCATGTGGGAATCCGGTCTCGCGGCGGATACGGAAACGGCCGACGCCCCGCCCGGTCTCATGCTCGTCCGCGAAGCCGAGCGTTCCTGAACGCTCGAGAACAAGGAGCCGCCATGGCCCTCGACATCGGTTACGTCCGCTCGCAGTTCCCGGCCCTCGCGGGCGGCTTCGCGTTCTTCGACAACGCGGGCGGCTCGCAGGTGTTGAAGTCGGTCGCCGACCGCGTCGCCGACTACCTGCTGACCAGCAGCGTCCAGACCGGCGCCACCTATCCGCTGTCACGGCTGGCGACCGAACGGGTGGCGACGGCGCGCGAGGCAGTGGCGCGGCTCGTCAACGCCGCGCGCCCCGAGGAGATCGTGCTCGGCCCGAACACGACCACCATGATGCGCAACCTGGCGACCGCCATGGCCGGCCGCCTGCGCCCCGGGGACGAGATTGTCCTGACCGTCTTCGACCACGAGTCCAACATCGGCCCCTGGCTGACGCTCGCCGACAAGGGCGTGACCTTCAAGTTCTGGAGCCTCGACCCGGACACGCTGGAGCCGGACCTTGAGGAACTCGGCCGCCTGATGTCGCCGCGCACGCGGCTCGTCGCCGTCACCCACACCTCGAACATCCTCGGCACCATCATGCCGATCGCCGAGATCGCGCGCTTCGTGCACGAGCGCGGGGCGGAGATCGCCGTCGACGCCGTCGCGTATGCGCCGCACCGCGCCGTCGACGTCCAGGCGCTCGACGTCGACTACTACGCCTTCTCCTTCTACAAGACCTACGGTCCGCACTTCGCAGTGCTCTACGGCAAGTACGACAAGCTCCTGGAGCTCGACGGCCTCTATCACTACTTCTACGGCAAGGACCGCGTCCCGGCGAAGCTGGAGCCCGGTAACACCAACTACGAACTGGCCTGGGGCGTGGTCGGCATCGTCGACTATCTCGAGGCCCTCGGCGGCGGCGGCGGGCGCCCCGCCATCGAGCGGGCCTTCGCCGACATCGCTGCCCACGAGGCCGTGATCGGCGAGCGCCTCCTCGCCTATCTGCGCGACCGCAACGACCTGCGCGTGATCGGCCGCCCCGACGCGGACGCCCGGCATCGCGTCCCGACCATCTCCTTCAAGCTCACGGGCCGCGAGGCCGAGTCGGTCGTCGCCGCCGTCGACGCCGCCGAGGTCGGCATGCGCCACGGGGACTTCCACTCGCGCCGGCTGGTCGAGCATCTCGGCCTGGACCGCGCCGGCGGGGTCTGCCGTGTCTCGATGGTCCACTACAACACGGTCGAGGAGGTCGACCGCCTCGTCCGGGCCCTCGACGAGGCGCTGGCGCGCAACCCTTGAGCCCGCGCCGGCCCGGGGGGAGCGGTCAGCTTCTGCCGATGCGGCTGCGCGCCCAGTCGCCGATGACGCTGACCGCCAGCGTGCACATGAAGATGGCGACGCCCGGGGTGACCGCGATCCACCAGCCGGTCAGGAGATAGTTGCGGCCGAAGCCCAGCATGTTGCCGAGGCTCGAGGCCGGCGGCTGCACGCCGAGGCCGAGGAAGCTCAGCGAGGTCTCCAGCAGGATCACCTCGGGAAAGTTGATGGTGGCGGTCACCAGGAGGGCGCTGATGATGTTCGGCAGCACGTGCCGGAGATAGATGCGCGTCCAGGAAAACCCGAGCGTCTGCATCGCCAGCACGTAGCCGCGCCCCTTGGAGGCGAGCGTCATGGCGCGCGAGAGCCGCGCAAAGCGCTCCCAGCCGAAAATCGACAGGATGAACAGGAAGAGCACCAGGTTGGTGCCGAAGAAGGCCGTGATCGTGAGCGACACGATCACGAAGGGCACGGACGCCTGCGCGTCGACGGCGCCGACCACCAGTTCGTCGGCGAGCCCGCCGAAATGCGCCGCCGCGATCCCGAGGCTGGTGCCGATGATGGCCGACAGGATCGTGGCGCCGAGGGCGAGGACGAGGCTGGTGCGCATCGAGGAGATCAGCCGGGCGAGGATGTCGCGGCCGAGGTCGTCGGTTCCGAGCGGGTGGGCGAGCTCGCCGCCGAGCCCGTAGGGTGGCTTCAGCCGGGCGAGGAGATCGAGCTGGGATTCGCTCGGGATCGGCAGGAGGGGGCTCAGCGTCACGAGGAAAAGGCAGAGCACCAGCCACGCCATGGCGAGGACCACCGAGACGGGCATCCCGGCGATGCCGCGGCCGGCGATGCGCAGGGCAGGGGTCATGGGCGCCTCCCTCAGTGCGCGACCGCCGCGGCGGTGCGCGGGTCGAGCCAGCCGTAGAGAATGTCGACGATCAGGTTGGTGGTGACCATCAGGATCGCCACCAGGAGTATGATCACCTGCACGACCGCGAGGTTGCGCTGGGCGACCGATTCCACGATGAGCCGGCCGATCCCCGGCCAGGCGAACACCGCCTCCACCACGGACCCGGCGCTGATCATGGCCCCGACGAGCAGCGGCAGGATGGTGACCAGCGGGATCAGGCAGTTGGGTGCGACATGGCGGACCATGATGGCCGTCTCCGACAGGCCGCGGGCGCGCGCCGCCGTGATGCAGGGCAGCCGGAGCGCGTCGATCATCCCGGAACGGACGAAGCGCGTGAAGATCGCCGCCTTGGCGAGGCCGATGGTCAGCACCGGCATGACCAGGTGGGCGGCGCTGCCCGTGCCGCCGCTCGGCAGGAGCGAGAGCCAGACCGAGAAGGTCAGGATCAGCAGGAGGCCCAGGAAGAAGTTCGGCAGCGCGAAGCCGAGGGTCGTGGCGGCCATGACCAGACCGTCGAGGCGGCTGCCGGGGCGGAGGGCCGCGATGGTGCCGAGCGGAACACCGACGCCGAGCATGACCAGCGCCGAGCAGCCGACCAGCTGCAGGGTCGCCGGTACGCGTTCGAGCACCACCGTCAGGGCGTCCTGCCCGTTCATCGTCGACCTGCCGAAATGGCCGTGCGCCACATTGACCAGATAGACGACGTACTGGTCCCAGATCGTCCCCTCGAAGCCCCACTGCCGGCGGAAGCTCTCGATCACGTCCCGCGTCAGGTCGTCCGGGTTGAGAACCGCGAGCACCGGGTCGCCGGTCAGGCGGAGCGCGACGAAGACCAGGGTGACGATCACCCAGAGTGAGATGGCGGCGCGGAGGAGGCGGAGGCCGAGGCGCATGGCTTCACCCTATCCGTAGATGATGCGGGAGGGGGAGGGGCTCCAGTCCACCGGCGGCCGGCGGTCCGGATCGGGGGCGGCCTCGAAGTCCCGCCCCGGGATCGCGTCGATGAGCTTCTGCGTGTAGGGGTCGCGCGCGCCGTCCGAGAAGAGCGCGAGGGGAACGTCCTCTACGATCCGGCCGGAGCGCATGACGACCACGCGGTCGGCGATGTCGAGCACGATGCGCAGGTCGTGGGTGATGAGCAGGATGGCGATGCCGCGCTTCTCCCGGAGCCCCCGGAAGCAGTCCAGGATCTGCTTCTGCAGGCAGACGTCGACCGCCGAGAGCGGCTCGTCGGCGATCAGCAGGGGCGGCCCGAGCATGATCGCCCGCGCGATCACGACGCGCTGCGCCTCCCCGCCCGACAGGAAGGTGGGCCGCCTCTCCAGCACGCCCGCGTCGAGGCCGACGTCGGCGATGATCTCCCGGATGCGCGTCTCGCGCGCCGCGCGGTCCTTCCACCCGTGCACCATCAGCACCTCGTGGAGCTGCGCCCCGACCTTCATGAGAGGGTCCAGGGAGTCCTTCGGGTGCTGGAACACCATCTGCGGACCGACCGCATGGCGCGCCTTGTCGGTGACCGAGCCGACCGTGATGCGGCCCGCATCGGGCTTGACGAGGCCCATCGCCATCTTGGCCGCGGTGGTCTTCCCGCTCCCGCTCTCGCCGACCAGTGCGACGATCTCGCCCTCCGCGACCGAGAAGCTGATGCGGTCGGCGGCCACGACCGGCTCGCCGTGCCGGCCGCTCGGCCGGAAGACCTTGTCGACGCCTTCGAAGGCGAGGCAGAGCTTCGGGGCACGGGCCGGCCGGGCCGCCGGCTCCCGCAGCTTGCCCAGGCTCGCCGCTTCGAACAGGGCGACCGTGTAGTCGTGCGCCGGGGCGGCCAGGATCCGGTCCGTCGGGCCCTGCTCGACGATCCGGCCGGACTGCATGACCGCGATCGACGTCGCCCGGTCGGCGACGATGCCAAGGTCATGGGTGACCATCAGGACGCTGATGCCCGACGTCGCCCTGAGCTCGTCGAGAAGGTCGAGGATCTCCGCCTGCACCGACATGTCGAGCGCGGTCGTCGGCTCGTCGGCGATCAGCAGCGACGGATCGCCCATGAGCGCGAGCGCGATCGTCACGCGCTGGTTCAGGCCGCCGGAGAGCTGGTGCGGGTAGGCCGACAGCCGCGCTGACGGCTGGGGCACGTGGACGCGCGAGAGCGCATCGATCGCCCGCTCGCGCAGGTCGTCCCCGCCCGCCTCGGGATGGTGCAGCCGGAGCGTCTCGATCATCTGCGACCCGATCGTCCGCACCGGGTTGAGGGCGGCGAGCGGGTCCTGGAAGATCATGCCGACGGAATGCCGGCGATACGCCCTCAGGGCGCCCGGCGACAGCGACCAGACGTCGGTGCCGTCGACCCGGATGCTGCCCTCCACCTCCGCCGCGAAGGGCAGCAGGCGCATGAGGGCGTGGCAGGTCACGCTCTTGCCGCTGCCGCTCTCCCCGACCAGGGCGAAGTAGGCGCCCCGGCCGAAGGAGAAGGACACGTCGTCGACCACGACCTTGCGCCCCTGCTCGGTCAGGGCGGTGACCTTGAGATGGTCGACCGCGCAGAGGGGGGCGCCGGAGCCGGTCGCGTCGCTCGTCATCGATGCTGCTCCGGATGGGCCTGCGGGGCGTTCGCTCGGTTCAGGTCGCAATGCTCGCATTTTCCTTTCGGAAGTCCATGTAGACGTGCTTGTAGGGCGTCCACTTGACCTTCTTGTTCATGCCGTAGAAGAGCCCCATCGTGTGCAGGATGATGGAGGGCGGATCGGCGTCGAAGATGTCGAGCATCTGCCCCATCGCCTTCTTGCGCTCCGCCGGGTCCATGCTCGATTCGAGCACATGGCCGGCCTTGTAGAAGTCCTCGTTCGACCAGACGTCCTTCTCGGCCTCGTTGTAGGAGCGCCAGAGGGAGAAGAGCGGGTCGTTGATCAGGACCGGGTCGACGCCGTTGCGCATGCCGGTGCCCGGATAGGCCAGCATCTGACCGAAGTTTTCTTTGATCTGAAGGTCGATGTTGACCCCGACCGCATTCCACATCGAGACGAGGATCTGGGCCGTCGCCAGCTCCGGCCCGTAAGCGTTGGTGCGGATCCGGTAGGGGATCACCTCGCCCTTGTAGCCGCCCGCCGCGAGGAGCTTCTTGGCCTTGTCCGGGTCGTACACGAGGGCCGGCCGGTTCTTGTCGTAGAGCTCGCCGTAGGACGCCAGCTGGTGGCCGCGCGGGATCTCGACCAAGTCCTGCCAGAGCGCCTTGACGATTGCGGCCCGGTCGATGGCGAAGCCGAGCGCCTGCCGGACGCGGGGGTCCTTCAGGGCCGCATTGCGGGTGTCGAACTTGACCACCCGGATGCTGGCGATCGGGCCGCCCGCGATGACGAGGTTGGGGGACCGGGTCACGGCCGGGAACTGGTCCGGGGGCACGTCGGCGATCAGGTCGAAGTCGCCCGCCGCAAGGCCGGCGATTCGGGAGGAGAGCTCCGGCGAGGACCGGTAGACGAGGGTCGGGATCGACGGGGCGCCGCCCCAGTATTGCGGGAATGCGGCGAGCCGCACCTCCTCGGGGCTCAGGTTGACGACCGAGAACGGCCCCGTCCCGACGGGCTTGCGGGCGAAGCCGTCCCATCCGCCGGCCTTCTGGAAGGCCGACTTGCTGATGATCTGCGAGCCCCAGGCGGTCAGGCGGAGTTCGAGCGCGGGATCGGCGATCTTCGAGACCACGCGCACGGTCTTGCCGTCGACGGCCTCCACCTTGGCGATGGTGGAGAGGAGCTGCTGGGCGACGGCGAAGCCCGGCGAGGCCTTGTCGAACATGCGCTCGGTCGAGAAGGTGAAGAGCACGTCGTCGACCGTCAGCGGCGAGCCGTCGTGGAAGAGGACTCCGTCGCGCAGGGTGACGTCGATGGTCTTCTCGTCGACCCGCTTCCAGGACGACGCCAGCGCGGGCTTCAGCGCCCCGTCCTTCTTGAAGTCGACGTCGAGCAGGGTGTCGTAGATGTTGTACATGACCCGGTAGCCCGGGTTCGTCAGGTAGCGCAGCGGGTCGAGCTGCTTCGGGATCTCCTCGAGCGCGACCGTCAGGGGCTTGGTCTGGGCTCGTGCGAAGCCGGCCCCGAAGGGCCCGAGAAGACTGCCGGCGAGACTGCTGCCGAGCATTCCGTTGAACGTGCGTCTGGAAAGCTGCATCGTCGACTCTCCCTCGTTCCTGGCCGTCGGGCGCCGCATCGCGGCCGGCTCTTCCTCTGTGGATTCCGTCAGGTCTTCGGTGGCGGCTTGCGTCCGTGTCCGCTGACGTCCGCCCCGGCGGCCGGATCGAGCCGCAGGAACAGGAGCGCGGAGCAGCCCGCAACGCCGCCGACCGCGAAGAGGGCGGCGCTGAGGTCCGACGCCGTCACGGTCGCGCTGCCTGGGCCGACGAGAGCCTGAAGGATCAGGGCGCTCCCGGCCACGCCCGCAGCGTTGCCGACCTGCCGCGTCATTCCCGCGAAGGTCGTCGCCGCGCTCATCCGCTCGGGGGGCACGTTGGCATACGCGATGGTGTTCAGCGCCACGAACTGCAGGGAGCGGGCGAAGCCGAAGGCGAGCAGCACCGCCGCGATGGCGGCCGCCGGCGTGGCTTGGGTAAACAGTGCGCACAGGATCGTCGCGACGGCGACCAGGAGCCCGTTGCCGACGAGCACGGTCCGGAAGCCGTACCGGCGCAGGATCGCCGGCGACGCCGCCTTCATGGCGAGCGCCCCGGCGGCCCCCGTGAAGGTCATCAGCCCGGAGGCGAAGGCCGAGAAGCCGAACCCGACCTGGAGCATCAGCGGCATGAGGAACGGCACGGCCGCGGCCGCGACGATGAATAGGTTCCCCGAGCCGACCGAGCGGGCGAAGGTGTCGATGCGCAGCAGCGACGGATCGATCAGGGGCGCCGGATGCCGCGACGCATGCAGGACCGCGACGGTCAGCACCGCCGCCCCGGCACCGAGCAGCGCCAGCGGCAGGGCCGCCCCGGTTTCGCCCCGCGCGGCGATCTCCAGCGCCGCCACCAGGAGCGCGATCCCCGGTCCGATCGAAAGGAAACCGACCCAGTCGAGCGGCCGGCGGTCGCGGCCGCGATCCGGCGCGAAGTAGCGGGTCACCAGGATGATGCCGAGAAGGCCGACCGGGACCTGAAGGAGGAACACCCAGCGCCAGGACACGTAGGTGGTCAGGAAGCCGCCGACCGGCGGGCCGATGACGCTGCCGACCAGCGCGGGCGTGGTCACCCAGGACATGGCGCGCACGAACTCCGCCTTCTCGACGGCGCGCAACACCGCAAGCCGGCCGACCGGCACCAGCATGGCCCCGCCGGCGCCCTGGACGATCCGGGCGGCGATGAACTGCTCCAGGCTCTGGCAGAGCCCGCAGGCCACGGAGGCGAGCGTGAACAGCGCCATGGAAAGGCGGAACACCGTCTTCACGCCGAAGCGGTCCGCCGCCCAGCCGCTGACCGGAATGAAGGCGGCGAGCGCGACGAAATAGGCCGTCATGCCTGTGCCGGCCTCCACGGCGGACACGCCGAACGTCTGGCCGATCGACGGGAGCGCCGTGGTGATGACGGTCGCGTCGAAGTTCTCCATGAAGAACGCGCAGGCGACGATCAGGGGCACGGTCATCGGTGTCGCCGCGCGACCCTCCGCCATCCCGGTCCCGTCCGCCCGTTGCACCGACATCCCGCAGCCGTCCTCCACGGGCAGGCCCTCAGGCCGAACCCGTACGTGGATTCATGCACGCCGGCACGCGCCCGTCTAATATAAGTTCGACGTCCAATTATTTAGCGGGGCAAATGACATGGCCCCGCGAAGTCGACGCCCCGTAAAGGCAGGCGCCTTTCGCCGCGGCCGTCCGACCTTGCGCAAGCGACCGCCAGTTGTCGGCACAGTGGAATATTTGGGCGGCTCGCCCAAGTTCCGGTCAGTGGGACGCCCACGGCCTAACGGCGGCTCCGCCGAGCTGAGCCCGGTCCGGGGCGCGGGGGGCGCGTGTCAGCTCGAGAGGTTGGCGACGAGGTCGCGCAGGAAGTCCTCGTCGGGCGTCGTCACGAGGAGGTCCGCCGCCGCCCTGAGGTCGGCGAGCGCCGGGTCGCGGCCGGCATGCATCCGGTCGAGCGGCTCGATCACCACGAAACTCAGCGAGCTCGGCGGCCGCTGCGGCACCGGGAAGGCGTCCGTCGGATCGCCGGAGACGTGGACCACGACCGTCAGGTTGGGATGCGCGGGCTCCGCCCCGGGCGGCGACGCCTCCAGCCGGGGGCGGTCCGCCACCCGCAGGTTCGGCAGTTCGGCCCCGAGCCGGCCGACGAGGTCGCGCGCCCGCGGCCCGACCCCGACCACGTCCACCACGCGCGGCGTGGAGTTGCGGTAGCCGGTGACGCGGACCCCGGGCCAGTCCTTCGGGAAGATGTGCAAGCGGGCCTCCTAGGAACCGAGGGTCAATCCATGAAGCGGCCGCCGGAGAGGTTCAGGCATTCGCCGGTGACGAAGCCCGAGTTCCGGGATGCGAGGTAGAGGACCGCATGCGCGGCCTCCTCGGACCGGCCGAAGCGGCCGACCGGGATGCCCTTGACCAGCGTGTTGCGCCGCTCCTCCGTCATGGTCGCGACCTGCGGCTCGAACAGCGCGGTGGCGATCCCGTTCACGGTAACGCCGTGCTCGGCGAGCTCGCTCGCCATCACGCGCACGAAGGCGAGGAGCCCGCCCTTGGCCGCCGCGAAGGGGCCGACATTGTGGTGCGCCCCGGTCTTCGCCGACATCGACGCGAAGACGACGATGCGTCCGTGGCCGCGCGCGGCCATGCGCCGCCCGGCCTCCTGCATCAGGAAGGCGGGGGCCAGCAAGTCCGTCTCGACCACCTCGCGGAACTCGTCCGCGCCGATCGACAGGACCGGCTTGTTGCGCACCGGCCGCGCGGAGATCACCAGGAGGTCGAGCCCGCCGAGCGCAGCCTCGACGCGATCGAGGAAAGCGACGGCCGCGTCCGGCTCCACCAGCACCGCCTCGCCCCCGCAGGGCTCGTCGACCGCCACGCGTGCGCCCGCCGCGACCAGCGCGTCGACCACCGCGGGACCGACGCCCTGGGCCGCCGCGACCACGACGGCCTTCATGCCCTTGAATTCGTCGGCGATCATCGGCGTGGCCCTCGTCAGCGGCAGAGAGATTGAAGCGGGACGGCGGGGTCGGCGAGGGCCGTGGGATCCACGACCGTACCCCCGGCGATCAGCGCCTTGACGGCGCGCATGTCCCGCGGGTTGTTCAAGGTGTTGCCCGCGACCACCCGGCCCTCGGCGAGGTAGAGCGCCGTGAACTTCGGCTCGTCCGGACCGCCGCGGAAGATAACCCGGTCCCAGCCGAGCGGAGCCCCGGCGATCTGCAGGTTGAAGTCGTACTGGTGGGTCCAGAACCAGGGCACCTCGGCATAGGGCTCGCGCCGTCCGCCGACGATCCGGCCGACCGCGATCGCCTGGTTTTGCGCGTTCTGCCAGCTCTCCAGCCGGATGCTCCGCCCGAGGATGGGGTTGAAGTGGCGCGTCACGTCGCCGGCCGCGGAAATCGCCGAATCGGACGTCTGCCCGAAGGCGTCGACCACGATCCCGTCGTCCACCACAAGGCCCGCCGCAGCGGCCAGCTCCGTGTTCGGGACGGCGCCGATCCCGGCGACCACCACATCGGCGTCGAGGGGCGGGCCTTCGGCGAAGTGCAGCCGGAGCCCGGACGCTCCCGGCTCGATGCCGGTGAGCCTCGCGCCGAACCGGAACGCCACGCCTTCCCGCTCGTGACGGCGCGCCATGGCGGCCCCGACCTCGGGCGCGACCACCCGGGAGAGGGCAGCCGCCGCCACGTCGACAACCGTGACGGCGAGCCCGCGTTTGCGCGCCACCGAGGCGGCCTCGAGGCCGATGAATCCGGCGCCCACGACCGCCAGATGCCGCTCCGGCTGCAACTCGACCCTGAGGGCGAGCGAGTCGTCGACCGTGCGGATCACGTGGACCCGCGAGTCGTCCGCCCCGGGCACCGTCAGGCGGCGCGGCCGGGCCCCCGTCGCCAGGATCAGGCTGTCGTAGGCGATCCGCTCGCCGCCCGCGAGTTCGATCCGCGCCGCGGCCCGGTCGATGCCGGCGACGCGCTGGCCCAGGCGGAGGTCGATCCTGTTGTCGACGAACCACGTGTCCGGCCGGATCAGGGCCTTCTCGATCCCGCTCTCGCCCGCGAGGATCCCTTTCGAGACGGGCGGGCGCTCGTAGGGCAGGTGCGCCTCATCGCCGATCATGACGATCTCGCGCGCCGGATCGGTCTCGCGCAAGGCGATCACGGCCCAGGCGCCGGCCTGGCCGGCCCCGACCACCACGGTTCTCGATCGCTCGCTTCCCATTTCGTCTCCTGCGGGCCCGCCGGGGCGCGGCGCCGGGCGACGCCCGCTCAGACCGCGACCGGTTCCTCGCCCTCGCGAACCCTCACGGCGTCGAGGGCCGCCTCCTTGAACGCCCCGCCGGCCGGCAGGATGAAGGAAGCGGATCGCACGTTCTGGGCCGCGCTGTCGAGGCCGGGTGCCTTCTTGCCGGCCTGCACCGCCTGCGCCGCCTTCCTGAGGCGCATGCGCGCCATGATGATGGCGTTGTCGGTGGAGACGAGGTTCTCCCGGGTCCGGTCGGCGATCGGCCCCATGCTTTCCTGCAGGGAGGAATCCTGGATGGCGATGCCCTTGACGCCACTGTAGGTGCGCCCTGCCTTCTGGGCGGCCCGGTCCATCAGGTAGTCGTTGTCCATGTTGGCCTTGGGCCGGAACGTGCCGGGAATGAGGTCAGCGTGCACCCCGGCGCCGGCCTTCATGCCCTCGACCTCCTTGTCGGTGAGCGGCCGGGTCGGATGGAAGGTCATGGTCCAGGCCATGCAGTTGTGGTCGTCCATCGGCACCCAGGCGTGGCCGTTGATGGCGTTGCCCTTGTAGGGCGGGATCAGCGTGTACCAGGGGAACATCCACTGGGTGACGCGCCAGTAGTGGAAGCCCGGATCGGCGTCGCGGCGCGCGCCGATCAGCAGCCCACCGGGGCTTTCCAGGATGTCGAACACCGTGTTGGTCGACCGGGCGTACTTGGCGCCCGCGGTGTTCTTGTGCAGCGGGTCGGTGTTGAGGTCGCTGCGGTGCAGGAACGAGACGTGGCTGGAGTCGATACCGCCTTCCATCGCCTGCAGGTAGTTGCTCTCCTGCCAGCGCTTGGAGAGGAAGATGTGGCTCTGCGGCACCCGCATCCACTCGAAGTCCGGCAGCGGCGGCTGCTCCTCCGGCGGGCCCATGTAGGCCCAGACGACGCCGTTCTTCTCGACGACCGGATAGGACTTCAGCCGGATCTTCTGGCAGAAGCCGCTCGCCGCCGGCTCGGACGGCACCTCGATGCACTGCCCGGTCACGTCGTATTTCCAGCCGTGGTAGGGGCAGCGCAGCCCGTTCTCCTCGTTGCGCCCGAACCAGAGGGACACGCCGCGATGGGCACAGAACTCGTCCATCAGGCCGACCCGCCCGGACGTGTCCCTGATCGCGATGAGCCGCTCGGAGAGGAGCGCGACGCGCACCGGCGGGCAATCCGGTTCCGGCAGCTCCACCGACATCATGGCCGGGATCCAGTACCGGCGCATCAGTTCGCCCATCGGGGTTCCCGGCCCCGTGGCGCAGAGATACTCGTTCTGTTCGGCTGTGATCATGGCGATTGTCCTGGCGGTGGCCGGTTCAGGAAATGGTCACGTGGAGGTCGTCCAGCCCGTCGATGTGGCCGTGCATGCGGTCGCCGGGCTGCACCGGGCCGACGCCCTCGGGGGTGCCGGTCATGATCAGGTCGCCCGGCACCAGTTCCACGTAGCCGGAGAGATAGGAGATCGTCTCCGCCACGTTCCAGATCTGGTCGGCGAGGTCGCCCGCCTGACGCCGCTCGCCGTTGACCGTCAGCCAGATCGCGCCCGCGCCCGGGTGTCCGACCGCGGAGACGGGCGAGAGGGCGGTGCAGGGCGCCGACTGGTCGAAGCCCTTGGAGAGGTCCCACGGGCGTTGCAGCTTCTTGGCGGTCGCCTGCAGGTCGCGGCGCGTCATGTCGAGCCCGACGCCGTATCCGAAGACGCAGTCGAGGGCCTTGTCGACGGGTATGTCCCGCCCGCCCTTGCCGATCGCCACCACGAGCTCGATCTCGTGCTGGTAGTCGGACGTCTTGGTGGGGTAGGGCACGGTCGCGTGGTTCGGCACGATGGCGTCGGCCGGCTTCATGAAGAAGAACGGCGGATCGCGGTTCGGGTCGCCGCCCATCTCGCGGGCATGGGCCGCATAGTTGCGGCCGACGCAGTAGATGCGGCGGACCGGGAACTCGCCGCCTCCCACGACCGGGATGGTGGTGACGGGGGGCGGGGGAATGACCATCGACATCGGCACGTCCTCTCGAGCGGATCAGGCGAGATTGGCATTGCCGGATATCGCTAGTCCAATATACCGTGTCGCCGGTCTTATGTGGTCAGGCAAATAAGTCATGGAACTCCGGCAGTTCCGCTACTTCGTCGCGGTTGCGGAAGAGCTGCATTTCAGCCGTGCGGCACAGCGTCTCAACATCGGGCAGCCGCCCCTCACGCTGCAGATCCAGTCCATCGAGCGCGAGCTCGGCGTCGCGCTCCTCAAGCGCAACCGACGGAAGGTCGAGCTGACCGAGGCCGGCCGGCTCTTCCTGGACGAGGCGCGAGCCGCGCTCGCCCAGGCCGCCCGGGCGGTGGAAACCGCCAAGCGGGCCGCGCGCGGCGAGGTCGGCACCCTGCGGCTCAGCTTCACCACCTCGGCCCCGATGCTGCGCGTGTTCACCCGCGCCGTCCGGCACTACCGCGCGATCATGCCCGACGTGCACCTGGAGCTGCGTATCCAGACCAGCCAGCAGATCCTGGACGGACTGCTCCTGGAGAAGATCGACCTCGGCTTCATCCGCCCGGCCGCCTCGGCGGTGATCCCGAAGGGGATCGAGGCGATCCCGGTCGTCACCGACCGGCTCATGCTGGCGCTTCCCGCCCAGCATGCGCTGGCGGCGGTGCCCGAACCGGTCCCGCTCGGCCTCCTCGCCGGGGTGCCCTTCGTGCTGCGTCCGCGCGGCACCGGGGCGGGCTTCTACGAGCAGGTCTTCGAGCTCTGCCACCGCGCCGGCTTCGTCCCCAGCATCGCCCAGGAGGCCTCCGAGGCGCCGACCATCCTCGGCCTCGTCGCGGCCGGGCTCGGCGTCACCATCGCGCCGGCCTCCCTGCAGGCCATGGCGGTCGAGGACATCGTCTGGCGCGAGCTCGACCTCGGCCCCGAGGCGCTCTCCAGCATCCTGCTCGTCATCGCCGACAAGCAGCCGAGCGGCATCCGCTCGTCCTTCGTCAAGGTGGTGCGCGAGATGGTCGAAGCCGAGCGGCGCGGCTGGCTGCCTCAGGCGGGGTCCGCGATGTAGATCCGCCCGTCCGCCACGGTGGGCGTCCAGACCCGGATCGGCTCCATGCAGGGCGGCGCGGTCGGCGCCCCGGTGCGCAGGTCGAAGCGACCCTGGTGGAACGGGCACTCGACCTCGCAGCCCTCGACGAAGCCGTCGGAGAGCTGGCCGGGCCCGTGCGAGCACAGGTCCGCGGTGACGTAGTACTGGCCGTCGGCGAGGAAGACCGCATAGGCGAAGCCGTCCCGCTCGACGCGGAACGGCAGGTCTTCGGAGACGTCCGAGGTATCGCAGAGATGCACGAGGGTGTCTGTCACGTCGGTCATGATCCGGGTCCGCGGGGCGCGGGCGCTCGCCGCCCGCCCTGCCTCAGGCCGCCTTGTTGACCGGCCACTGGGATTCGTCAAACGCCATGAGCGACGTGAGCGCCTTCACCGACTCCGCCTCCTCGATCGAGAAGAGCACCCGCGCGAGTGTCTCGGTCACCGCGCGTCCCGCATACGGGGCCGCGTTGGCGTGGAGCTTCTCCTCCAGGTCGGCTTCCGAGAAGGGCGCCTTCGGATGGCCCGGGAAGGGCTTCGCCGCCCCGTGATGGACGACGCCGTCGACCGTCTCGATCTCCACGCGCGACAGGTAGCCGTCCTCGGCGCGCTTCAGCTTGCCGCTGGCGATCGTGCCGAGCTCCGGCGCCGGCACCACCTTGACCCGGTCGCGCACGAAGGCGCGGCGGGACGGCTCGAGCACCCGCTCGCGGGCGAAGCTGTCGACATGGATGTAGCCGTCGAGGACGGCCGCGCCGACGATGTAGGGCATCGAATGGTCCGCCGTCTCCCGCGAGATCGGGTTCCACGGGTCCTGGCGCAGCTCGACCAGATGGTGGTAGGCGCCCTCCTCGGAGAACACCCGCACCTCCTTGATGCGCGAGACGTCCCCGACCTTGGCGCGGGCCTCCAGCGCCGCCCGGATCGCGCTCTGCCCGACGGAGCCGACCGGCCAGAGCTTCATGTAGGTCTCGGCGATCCGGCCGAGCGGCCGCGACGCATCGAGCCGCTCGCGCAGTATCGGCAGCGGGTCGTCCTTGGCCTGCAGCTTGGCGCTGAAGCCCATCTTGCCCGTGAAGGGCCGCACGGCGGCCTCCACGCCGACCGATGCGAGAAGCGCGGCCTGCAGCGCGTTGCGCACCGCGTCGGAGCCGTTGAAGCGCTTCCACATGGTGAGGTCGCCGCGGCGGTTGAGCTCGCAGGACTCCACCTCGTCGCTGGCGAAGTGCGGGATCACGGTCATCCCGTAGGCCTCACGCGCCTGCGTCTCGTCGAGCTTCAGGAGCCGCGCGAAGGCCGCGGTGGCGCCCGGGCCGACGAGGTTCGTGTAGTCCCAGCCGCCCGGCGCCGTCGAATAGGCGTCGAACAGGGCGGCCACCACCTCGTAGCCGACCGCCAGCGCCGACAGGGTCTCGGCCCCGCTGGCCCCGGTCCACTCCGCGCAGGCGATCACGCCCGCCACGATGTCGCTCGGATGGCCGCTGTTGCGCCGGCCGACGAAGAAATCGTTGTAGTCGTAGCAGCGCAGCAGCACGCCGTTGGCGAGTGCTGCGAGCTCCGGCGTGGTACGCACCGTGGAACCCCAGACGGTCTGGCCGCCGGGCACGGGAAAGCGCTCCACGTGGCGGCGGGCCGCCCGGGCCGCCGGATGGTCGAGCGCGCCGAGCGAGACCGCGATGGAATCGCCCAGCACGCGCTTCGCCGCGCCGGTGATCTCGGGCGACAGGCTGCCCGAGACCCCGACCGTGAAGGCGGCCAGGTGCTCGGCGATCTCGTCGCGGTAGACCGGGATCTGACCCTCGATCATCAGGTATATCCTCTGTCCTTGAACGTGTCGGCCGCGGTGCCGCGTGCTGCCGTCAGTTCCTTCTCGACGAAGGCGGGCAGGATCGCGGTGTCCTTGGCGAAGGTGATGAAGCGGTAGCCCATGTCGGCGAATTTGCGCGCCGCCTTGCCGGACCCGCACTGGATGCCGGGCACGATGCCGTGCCGCTGGCAGGCCTCCAGGATCCGCCGCACGGCGGCGACGTGCTCCGGCTCCTCCTTGTCGAGGTTGGGCGGCAGCCCGAGCCCCAGCGCGAGGTCGGCCGGCCCCACATAGATCCCGTCGAGCCCCGGGGTGGCGCAGATCTCGTCGATGTTCTCGAGCCCCTTGCGGGTCTCGACCATCACGAGGCACATCACCTCGTCGCCGACCACCGCCATGTCCCGGCTGTCCATCACCATAGAGGCGCGCGCCGGGCCGAAGGACCGATGCCCCTTGGGGTAGTAGCGGCAGGAGCGCACCGCGCGGGCGGCCTCCTCGGCCGTCTCGATCATCGGGACGACGACGCCCTGCATGCCGGCGTCGAGCGCCTTGCCGATCATCCAGGCCTCGTTGGCCGGCACGCGGGTCATGCCCACGACGCCGCGACCCTCGATGGCGCGCAGCATCTCCACCGCCACCGAGTAGTCGATCAGCCCGTGTTGCTGGTCGATGCAGACATAGTCGATGTCCCCGACGCACATCAGCTCGGCCGCGAAGGCGGTCGGAAGCACCGCCCAGGCCCCGAAGACCGTGCCGCCCGACTTCAACTTCGACCGCAGAACGCGAGCCAGTGCCATCCCGAGGGTCCATTGCTGCATGCGGCCCGATGGAATGCGCTGCAGCCTGCGACATTCATCTGGATCGAATTAAGTCTCTGCCGGCATGCCCGTCCAATATGGATTCGCGCGGGATTTATTCGGGGCGACGAATGACCGGGGGCATTTCACGGAATCCACGCGGTGGGGGACCGTCACCCCTCCGCCGGCACCCACAGGCAGATCGTCCTGCCTTTCCTGAGTCCGCTCACCGAACAACGGTGGTAGCGGCCGTCCGGGGACACGTTGGTGCGGTTGCGGGACCAGTATTCCCCGGTCGCCCTGATGCGCCACCCGCCGCCGACGGGCTCGATCTCCTCGCGTGCGATCTCGTAGCAGTCCATCTCGGAGCAGCAGTAGGGCGGATAGCGCCAGCCGGAGTCGGCCACATGAGCCACAGCGGGAGGCGCAAGGAGACAGGATACCGAAAGCAAGGAAGCCACTTGGACCAATGTCTTCGCAAACAAGGTCAAGTTCATTCCTCCTCGCGTCGCCCACCCGCCGCTTCGGCCCGTCCCCGGCCGCGCATCCGCTCCGGCTGGGCCGGCGACCGGACGCTCCGCGCAGCTCGAAGCCGGCTGCCGAAATCCAGCGCCTCTCGATCCTGGAATTCAAGTGGTCTCGCACGAGCCAGACCGCGCGAGCCGCAGGCCCTCGACCGTGGGAGGCTCGTGCGTCAGCGGCGACGGGCCTTCGGCGCCGGTCGCACCTTCCGGCTCCGGAAGCCGCGGAAGCGGTCGACGAGACCGAAGGGGATCTTCCACCCGGCGCCGCCGTCGCGCATCAGGTAGCGGACGTCGTCCTGGCGCTTCTGGATCTTGTCGGCGTCCCAGGTGTGCTTCAGCGCGTCCCATTCCCCCTTGGTGTAGTCGCCGCCCAGATAGTGGCCCGCCTCGTGCGCGAAGGTCGTCTCCGTGCGCCGCTTGGCGATGAGCACGATGCCGGTGTCGAGGTCGACGCCGTTCGGAATGTCGCCGTCCCGCAGGTCGTCGACGAACAGAAAGGTGATGTCGGCGCCCGGCACCAGGTGGGGATCGTAGACGTGCAGCACCTCGCGCCGGTAGGGAAGCGACGACGGGATGGCGACCGCATCCGCGCTCTTCAGCCCGAGCGCCGCCGCCCAGGCGGCCCGCGTCTCCGCCTTGCCGAGGTCGATGACCGCCGGCTCGGAGGGGACCAGTACGAAGCGGATGTTCGTCTGCGGGGTCCAGACGAAGTTCATGCCGACGAGTTCGTCGGCCGGCACGCAGGGCGTCTGCGCATGGTTCGCCAAGGTTCCGTCCCGCTGGCGGACCTGCAGGTTGCGGATCGCGATCTTGATCTCCAGGGGCGGCACCACCGCGACCCGCATTCGCGCCCGCGGCGTGGGGCCGTCGAGCGCCCGGACCTCGGCCTTGTCGAAGGCGACCGCGTTCGGGCCGAAGACCTGGAAGATCCGGCTGGCCGCCGGCAGCACCGGCGGGGTCAGGGCCGCCACGGCCTGCTTGTCGGTCAGCTTGGCGAGGCTCTCGCGCAGCTTCTGCTGGTTTTCGCGGAAACCCGAGGCGTCGACCTCCTTGACCTCGATCGTCGGATCCGTGGCCCGGACCTTCAGCCCCTTGCCGTCCAGGAGGGCGACGAAGTTGGAACCGCCCTTGGCGACCACCATCCCGGGCACGCCTGAGGGCGTGTCCTCGTCCATGCCGAGACAGCGGAAGACCTCTCCGAACCGTGCCATGACCCTCGTCTCCTCACCGCCATCGATAGGCCCGCGCGGCTGAACGGCGTTTGACGGAAGCGTTCAGGCGGATCCGCCGTCATGAACGTCGCTCACCGGTGCGCGGGGCTCAGGCGAGCCCGTCCGCCCAGGTCCGCACGGCCTCGCAGAAGCCGTCCGGATCGTCCTCCGGCCATAGGTGGCCCGCCTCCACCGGCCCGCTTCCCGCATCGCCGACGAGCGCCGCCACGGCGACGGCCGGCAGCCGCGAGAAGGGCCGGGACCGGCTTCCCCAATGCACCCGCGTCGGCACGCGCAGGCCGCGCAGCGCCTCCGGGGAGATGGGCGGCGGAGGCTCCTGCCCGACGAGGCGGGGCAGCGTGTGGGCGTTTTCCAGGTAGACCGCACGCCGGCCCGACGGCAGCGCGTCGAAGCATCCGTCCCCGCCGGAACTGTCGATCAGGAGCCGGACGGCCCGCTCCAGGTCTCCGGCCCCGATCGCCCCGACGATGGGCCCGAACACCGTCCCGGCATCGGCCGCGAAGCTGTCCTGGTCCGCTGGCTCGAGCGGGATCGTGCGCACGCCCGGCTCGTAGAGGAAGAGCCCGGCGAAGAGGTCCGGCCGGCCGAGGGCCGCCTCGAGGGCGACATGGCCGGCATAGGACCAGGCGACCACGCGCAGCGGCCCGGCGCCGAGCCCCTCGGCCAGCGCGACCAGATCCGCCGCATGGGTTCCGACCCCGAAGGCCGGCCCGTCCGCTCGCCACCGCCCGGTTCCGCACCAGCGCTGGGTCACGGCCAGGCTGCGCCGCTCCGGGCCGAGCCGTGCGACATGCGGAGCGAACGTGCGCAGGTCCCCGAGCGCACCATGCAGGAACAGGACGGGCACGCCCTTGTCGCCGGACGCCGCCACCGGGAACCGGTCCCCCGCGGGTGTCCGGATGGACGTAACGGAAAGCCCCTCGATCATCGGCCAACCTCCGGCGGTCGCGCCGCCTCCTCCGTCACGTACGCTTTTTCCGCCGTCGCGGGAAGCGGCGTCAACCGAGGGCCGCACGGCGCCCCGCCCCTGGACCCGGTCGGCACCGCGCCGCCCCGAGATGGGCCGCGATCTCGTCCCCGAGCGCCTCCGCGTCGGCCCCGCAACCGCAGATGAAGTGGGACTGCCGCCGCCGCATGAAGGTGAGTCCGAGCGTATAGAGACCCGGCTCGGACGTGATCCCGCCCTCCTGCCGGATCTCGCCGGTACCGTCGAGCACGGGAAGGTGCAGCCAGGGATAGGTCCGCCGATACCCGGTCGCCCAGACGACCGTCCGGATCCCCTCGGCGGCGAGGTCCAGCGCCTCGGGCGCCGGGGGCAGGCGCAGCGGGGCCGGCCTTTCGGCGGGCGGCCCCGGATGTGGGGGCGGCATGGCCGCGAGCGCGCGGTCGATCCGGTCGAGCGTGCGCTCCATCCGGGCCTGCGCGCGCGCCACGGCCCCCGCGAGATCGCCGAGCCGCGCGACGCCGTCCGCGACCCCGAGAAGGCGCCCGGCCACACGGGCCCCGGCCTGCGCCAGGAAGCCGAGGTCGATGTCGCGCCGGTCCGGCCGTCCGGCGAGCTGCATGGAGGGAGCCCTGGCGAGCTGCCCCGCTTCGCCGGGCGGCGGAACGTCGTCCAGGACACCGGCCTGCGCGAGCCGGACGTAGATGTCCTCGCCGCGCCAGCGCCGCGGCATGCGCGTGTGTTCGCCGGCGGCGATCGTCACGGGACGGCCCGAGCCAAGGATTTCCTCGGCGATCTGCAGGCCCGTGGCCGATGCCCCGACCACCAGGACGCCGCCGTCGGGCAGTGCGGACGGCCGGCGGTATCGCGCGGCCGCGACCTGGAGGATGCCGCGGGGCAAGCCCGTCGCGACGGGCGGCACGTAGGGCGTCTGGTAGGCCCCCGTCGCGACCACGACCGCGCGGGCCGCCCAGACCGCGCCGCCGACCTCGACCCGGAAGCGGGCGCCCGCCCGGGTCACGGACCGGACCGGCGCCGCCTCGATCACGGGAGCCCCGAGGAAATCGGCATAGCGCTCCAGGTAGTCGACGAAGGCGCGCGCGGGCAGGAACTCCGGACCGGACCTGTGCGGCAGGCCGGGGAGGGCGCTCATGCGATCCGGCGTCAGCAGGCGGAGGCTGTCCCAGGAGCCGCGCCGCCACCGCTCGCCGACGCGGCCCCGCTCCAGGACGACATGCTCGATCCCGCGCGCCGCCAGGCTCCGGCTCATGGCGAGCCCGGCCTGTCCGGCGCCGATCACGACGGTGTCGATCGGGGTCATGCTGGTCTCCGGAAGCGGGAAGGGGCCGCCGGACCGCATCCGGCGGCCGGCATTCAGGCGGACGGCTCGGCGTCGACGTCGACCGTGACGGGGAGGCCGCGCGTGACGATGTCGTAGACGGCGGAGCGCGCGACGGACTGGCGGACGATCTCGGCGAGCTTCTCGCGCGGGGCGTCGCCCTCGACCATGAAGCGCACGCGGATGGCGGTGAAACCGTTCCGCACTTCGTTGGAGAGGCCCAGGATGCCCCGCAGGTCGATGTCGCCCTCGACCTCGGACTCGACGCGCGACAGCTTCACGCCACGGACCGCCGAGATGTTGCCGATGCCCGCGGTCAGGCAGGCGGCGAGCGCGTGCAGGACCCACTCGACCGGCGTCGGCGCCTGGTCCTTGCCGCAGAGCACGGCCGGATGGTCGCCGTCCGCGAAGGTGCTGCGCTCGCGCTGGTGCTCGGCCCCGGCGCCGTAGAAGCCGTTCATGGCGGAGCGGCTGTGCGTGCCGTGGATCCAGCGGTTGGCGGCCCGGAAGGTGAAACGGGCGAGCGGCGGGTTGGCCCCGACGGCATTGATGGTGGCGATGAGGGTCGGCGTGTCGACGCCGTTCATCGGCATGCGGGCGGGACGGCTCTCGGTCGGATGCATGGTCATGGCGGTTCTGTCCTCTCGGGCGGTTTGCGGGGGCCGTCGTCTGCGGACGGCCGGGTCCGGCCGGCGCAGGGCTGGCTGCCCGGGGCCGGCGGCGGAACGGGAAGGGGGGCCGTCAGAGCGCGCCGCGCGCGATCCGGCGGGTGTCGTCGGGGGCCGGCCGGGTGACCGAGCCGATCTCGCTGCGGTCGATGCCGATGTCCTTCAGGGCGCGGTCGCTGAGAGCCCCGAGGTCGGCGGCGGCCCGCCGGGCCTCCCGGTGCTCCGCCCAGGCGCGCAGCCGGTCGAGGAGGCGGGCGGCCAGCGAGCGGGCCGGGGTGGCGGGGGGCGACCTGAAGCAGTTGGTCGGCGGGGCTGTGAGGGAAGCGGGCATGATCGTCTCTCCAGGTGAGGTCCGGGGCGATCGCATCGCCGCCGTTTCCCAGAGCCTCGGCCGGTCGCGTTTGAGCGGCAGTGGGAGTGGGGGTGGAAACGCGGGTCCGGGCGTGGAATTCGCCGTTCCGAGGATCCGTCCCCTGAACGAGAACGGCCCCGGCGGTGGGCCGGGGCCGTGTCTTCAGCGGCCGCGCGCGGGGCCGTATCCGGCGAGCTTCGCCACATGAGCGCGGACGGCGGCGAGGCTGGGGCCGCGCCGGATCTGCTGCCAGTCGGTGGATTTCGTGGTGCCTTCGAAGCCAAAGGAACGATGCATCGGGTGTCTCCGTCTTGCGGGTTTACGGCATGGCGCCGATCGCCGCGGAGGCTGGGGCGTCCCCATGGCATCGAGGGTTTGAACGACCGTTGAATTTACATCCCGTCGGCCCGCGGCGGATTTCGACGCCGGCCGGGGCGTGCTACGATTCCACTCGGGGATGTGCGGAAGACGGGACGACGAGGCCTTGCTCGAGATCCGCATGCTGGGCGATCTGCTGGTTCTCCGCGGGGGAGAGGTCCAGGAACTGCCGCCATCCAGGAAGACCCGCGCGCTCCTCGCCTACCTTGCCGTGACCGGCCGCCCGGAGCGCCGGGAGCGACTCTGCGAGATGTTCTGGGACGTGCCCGACGACCCGCGCGGGGCGCTGCGCTGGAGCCTTTCCAAGATTCGCGGCATCGTGAACCGCGAGGGCGCCGAGGTACTCCGCGCCGACCGCAACACCGTCGCCTTCGACCACGCCGCCCTGGCGACCGACCTCGCCCGGGTGCGGGCGCTCGCCGGCCGCTCGGCGGACGGCCTCGGCACCGACGAGCTGAGGGCGGTGGCGGACAACTTCCGCGGCCTCTTCCTCGACGACCTGTCCCTGCCGCGCTGCCCGGACTTCGAGGCCTGGCGCGTCGCCCACGTCAACGACATGGAGCTCCTCCGGCTCGGCGTGCTGCGCCGTCTCCTGGACCGGCTGGAGGACGACCCGGACGCCGCGCTGCCCTACGCCCACCAGCTCCAGCGGCTCGCCCCCGAGGACCGCGGCGTTCCCGCCCGCATCGCCTCACTGCTCGAGGCCGCCCGGCGCCGCTCGATGGCGGCCCCGCCGCCCTCGCGCCCGGGGGCGCGCGACCCGGCCCCCGCGCCCCCGTCCGCCGAACCGACGCTGGAGGCCGCGACGCCGACCCCGTCCGCCCCGCCTCCCGAGGCTCCGGTTGCCCAGGACATCCGCTCCTGCGCCGCCCCCGACGGCACCCGGCTCGCCTACGCGGTGACCGGCTCCGGTCCGCCGATCGTGCGCGCCGCGCACTGGCTGTCGCATCTCGAGTTCGACCTGGAGAGCCCCGTCTGGCGCCACTGGATCCAGGCGCTGTCCGAAGAGACGATGCTGGTCCGCTACGACGAGCGCGGCAACGGCATGTCCGAGTGGGACGTCGGCGACATCGACTTCGAGGCCATGGTGACGGACCTCGAGACCGTCATGGATGCCGCCGGCCTCGGCGAGGCGGTGCTGCTCGGCGTGTCCCAGGGCTGCGCCATCTCGGCCGCCTACGCGGCGCGCCATCCCGAGCGGGTCCGCGGCCTCGTGCTCTACGGCGGCTACGTCAAGGGCTGGCGCGCGCGCGGCGAGCCGGGCGAGATCGCCGTGCGCGAGGCCATGGGCACGCTCATGCGCGAGGGCTGGGGCCGCGACGACCCGGTCTTCCGCCAGCTCTTCACCTCGATCTTCGTGCCCGGCGGCTCGCGCGAGCAGATGGACTGGTTCAACGACCTGCAGCGCCGGTCGGTCACGCCCGAAAACGCCTTCCGGTTGTCGGAAAGCTTCTCGCGGATCGACGTCTCGGCCCTGCTGCCGGAGGTGCGCTGCCCGACCCTGGTGATCCACGCCCGTGGCGACCGGGTGGCGCCGCTCGAGTCCGGCCGGGCCTTCGCGACCGGGATTCCCGGGGCGCGATTCGTGCTCCTGGAGAGCGACAACCACATCCTGCTCGAGCACGAGCCGGCATTCGACCGCTTCATCGCCGAGATCCGGGCCTTCGTCGCCGCCCTGCCGCCGCCGGCGCGGGCATCCGCAGTGCGGCAGGCCGCGCCCGCCAAGCGGCCGGTCAGCATCCTCGTCGCCGATCTCGCCCCCGTCGCCCGCGACCTCGACGAGTTCGCCGATCCGGAAGCGGCCGACCTCGCCCTCGAGCCGATCGTCGAGGCCGGGCGCCAGGCGCTGCATCGTCACGGCGCCGTGGTCCTGGATAGCCGCGAGGGGGTGCTGACCGCCGCCTTCGGGGCGGAGCGGGCCATCGAGGACCATGCCCTCCAGGCCTGCCGTGCCGCCGACGATCTGAGGCATGCGGTCGCCCGGGCCGCCCCGGGCGCGACCGCCAAGATCGCGATCGACTCGGGCGAGGCGGTCATCCGAACGGCCTCGGACGGCTCCGGCCGGCGGGAGGCGAGCGGGCCCGTGGTCAAGGCCGCCACCCGCCTCTGCGCCCTGCTCGCCCGCGACGCCATCGCCCTGACGGCCCGCGCCGCCGCCGCGGCCGGCGGTGCCGTGGAGGTGAGGCCCATCGACCCGCGCGACTGCCCGGGCCTCGGCGCCGACGAGATCGTCCACGCCTTCGCGGCGGAGCGGCGCGTCCTCTCGCGCTGGCGCCGGCGGGCCCGGCACGGGCTGACCCCGCTCGTCGGGCGGCGCGCCGAGTTCGACCGTCTCGCCCGCGCCGGCGCGGAGGCCGCGGCGGGCCGCGGCCGGGCGGTCGGCCTCGTCGCCGGGCCGGGACTGGGCAAATCCCGCCTCGCCGAGGAATTCTTCGCCGGCCTGCCCGCCGCGGGCTGGACCGTGGCCGAGGCCGGCGCGCAGGAACTGGACGAGAACGCCAGCCACAGCCTGCTGAAGCGCGTGCTCCTCGCCTTCCTCGGCCTCGACGGCAGCGAGGCCCCCGACCTGGCCCGGGCCGCGATCGAGGAGCGGATCGCCGACGCCGGCGCGGACCTCGCGACGCCCCTGGCCTGGGTGATCGGCGCCACCCTGGACGACCCGGATTGGCAGGCCGCCTCCGGAACCGACCGGGCCCGCCGCATCCGCGACGCGGTGGTTCGCCTCGTGCTCCTCGTCGCGGCCGAGCGCCCGGTCGCGCTCCTGGTCGAGGACCTGCACTGGGCCGATCCCGAGAGCCGCCGCGCCATCGACCGGCTGGTCCGCGCGGTCGCCGACCGGCGCGTCCTGGTCGTGACCACGAGCCGGCCCGAGTTCCGCCCCTCCTGGTCCGACGCCGCCGGCTACGAGCCGCTCCCGCTCGGCCCCCTGCCGCCCGCCGAGAGCCGCGCCTTCCTGCGCGGCCTTCTCGGCCCGGACGAGAGCCTGGACGGGCTCGTCGAGATGATCGGCGCGCGCACCGAGGGCGTCCCGCTCTTCATGGAGGAGACGGTCAACAGCCTCGTGCAGAGCCGGCGTCTCGTCGGCCGTCCGGGCGCCCTGGCGATCCGCGAGCCGATCCGCACCCTCGATATCCCGGCGAGCGTCCAGTCGGTCATCGCGGCCCGTCTCGACAGCCTCGACGAAGCGGCCCGCAGCCTCATCGACATCGCCTCGGCGATCGGCCCCTCCGCCCCCGACCCGCTCCTGCGCGACCTCTCCGGCCTCGGCCCCGCCTTCGACGGCGCCCTCGCCCGGCTGCGCGCGGCCGACCTCCTGCGCGACGGCACGGCGGGGGGCGAGCCCGGCTCGGCCTTCCGGCACGCCCTCATCCAGGACGCCACGTACGGCTCCCTCCCGGCCGCCCGGCGCAAGGCGCTGCACGGCGCCATCCTGGACGCGGTCGAGCGGCTCTACCCCGGCCGGGCCGAGGAGGACGTCGAGCGCATGGCCTTCCATGCCCTGCGCGCCGAAGCCTGGGGCAGGGCGGTCCGCTACCTCGTGGCCGCCGCCGACCGGGCGATCGATCGGTCCGCCTATCCCGCCGCGGCGCGCTTCCTGGAGGAGGCGGTGCGCGCGCTCGAACATCGCCCGGCCGACCGGGAGACCTGGACGCTCGGCGTCGACATCCGCATGCGCATGCGCATTGCCTACATGGTGACCGGCGACTTCGACCGCGCCATCGAGCGCCTGAAGGAGGCGCAGGACCTCGCCCGCGACGCCGGCGATCCCGGTCGGCTCGCCTACACGCTGCTGCACACGAGCTACGTCTACTCGACCTACGGGCGCGTCGAACTCGCCCTCGACGCCGCCGAGGACGCCCGCGGCATCGGCCTCGCGCTCGCCGACGAGCGTCTGGCCGCCGAGGCCGACCTCGCGGCCGCGCAGGCGCACATGATCCGCGGCGAGGCCGTGCCCTCCCTGCGCCGCCTCCTGCCGCACGCCGAAGGCTTCCAGACCCGCTGGGCCGACGACCGGCTCGGCTTTCTCGTGACGCGCTCGGTCTGGTATCTCGGCTCGCTCGCCTCGACCCGGGCGCTCCTCGGCGATAGGGACGCGGCGCTCGCCGAGATGGCGCTCGCGAGCCGGCTCGCGGAGGCCGGCCGGCGGCCCATCGACCGCTACGCGGCGGCCTATTTCGAAAGCCTGGTCCGCATCGTGGAGGGTCCCGGCCCGGACTTCCTGGATCGTCTCGCCGCGCTTCCGGCGGAGTGCCGCGAGCGCGCGCCGTTCCCCTTCCACCCGTGGCTCCTGGCGACGCTCGGCCATGCTGAGCTGGCGGCCGGCCGGCCCAGCGCGGTCGCGACCCTGGAAGCGGCATTCGAGGCCGCCGAGCGGGCCAACATGCCGCATTTCCTCACCTACGTGGCGGCCCTGCTGGCCATCGCCAACGCCCGCCCGGACGACCCGGGCAGCCGCGAGGACCTGCTCGACGCCCTGCGCAGCGCCCGCCTGAGCCTGGACAGCTGGATCGAGATCGAGGTCCTGGAGGCCCTCGCCCGTCTGGACGGCGGGGAGGCTGCCAGGACCTGGCTCGGCGAGGCGCTGGCGAGCGCGGAGATCTCCGGCTACAAGCCCTTCGCCGCTCGCATCCGGGCGGCGCTGGCCTCGCTCTGAGGCCTTGTCAGGCCGCGCGGGCCCGGCCCCGGCGGATCAGCCCCGCCAGGAGCGCCAGCGCGCCGAGGTTGACGAGCCCGGAGGCGGCCGCCAGACCGTAGGAGAGCGCGTAGCCGCCGGTCAGGTCGAAGCAGAGCCCGCCCTGGTACCCGCCCGCACCCATCCCGCCCCAGGCCAGCAGGCCCACGACCGACATCGCCGTGCCGAGCCGCCGCGCCGGCACCGCGTCGCGGGTGCAGCAGACGAGGGCCGTCATGGCGCCGCCGAAGCCGAAGCCGTAGAGGATCCCGAAGGCCGCGACGGGCGCGAAGCCCTGCGCCATCGCGAGGCCGAGCACGGCGGTGGTCTGCATTGCCGACACGACCATGTAGCTCGCCAGCGATCCGAGCCGGTCGATGATCAGGCCCGCCGTGATCCGCCCGGCGCAGGCCGACACCATCGTCAGCGTCACCACCAGCGTGGCCGCCGCGGTACCGAGCCCGCGCGCCTCGCCGAGCGGCAGCAGGTGCACGGTCGGCACGCCCATCAGGCCGCAGCAGAAGAGCCCCGCCACCGCCACCAGCCCCGTCGCGAGCACCGGCGAGACCGGCCAGGCCCCGGCCGCGGCGGCGCCCGCCGCCGGCTCCGCCTCGCCCGGCTCCGGCTTGCGGATGCCCAGCATGACGGGCGACACCACCGCCACGTAGCCGAGCCCGAGGATCAAGGTCGCCTCGCGCCAGCCGGCCCAGACGACCAGCATCTGGAAGACCGCCGGCACGATCGCCTGGCCGGCGGCCCCGCCGGCCGTCAGGATGCCGAGCGCGAGCCCGCCGCCGCTGCGCCGGTGCCAGAGCGAGACGGTCGTCAGCAGCGGCGCGTAGAGGCACGAGAAGCCGAGGAGCCCCATGCCGAAATAGACGAGCTGCATCCGCTCGACGGTCGGCTGCAACTGCAGGATCATCAGCCCGAGACCCATGATCACGATCCCAACCGCGGCGATCGGCCCGGTGGCGAGCCGGTCGGTCAGCCGTCCGGCGATGAGCCCCCCGGCCGCCGCCCCCATGGTCATGGCGAGATACGCGAAGGAGGTCTCCGCCCGCGGCCAGCCGAGTTCCGCCTGGAAGGGCTGGATCAGAACGCCGACCGTGCCGAGGCCACCGAAGGCGGCGGCCATGCCGAAGGTGGAGAGCGCCAGGACGGCACGCCGGCTGGAGGCCGGATCGGCACCGGCCTGCTGCACCGCGTGGGCGGGGAAGGCGGAAGGAATGGACATCGGATCTGCTCCTGCCGCCCTCTGGCGGCGCTGGGTCTGTCAGAGCAGGAAAACCGAGGGCCGTGGTTGCGCGCGTTGAACGCTGCGTGGAATTGGGCGGTCGCGGGGGCGTGATTGTTGGAACGGCGTTGCGGCTGGCGGCCGCGCGGTGGAACGGCCTGCCCCGGCCGCCCGCGGATTGTCCCCTAGCGAGCGGAGCGCGCCACGGGGTCTCCGAGCAGGGCGGCCGCGATGGCGTCTCGCTCCTCCTCCAGCCCGCCGCGTGCGACCGGGCGACCCGCGAGTCGGTACCAGTAGGCGGCGTTGCCGAGGTCGCCCTCCATGCGGTGGAGATGGGCGTGCACCCAGGCCGCGTCCGGGCCGTCTGCGTCCTGGACGATGCGGTGGGCCCGGTCCCAGTCCCCTTTGGCTGTCCACCACAGGGCCTCGACCGGCGCGGCAAGGGCGGGCGGGGCGGCGTCGGCGAGGCTGGCGCGGAAGTCGTCGAGTGTCATGGCGGGCTGCCCTTAAAGCCCCTCAACGGCCGGCGAGCGCCCGCCGTTCCGCCTGCATCTCCGCGGCCCGGCGGTCGACCCAGCTCCGGTCCGGGTTGCCGCCCGGCGTGGTGCGGCTCGGCAGCGCCTCCATGAAGGCGGCGAAGCGCTCGTACGCCACCTCGTGCAGACGGCGCAGTTCGACCAGCGGCTCGGGGTGGTCGTCGACCCGGATGTCGAGCGCCGGGTAGGGCTCGGCACGCCAGATCTTCAGGGCCGCCGACTGCCTCCCGCGCTTGTCGCCGCCCTCCGCCTGGCCCGCGTCGAGCGCGGCCAGGAGCCGGTCGGCGAAGGGCAGGTCCATGCGGGCGAGGTAGGTCTCGAGCGTCGCCTCGACGACCCGCGGCCCAGCCAGCATGTTGCCGGCGACCGACACGTGCTCGCCCGCCACGTGCCCGCACCAGTCGACGCAGGCCTCCCCCGTGTACCGGATGGTGGCCCCGTCCGGCGACAGGACGTGCACCTGCCGGGAGGCGGCGTTCGGGTCGTCGCGAAGCAGGATGGCCAGCACTTCGGCCGGCGGCCGACCCTCGCCGAGAAGCCTCAGTCCGTCGATGCCGAAGAGCGGGTTGACGAAGGCCTGCGTGGCCACCACCCCGACACGGCCGGCCCCGAAGGCGCACAGCGCACCGACCGCGAAGAACTTGGTGGTGACCGCGAGGCCCAGATCCCCGGTGGCGGGGTCGCGGGCGATGATGGACCAGGTCATGAACCGATTTCCCCCTCAGCGGCCGACCGCGTAGGCCTGCATGAGGCGCGGCGTGGCGGCGGCGCACAGGACCCCGTCGTCGCGCCGGCGCGTGGCGACGAGGCGCCCGACCGTCCACTCCGGGGCGACCTCCACGTCGTGGCCGCGCGCCCTGAGGTCGTCCAGCACCGCCGGCCCGAAGCTCTCCTCGGCCATCAGGTGCCCGGGCTTCTGCTCGCGCGGGTAGAAGCTCGAGGGGAAGTGGGCGGTGTGGCTCATCGGCAGGTCGATCGCCTCCTGCAGGTTGAGCCCGTGGTGGACGTGGCGAAGGAACAGGAGGAGCTGCCACTGCTCCTGCTGGTCGCCGCCGGGCGAGCCGAAGGCCATGTAGGGCTTGCCGTCCTTGTGGGCGAGCGTGGGCGTGAGGGTCGTCCGCGGCCGCTTGCCGGGGGCCAGCGAAGCCGGCAGGCCCGGCTCCAGCCAGAACATCTGGGCCCGCGAATTGAGCATGAAGCCGAGGTCCGGAATGGCCGGCGAGGACTGCAGCCAGCCGCCCGACGGCATGGCGGCGACCACGTTGCCCTCCGCGTCCATGACGTCGATGTGCACCGTGTCGCCGCGCCGGGCCGACGCCTGGTTCGCCTGGCGCATCTCCGCCGCCGTCGGCTCGTAGTTCTGCACCGACCGGTCGGCCGAGGAGATCTCGCGCAGGTTCTTCAGCGCCCGCTCGACCTGCAGCTCGTAGCCGGGCAGGCGTCCGGGCCGGAGCTCGCGCGACGCCTCCCGGCCCATCAGCCGCCGCCGTTCGTCCGCATAGGCCTTCGACAGGAGCTGCTCGACCGGCACGGTGACGAAGTCCGGGTCGCCGTAGTAGGCCTCGCGGTCCGCGAAGGCGAGCTTCATGGCCTCCGTGACCGTGTGGATGAACTCCGCCCCGCGCGGGTCCATGGCGGCGAGGTCGAAACCTTCGAGGAGCGCCAGAGTCTGCAGGAACACCGGACCCTGCCCCCAGGGCCCGATCTTGTTGACCGTGTAGCGGCCGTAGTCGCGGGTCAGCGACGCCTCGTATCGGGCCTCCCAGCCCGCCATGTCGGCCGCCGTGATGACGCCCCGGTGGCGTTGCCCGGACTGGTCCATGGCCTCGAAGCCGGTGGCGAAGCGCTCGATCGCCTCGGCCACGAAACCCTTGTAGAAGGCCGCGCGCGCCGCCTCGATCTCCGCCTCCCGCGAGCGCCCGGGCGCCTCGGCCTCCTTGAGGATCCGCTCCCACGTCGCCGCGAGCTTCTCGTTGCGGAACAGGCTGCCGGCCTCGGGCGCGCGCCCGCCGGGCAGGTAGATTTCGGCCGAAGTGGTCCATTCCGTCGTGAAGAGGTCCGCCACCCCCTCGATGGCGGTCGCCACGCGGCCCAGGATCGGGTGTCCCTTGCCGGCATAGTGGATGGCGGGTTCGAGCACGTCGCGCAGGCGCAGGCGGCCGTGGTCGCGCAGGAGCACCATCCAGGCATCGAACGACCCCGGGATGACCGTGGCGAGGAGCCCGTTGCCGGGGATCACCGTCAGCCCCTCGGACCGGTAGTGCTCGATGGTGGCCCCGGCGGGGGCGGGCGCCTGCCCGCAGAGCACCTCCGTGCGGCCGGTCTTCGCCGAGTGAAAGATCACCGGCACGTCGCCCGCCGGCCCGACCAGATGCGGCTCGACCACCTGCAGCACGAAGGCGGCCGCCACGCAGGCGTCGAAGGCGTTGCCCCCCTTCTCCAGCATCGCCATGCCGGACTGCGATCCCAGCCAGTGGGTGGTCGCGACGACCCCGAAGGTGCCTTGGATCTCGGGACGGGTGGTGAACATCGTAGGCATCCTTCAGAGGTCGCGAGGGTCGAGCGCGTCGCGCAGGCCGTCGCCGAGGAGATTGAAGCCGAGGACGGCGAGGAAGATCGCCACGCCGGGCGTGATCGACATCCACGGGGCTTGGCTGACGAAGTTCTTGGCCGTGTTGAGCATGGAGCCCCAGGAGGGGTTCGGCGGCTGCTGGCCGAGGCCCAGGAACGAGAGGCTCGCCTCCGCGATGATCGCCGCCGCGATGGTCAGGGTCGCCTGCACGAGCACCTGCGGCAGCACGTTCGGCAGGATGTAGCGGGCGAGGATCCAGCGGTCGGGAAGCCCGATGGCGCGCGCCCCCTCGACATAGTCCTCGGCCTTCACGGTCAGAACCTGGCCACGCGTCAGTCGGGCGAAGATCGGCATGGCCGAGAGCCCGATCGCCAGCATGGCGTTGGTGAGGCTCGGCCCCAGGAAGGCGGCGAGCGCGATGGCGAGGATCAGGAACGGGATCGACAGCAGGGCCTCGGTGACCCGCGAGATGGCCCCGTCCACCAGTCCGCCGTAATAGCCCGCGACGAGCCCGAACGGCACCCCGAGCACCACCGCGATCGACACCGACACGACGCCGGCCATCAGAGAGGTGCGGGCGCCGTAGACGACGCGGGAGAAGATGTCCCGCCCGAGTTCGTCCGTGCCGAGCCAGTTGAGGACGGACGGCGCCTTGCGGACTGCCATGAAGCTCGTCTTCAGGGGGTCGTGCGTGGCGATGATCGGCGCCAGGATCGCGACCACCACGAAGAAGAGCACGAGCGCCCCGCCGATCAGCGCGGGCCCGCTCTTCACGAACTTGGAGAGCGCGCGGTTGCGCCGCTTCGGCAGGTCGAGGACGGCGAGCGGGGCGGCCGGGGCGCTCATCAGTTCACCCTCAGGCGCGGGTTGACCAGGATGTAGAGCACGTCGGCGAGCAGGTTCATGGCGATGAAGCCGACCGCCGTGCAGAGCACCACCCCTTGCACGACGGCATAGTCGCGGTTGAAGACGGCGTCGACGATCAGCTTGCCGAAGCCCGGGATCGTGAAGATCTGCTCGGTCAGCACCGCCCCGGCCAGCAGCTCGCCGAACAGCAGGGTGGTGACCGTCACGATCGGAATGAGCGCATTGCGCAGCGCGTGCTTCAGGATCACCGCCGCCGGCAGCAGGCCTTTGGCGCGCGCCGTGCGGATGTAGTCCGACTGCAGGACCCCGAGCATGGCCGAGCGCGTGTGGCGCATCACCGAGGCCGCCAGGCTGTTGCCGAGCACGAAGGCGGGCATCAGGAGCGTCTTGACGTTGAGCCAGAGATCCTCGGACGGCGGCACGTAGCCGGAGGCGGGCAGCAGGCCCCAATGGACCGAGACGAGCAGGATCAGGAGGATGCCGAGCCAGAAGTTGGGGATCGACAGGCCCGAGAGCGCCACCATGTTGGCCACGTAGTCGAAGATCGAGCCCTTCTTGACCGCCGACAGGATCCCCATCGGGATGCCGATGACGAGCGCGAAGACCATCGCGAAGACGGCGAGCTCGATGGTCACCGGCAGCTTCTGCAGGATGAGGGTCAGGACCGGCAGGTCGGTCCGGAGCGAGATGCCGAAATCGCCGCGTACCACCTGGGCGATCCAGGCGAAGTACTGGAAGACCAGGGGATCGTCGAGCCGGTACTTCTCCCGCAGGAACGCGATCACCTGCGGGTCGCGCTCCTCCCCGGCGATGGTCAGGATCGGGTCCCCGGGCAGGAGCTTCTGGAGCGTGAAGGCGAGGATCGACACCAGCACGATCGTCGGCAGCGCGACGAGGAGCCGTCGTCCGATGATGGCGAGCATGGGGGCCTCCTCGTCCTCTGGCGTGCGGGCCGCCCCCGCCGGCCGCGGGGGCCGGCGGGAGCGCGGGCGGGATCAGTTGGCGAACTTCACCCCGGCGAGCCGGATCATCCCGTCCGCCGACGGCTTGAATCCGGTCACCTTCTTGGCGGTCACGAAGGGCCAGGGCTGGTAGTAGACGTAGATGATCGGCAGCTCGTCCTGCAGGATCTTCTGCGCCGCCTCGTAGAGGCCCTTGCGCTTGGCGAGGTCGGTCGTCGTCCGCGCCTCGTTGAGGAGCCGGTCGACCTCCTCGTTGCAGTATTTCGGATCGTTCAGCCCGCCCTTGCAGGTGACGAACTGGTGGATGTTGCCGTCCGGGTCGACGCGGCCGGACCAGCCGATCAGGTTGGCGTCGAAGTTGCCGACCTGCGCCTCCTTCTGCGAGGCGGCGAATTCGGTCGGCCTGAGCGAGATCTCGAAGCCGGCCTCCGGCGCCATCGCCTGGATCAGCTCGGCGATCTGCTGGGTCGTGGTGGTGTTGCCGAACATCAGCTCGAGCTTCACCGGCGGCTTCAGGCCGGCCTCCTTGAGCAGCGCCAGGGCCTTCGCCGGATCGCGCTTGGTCGGCGGGAAGGCCGGCGACCGGAACGGGCTCGCCTCCGGGAAGGGTTGCTGCGCCGGCGGGAAGATTCCCTCGCCGACCACATCGTTGATGACGTCGCGCTCGATCGCGTATTGCAGCGCCTGCCGCACCCGCTTGTCCTTGAGCGGCCCGTTCTGCCCGCGCGGGCTGTTCGCCACGTTGAGCGTGATGCCCTGGTAGCCGAGGCCGCTGACCGGCGCGAAGGTGAGCTTGCCGTCGGCCTTGACCGACTTCACGTCCGAGGGCGCCAGCCGCTCCAGGATGTCGAGATCGCCGGCCCGCAGGTTGGCGAGGCGGACGGTGGTGTCGGGAATCGGCAGGAACGTCACGCGCTGAAACGCATAGGCGCCGGCGTTCCAGTAGTCCGCGAACTTCTCCAGCACGATCCGGTCGTTCTGCACGCGTTCGACGAAGCGATAGGGCCCGGCGCAGACGGGCTTCTGCCCGAATTCACCGGCCATCGCCTTGGGCGACAGCACCATGCCGGCCCGGTCCGAGAGCTGCGCCAGGAGCGTCGCATCCGGCTTGCCGACCTTCACCGCCACGGTGAGGTCGTCGACCACGTCGACCGAGGTGACCGAGGCGAGCTCGCTCTTCCTCAGGCTGTCCGGCAGGGTCCGGGCCCGGTCGAGCGAGGCCTTCACGGCCGCCGCGTTCATAGGCTCGCCGTCGTGGAATTTGACCCCGGCCCTGAGCTTGAAGGTCAGCACGGTGTTGTCCGCGTTCCACGACCAGCTCTCCGCCAGCTGCGGCACGAACTCCAGCTTTTCGTTGATGTCGACGAGCTTGTCGCAGAGGGAGGTGAAGACGATGCGGCCCACGAAGGTGCGCGCCCGGTGCGGGTCGAGCACGTCCGGGTCCTCCTGCAGGCCGATGCGGAGGTTCTGAGCCAGGGCCGGCGACGCCAGGAGCGTCAGCGACAGGGCGGTGATGCCGAGAAGGGTCTTCATGGGCGTCTTCTCCTCTTGTTTCGGGTCATGACGTCACGAGGGATTGCGGACGGGCGCGGCGGCACGGCCGCGGCGGTAGAGGGCGAGGCGACGGGCGAAGGCGGGGCTCGGGGTGGGCGCGACCAGCGGGCTCGCCCCGGCCCCGGCGATCTCGCGCCAGAAATGGCAGGCCACCTGCCGCCCGCCCTCGGTCGTCTCCAGCGTGGGCCGGTCGGTCCGGCAGAGGTCGCGGGCATGCGGGCAGCGCGTGTGGAAGCGGCAGCCGGGCGGCGGCGCGGCCGGGCTCGGGACGTCCCCCTGGAGAAGCTCGCGCGGCCCCCGCGCGCCGGGCCTCGGCACCGGGATCGCGGCCATCAGGGCCTGCGTGTAGGGGTGCCGCGGCGCGTCGAAGAGGTCGTCGGTCGCCGCGCACTCGACGATCTCGCCGAGATACATGACCGCGACCCGGTCCGACATGTGCCGGATGACGGCGAGGTCGTGGGCGACCACCACCAGGGTGAGGCCGAAGCTCTCCTTCAGCTCCTCCAGCAGGTTGATGATCTGCGCCTGGATCGACACGTCGAGCGCGGAGACCGGCTCGTCGCCGATGACGAGCTTCGGCGTGCCGGCGAGCGCGCGGGCGATGCCGATCCGCTGCCGCTGCCCGCCGGAGAACTCGTGCGGGTAGCGGTCCGCGTGGCCGGGCAGGAGGCCCACGGTCCTCAGGAGCTCCGCCACCCGCGCCTCCCGCTCCCGGGCCGGCACGCCGTCGAGCCAGAGCGGCTCGCCGACGATCCCGCCGACCGTCATGCGCGGGTTCAGCGCCGCGTAAGGGTCCTGGAAGACGAACTGCAACTCGCGCCGGAGGCGCCGCATCTCTTCGCTGGGCACGGCGGCGAGATCGCGGCCCCGATAGATCACCGCCCCCTCGGTCGGGTCGAGCAGCCGGACGAGCAGGCGCCCGAGGGTCGACTTGCCGCAGCCGGATTCGCCCACGATCGCGAAGGTCTCGCCCTCCCGGATCGCCAGGTCGACCCCATCGACCGCGCGGATCAGGGGCGAGCGGGCCAGGAACGTCCGTCCCCCGCCGAAATGCTTGCGGAGCCCCCGGGTCTCGAGCAGCGGCGCGCCAGGCGTCGTCATGCGGCCTCTCCGAGGGTCGTTTCGAGCGGTGCGAACCAGCAGCGCGCCTCGTGGCCCGCGCCGAAGCGGACGACCGGGGGCGGCTCGGCGGCGCAACGCGCGTCCGCAAAGGGGCAGCGGCCAGCGAAGCGGCAGCCCGCCGGCAGCAGGGCCGGCGGCGGCACCGTGCCCGGAATGGTCGCCAGCTTGGCGGTGCGGCGGCCGAGCGACGGCACCGACCCCATCAGGCCGATCGTGTAGGGATGCTGCGGATCGTCGAACACGGCCGTGACCGGCCCGCGCTCCACGATCAGCCCGCCATACATCACCGCGACCTCGTCGGCGACCTCCGCCACGACCCCGAGATCGTGGGTGATGAGCACGAGCGCCGTGCCGCTCTCCTCCTGCAGCCGCTTGATGAGGGCGAGGATCTGCGCCTGGATGGTCACGTCGAGCGCGGTCGTGGGCTCGTCGGCGACGAGGAGCTTCGGATCGTTCGCGAGCGCCATCGCGATCATCACGCGCTGCCGCATGCCGCCGGAGAGCTGGTGCGGGTAGGCGTCGAGGCGCTTCTCGGGGGCGGGGATGCGCACCCGGCGCAGGAGCTCAAGCGCCCGCGCCCGAGCCGCCTCGCGGGTCCCGCCGCGGTGCCGCAGCACGCCCTCGCCGATCTGGTCGCCGATCGTGAAGGCCGGGTTCAGCGAGGTCATCGGCTCCTGAAAGATCATCGCCACCCGGTCGCCGCGCAGGTCCGCCCGCTCCCGCTCGGAGAGCGCCAGCACGTCCTGCCCGGCGAAGCGGATCGTCCCGCCCGTGACCTCCGCCGCCGGCGGCAGGAGCCCGAGCAGCGACAGCGCGGTCAGGGACTTGCCGCAGCCGGATTCGCCGACGAGGCACAGCGTCCGCCCCGGCGCGACCGAGAAGGAGACGTCCTCGATCAGGTTCATGCCCCGGCTCATGCCGGCGAGCCGGATCGCCAGGCCGGAGACCTCCAGCACCGGCCCGTCCACGTCCAGGGCCGCGGCCTCCGCCCGTCCCGGGCTGACCACAGCGTTCGGCAGCGTCGTGCCGGCCGGCTCAGCCATCGGCGTCACCTTCGGCGAAGGGCCCGGCCGCGGGAGCCAGGGGAACCCGTCCGCCCATCGCGGCGGCCAGCCGGCGGGCGACCGTCTCCAGGTGCTCGCGCATGGCCGCCTCGGCGCCGGCCGCGTCCCGGGCCGCGATCCGGTCGATGATGCGGTCGTGCTGGACATGCAGCAGCGCCTGCCCGGCGCCCGCCCGGGCGCGCTCGCGCAAGGACTGAAAGGTCGCGTCCTGGCGCACCTTGTCGATCAGTTCGAAAAGTCCGACGAAGAGCCGGTTGCCCGCGGCCTCCGCGATCCGGTGGTGCAGCGCGCCGTCCCAGAGCTCGCGCGCCTCCGCGTCCGGCGCGGCCGCGATGCGGCGGGCGACCCGGCGCATCATCTCGATGTCCTCGGCGGTGGCGCGCAGGGCCGCGAGCCGCGCCAGCGTCGGCTCCACCTCGAGCCGCACCTCCATCATTTCCGCCGGGCTCGTCCGGCTCGACAGCCCGTCGAGCCCGTCGGCGGAGGGCGGGCGGCTGCCGAGGAACGTGCCCTTGCCCTGGACGCGCCAGATCTGACCCTCGGCCTCGAGCACCTCAAGTGCCCGGCGCAGCGCCCCGCGCCCGACCGCGAGCTCGGCCGCGAGCTGCCGCTCCGGCGGCAGCTGCCGCTCCCCCGAGCGGGCGGCGTCCTCCAGCCGGACCCGCAGCCGCTCCAGCGCCGTCACGGCGTTCGGCGACCCCTCAGGGTCCGGTCCGGGCAGCTCGGCGTCCATGATCACTGCCGACAATGGTTCGCTCTCCCGAGCCTCCTGCGTCCGGCCAGGAGTGCTCCTGGCCGCGCAGAAGACCTGAACCGGCAGCGGGGTCGCTCCCGGGCTTGGCCTCGTCGTGACGGGACCATCCTAGAAGCCGGTCGAACCAATCGGCAAGTGGTTCCTGTGTGGCCGCGCGCCTCAAATGCGGGCACACCTGTGCCTCCGAGCCCGGCCTCGAGTCACCGGCGGCCGCGCGTCTCCTGGATCATCTCGATCTGCAACTCCTGGATCTCCGCCAGCCGCTGCCACTGCCGGGACAGGAGGTGGTCCATCTTCTCGTGCAGGTGCCGGATTTCCAGCTCGGCCTTGAGGTTCACCCGGTAGTCGTTCTCCGAGCGGATGCGGTCCTTTGCCTCCTGGCGCTTCTGGCTCATCATGATGATCGGTGCCTGGATGGCGGCCAGGCACGAGAGCACGAGGTTCAACAGGATGAACGGGAAGGGGTCGAAGGCGCCCTGGCCCCAGAGCGCGTTGACCCCGACCCAGGCCACGAGCACCACCCCGAAGGCGATGATGAAGGTCCAGCTGCCTCCGAAGGAGGAGAGATTGTCGGAGACGCGTTCGCCGAAGCTCCGCCGCGCCTCGTAGGCCCGCTCCGTGTCCGCGACGACGGTTTCCTGGTTGGCGAGGCTTTCCGCCACCTGCCGTCCGAGCTCCGTCAGCTCGCCCCGTTCCGCCGTGATGATGTCGCGGAAATAGAGGTTGCGGTAGCGGGCGACCTCCGCCCGGGAGATCAGCGCGTCGGTCGGCAGGTCCGGATGGTCCCGCCGGATCCGCTCGGCGAGGCCCGGCCAGATCGTGTCGATGTCGACCAGGTCCCGCCGGGAGTACTCCGCGCCGGTCAGGGCGCAGCGGGCGGTCGGGACGGCATGTTTCGCCGGGGTCTCGGACATGGCGGTCTCGTCTCCATGGGATGAAGGCCGGCGTCCCCGGCGGTTACCCTGCCCGGAGCAGCCGCACGCCCTCGTCCCGCTCGAAGAGGTAGAGCAGGGTGCGCAGGGCCCGGCCGCGCGGGCCGGACAGGTCCGGGTCGCGGGCGAGGATCAGGCGGGCGTCGTCGCGGGCCGCCGCCATCAGGTCGGAGTGGAGGTCGAGGCGGGCCAGGCGGAAGCCGGGCAAACCGGACTGGCGCGCCCCCAGGATCTCGCCGCCGCCGCGCAGGCGCAGGTCCTCCTCGGCGATCCGGAACCCGTCCTCCGTCTCGCGCATGATGGCGAGCCGCGCCTTGGCGGTTTCCCCGAGCGGCCCCTTGTAGAGCAGGAGGCACGTCGAGGCGTCGCGGCCGCGGCCCACCCGCCCGCGCAACTGGTGGAGCTGCGACAGCCCGAAGCGTTCGGCATGCTCGATCACCATGATGGTCGCGTCCGGCACGTCGACGCCGACCTCGATGACCGTCGTGGCGACGAGAACCCGAAGGTCGCCGCCCTGGAAGCGGCGCATCACCTCGTCCTTCTCGGCCCCCTTGAGGCGGCCGTGCACCAGGCCCACCACGGGCCCGAGCGCATGACCGAGGTCGCCCGCCCGCTCCGCGGCGGCCGCCAGGTCGACCGTCTCGGATTCCTCCACCAGCGGGCAGACCCAGTAGACCTTTGCCCCGTCCGCGATGGCGCCGGCGAGCCGCTCCACCACCTCGCCGATGCGTTCCACCGGCACCGCCCGCGTCTCGACCGGCTTGCGGCCCGCGGGCTTCTCGGTGAGGCGGGAAATGTCCACGTCGCCGAAGTAGGACATCATCAGCGTGCGCGGGATCGGCGTTGCGGTCATGACCAGGAGATCGGTCCCCGGCCCCTTGGCGGCCAGGGCGAGGCGCTGGTGGACGCCGAAGCGATGCTGCTCGTCGACCACCGCCAGCGCCAGGTCGCGGAAGACGACGGGGCCCTGCACCAGCGCGTGCGTGCCGACGACGATCGAGATCGACCCGTCCGCCAGCCCGGCCATCGCCGCCTCGCGGTCGCGGGCCTTCTCCCGGCCGGTCAGGATGGCGATGCCGAGCCCTGCCGCCCGGGCGAGGGGCTCCAGGGTGCGGAAGTGCTGGCGGGCCAGGATCTCGGTCGGCGCCATGAACGCGGTCTGCCCCCCGGCTTCCGCCGCCCGCGCCGCCGCCAGCAGGCCGACCACCGTCTTGCCGGCCCCGACGTCGCCCTGCAGGAGCCGGATCATGCACTCGGGCCGGGCCATGTCGGCCTCGATTTCGGCGACCGCGGCAGCCTGGGATCCGGTGAGGCTGTAGGGGAGGGCGGCCAGGATCCGCGCCTTCAGCCGCCCGTCGCCCGGGCGTGGCGGCTTCGGCCGGCGCTTCAGGTCACGGCGCACGAGCGCGAGCGCGAGCTGGGAGGCGAGAAGCTCGTCATAGGCGAGACGCGTCATGGCCTTGGCGGTCGCCGGATGGTCGAGCGGCCCGGCGGGCGCGTGAACGGAGCGCAGAGCCTCCGCGAAGGCGGGCAGCCCCTGCGCCTGCAGCCAGTCCGGGTCCTGCCACTCCGGCAGCGCGGGCAGGCGCTCCAGCGCCCCCGCCACGGCCCGCGCGACGAGCCGCGGCGTCAGCCCCTCGGTCAGCGGGTAGACGGGCTCGACCGCCGGGATCGTGTCGCGCGCCTCCGGCGCCACCGCGTAGTCCGGATGCGGCATCTGCGGGGCGCCGTTGAACCACTCGACCCGCCCGGAGACGACGCGCCTTTCGCCTTCGGGCAGCAGCTTCTGCAGCCAGTCGCCCTTGGCATGGAAGTAGACGAGCGCGATCTCGCCGGTGTCGTCCTGGGCCATCACCCTGTAGGGCGCGCGACTCCCCGGCGGCGGCGGGCGGTGCCGGTCGATCCTGACCTCGAGGGTCACGACGGCGCCCTCGGCCGCGCGCGCGATGCCCGGCGCATTCCGGCGATCGACCACGCCGGTCGGCAGGTGGAACAGCAGATCGAGGATGCGCGCCGTCCCGCCGGTCTCGCCCCCGGGGGCGACGAGGCGGTCGAACAGGCGCTGGGTCTTCGGTCCCACCCCGGCGAGCCCGGCGAGGGAGGCGAAGAGCGGGGTGAGGATGTCCGGGCGCATGCAAAGGGGCTGGTGCGAGTCTCGGGGGAGACTCGCACGGCCGGGATCAGAAGGCGAGACCCGCGGGGCGGGTCAGCGCGGCATCGCCATGGCGACCGCCACCGAGGTGTCGCTCGCGGCCGCGACCTCGTGGAAAGCCGGGCCGATCAGGGCCGTGATGGTCGTATCGACGCGGACCGAGGCCTTGCAGCGCAGCCGCTTCGACTTGCGGTCCACCGCCACCTCGAGGCTCGCGAGATCCTGGTCGGGCACGAGCCGCCGCTCGATCATCGCCTGGATCGTCTTGCGCACCTCGTCGTCGGACTTCATGTCGATGTCCTTGACGGCCGAAAGCGAGGCGGCGTCGAGGGCCTCCTGCAGATCCGCGCGGGCCAGCGCCCGGTTGGAATAGTCGACCGCGGTGCCCACGAAAGCGAACACGGCAAGCGCGAAGACGGCGAGAGTAACGCGCGGATAGCGTTCGGTGGCGGACCGTAGCGGGCGCCATGCCGAGACGATTCGCCGTCGGAATCCGACGATGCCTCTGTTTCTCATTACGATCCCCCCGCTGCCGCACTCGATTGTTTTGCTGAGGCGTGCAGCGCAGGGAAACTGTGCCATCCCGGGGCTCCCGCCGTCAACTCACGGGCGGAAAACATCGATTCCGCACTGCGGCAGGGCCCGGCGCCCTCCGGTGGCGCTCCGATCGTGGCGGCGTGCCGGGCCGGCGCTTCAGCGGCAACGGGGCCCGCGCGGGCCGGCCTTCCCGTCGGTTCGAGCTTCGCGGAGCATCGCCCCGCGGTCATGAAAAAGGGGCCGGACACCGGGTCCGACCCCTCTTCGAAACTGGCTCCGCGAGCAGGACTCGAACCTGCGACCATTCGATTAACAGTCGAACGCTCTACCAACTGAGCTATCGCGGATCACGCCTGGGCGGCGCGGCGGCGGTGGCTATAGCAGCGTCGTCCGGCCTTGCCAAGCCCGGCCGCCGACAATGTGGAAAATGGTGAGGCGGCCTCCGCGGTTCCAGTCCCGGCGACCGAAGAGCGCGCGGATCGGTGTTTCTCCGGGGCCGGATCCGGTCTAATCGGGAGGCTGGACGGGAGCGGGGAAGCGCGATGGCGGCGGACGGTAAGGCGGAAGTGCCGGCGGTGGATTTCGTGCTCGGCGGCGCGCGGTCCGGCAAGACGCGCCTCGCCGAGACGCGGGCTCGCGAGAGCGGGCGCGACCTCCACATGATCGCCACCGCGACCGCCGGCGACGCCGAGATGGCCGAGCGCATCGCCCGCCACCGCGCCGACCGGGGCGACCGCTGGACGACCCACGAGGAGCCGCTCCGCCTCGCCGACGCGCTCGGCCGCGCGGCAGCGCCGGACCGCATCGTGGTGGTCGACTGCCTCACCCTTTGGCTGACGAACCTGATGTTCGACCCCGCCGCCCCGGACCCCGGCGCGGCCGCCGCCGAACTGGCCGAGGCGCTCGCCGGGCTCGCCGGGCCGGTGATCCTGGTATCCAACGAGGTCGGGCTCGGCATCGTGCCGGAGAACGCCCTCGCCCGCCGCTTCCGGGACCTGCAGGGCCGCCTCAACCAGACGGTCGCCGCCGTCGCCGACCGGGTCACCTTCGTGGCGGCCGGCCTGCCGCTCGTGCTGAAGGACCGCACAGGGTCCTGATCACGGCCGTTTGTGCGGGCGCGAAGGATTGGGTCTTTATTCGGCGGCGCAAATCCGCCATATCACCCGCTCCCGCGAGAGGGTCACGCCATGACGGACAAGATCGACGTCGCCATTCTGGGTGCTTCCGGCTACACGGGCGCAGAGCTCGTGCGCATGCTGCTGGTGCATCCGCGCGTCCGAATCGCGGCGCTGACGGCCGACCGCAAGGCGGGCTCGACCATGGCCGAGGCGTTCCCCCAGTTCTACGGGATCGACCTCCCGCGCCTCGTCGCGATCCCCGAGCTCGACTGGGACGGTATCGACCTCGTCTTCTGCGCGCTCCCGCACGCCACCACCCAGGAGGTGTTGAAGGCCGTGCCGAAGCGGGTGAGGATCGTCGACCTGTCGGCCGACTTCCGCCTCTCCGACCCGGCCGCCTACGCCTACTGGTACGGGCACGAGCACAAGGCGCTCGAACTCCAGGCCGAGGCGGTCTACGGCATCACCGAGCTCGCCCGCGCCGAGGTCGCCCGGGCGCGCCTCGTCGCGAACCCGGGCTGCTACACCACCTGCGGCCAGCTCCCCGTCATTCCGCTCCTGGAGGCGAAGGCGATCGATCCGGACGAGATCGTCATCGACGCCAAGTCCGGCGTCAGCGGCGCCGGCCGGTCCGCCAAGGAGGCCAACCTCTTCACCGAGGTCTCCGAGGGCTTCCACGCCTACGGGGTCGGCCATCACCGGCACATGGCGGAGCTGGAGCAGGGCTTCTCCAAGGCCGCCGGCCGGCCGGTCGTCGCCTCCTTCACCCCGCACCTCGTGCCGATGAACCGGGGCATCCTGTCGACCATCTACGTGCGCCTCGTGAGCGGCCGCAGCGCCGAGGACCTGCACCGCATCCTCGCCGAACGCTACGCCGGCGAGCACTTCGTCAAGGTCCTGCCCTTCGGCGCCGCGCCGCAGACGCGCCACGTGCGCGGCTCGAACTTCGTCCAGATCGGCGTCGCCAAGGACCGCCGCCAGGGTCGCGCCATCATCATGTGCGTGCTCGACAACCTCGTGAAGGGCGCCTCCGGCCACGCCATCCAGAACATGAACGTCATGATGGGCTGGCCCGAGACCCTGGCTCTGGAGCAGGTCGGCCTCTTCCCCTGAGCCGATCCCGGAAAAACGCCGGAGCGGGACAATGGGCCGCGGACCTGCCGCTGCCCGCGCCGGGGCCGGGCGTTCCCTGCCGTCGTTCGCGGTGGAGCGGTCCTTTGCGGCGGGGGCCTCGGGGACCCTGTTGCGCCGATCCTCCCATCCCACGGAAAAAACGCGCATCGCCTTGCGGCAGCCCTGCGTGGCGGGACGATTGACTCTCGCCCCGCGACTTGCAGACTGGCGTCCGAAGTTCCGTTGGGAGGGCTTTATGAAATTTGCTCGTTTGAGTGTGGCGATGCTGCTGGCCGTCGGGTTGGCCGCTTGCGAGGGGCCGCAAGGCGCGACCGGTCCGACCGGCGCGAAGGGCGATCCCGGTCCGAAGGGTGACGTCGGCCCCGCCGGCCCGCCCGGGCCTGCCGGACCGCCCGGTCCGGCGGGCGCCCAGGGTTCGGCCGGCCCGGCCGGCCGCAATGGCGAAGCCGGTCCGGTCGGCGCGGCAGGGCCCGCCGGTCCTCCGGGACCCGCCGGCCCGAAGGGTGCCGACGGCGCTGCCGGACCCCGCGGTCCTGCGGGCCCCGCAGGCCCCCAGGGACCTGCCGGTCCTCCGGGCCCTCCCGGACCCGCCGGTCCCGCGGGCCCGGCCGGCGTCGCGGCCTCGTCCGGCAACACGGTGCTCGGCGGCATCACGCTGCGCAAGGTCACGGGTGGCTCGAGCGCCACGTGCGGAACCGGCGAGATGATGATCAGCGCCCTCTGCACCGGCACCATGTCGGGTCCCATCGTCAACAGCGACGACGGGGCCACCTGCAACGGCGACGGTGCCCGGACGGTCCTCGTCTGCGCCAAGTGAGCGGGACGGGAAGTCCCCGAACGACCCGAAGCCGCGCCCCGGGCGCGGCTTCTTCTTTTTGTGACGCCTGCCGCCGGGACCCGAAAGGTGGCGTTAACCCTGTGCTGCTGCAATGCGGGACGTCCGGGCCAACCGGGCGCTGTTCAGTCCCGCGTAGCACGGCGTATCCTCGGCATGTCCACGCGTCAGCACAAGAAATCGATCCTCCGTCCCCTGATCCTGCCCCTCATCGCCCTTGGCTTCTCGGGCTATTTCGCCTGGCACGGCTGGCACGGGTCGTTCGGCATCGAGGCCCGCCGGGCCCTAGACCGGGAGGAGGCCAAGCTGAACGCCACCATGGCGGAGGTGCAGGCCGAGAAGGCCGAGATCGAGCGGCGGGTTTCGCTGCTGCGGGCGCAGAGCCTGGAGAGCGACATGCTCGACGAGCGCGCCCGCGATATCCTGGGATACGTGAAGCCCGGGGAGGTCGTGGTCTACAAAGCGGGGCTCGTCGCGGCCATTAACAAGAAATAAGTTGAGCAAGCCGAAGTAACTGGATTTCTGTTAATCAAAACTTTTGTGCGGCGCATCAAAGGCTTGCATCGATGCAAGCCATCGCCGCCGATGGCTTGATCCGCCCCCAGCGTGGGCTATGTTCGTGCAGCGAAAAGTCGCACGACGCCGACGCCGGAGGAAACGCATGGCCAGAGCCGCTGCCAAGACGAAGCCCGACGCCGGACCGGCGCCCTTCACGGTCGAGGAGGAACTCTCCGCCTACCGCCTGATGCTCCTCATCCGCCGCTTTGAGGAGAAGGCCGGCCAGATGTACGGCATGGGCCTGATCGGCGGCTTCTGCCACCTCTACATCGGCCAGGAGGCCGTGGTGGTCGGTATGCAGATGGCCCAGATCGAGGGCGACCAGGTCATCACCGGCTATCGCGACCACGGCCACATGCTCGCATGCGGCATGGAATCGAAGGGCGTCATGGCCGAACTCACGGGCCGCCGCGGAGGCTACTCCAAGGGCAAGGGCGGCTCGATGCACATGTTCTCCGTCGAGAAGCACTTCTACGGCGGCCACGGCATCGTCGGCGCCCAGGTCTCGCTCGGCACCGGCCTCGCCTTCGCCAACCGCTACCGCAAGAACGGCAACGTCGCGGTGGTCTACTTCGGCGACGGCGCCGCCAACCAGGGCCAGGTCTACGAGAGCTTCAACATGGCCTCGCTCTGGCACCTTCCGGTCGTCTACGTCATCGAGAACAACAAGTACGCCATGGGCACGTCGGTCAGCCGCGCCTCCGCGCAGGTCGACTTCTCCAAGCGTGGTGTCTCCTTCGACATCCCCGGCGAGCAGGTCGACGGCATGGACGTCCGCGCCGTGCGCGAGGCGGCCACCCGCGCCCTCGACCACGCCCGGTCGGGCAAGGGCCCCTACATCCTCGAGATGCTGACCTACCGCTACCGCGGCCACTCCATGTCCGACCCGGCCAAGTACCGGTCGAAGGAGGAGGTCCAGAAGATGCGCACCGAGCAGGACCCGATCGAAAAGGTCCGGAGCCGCCTGCTCGCGGGCGGCCAGATCACCGAGGCCGACCTGAAGAAGCTCGACGCCGAGGTCCGCGACATCGTCCAGGAGGCGGCGGAGTTCGCCCAGACTGACCCCGAGCCCGACGTGTCGGAGCTCTGGACCGACATCGTGAAGTGAGGGGGAGACGGCAGAGATGGCGACCGAGATCCTGATGCCCGCGCTTTCCCCCACCATGGAGGAAGGCAAGCTCGCCAAGTGGCTGAAGGCCGTGGGCGACACCATCAAGGCCGGCGACGTGATCGCCGAGATCGAGACCGACAAGGCGACCATGGAGGTCGAGGCCGTCGACGAGGGCACGCTCGCCAGGATCCTGGTCGAGGCCGGGACCGAGGGCGTCAAGGTGAACACGCCCATTGCCGTGATCGCGGCGGAGGGCGAGGACGCCTCCGCGGTGAGCGCCTCGCCCGCCGCGGCGCCCGCAGCCTCGGCCGCGCCGAAGCCCGGCGAGACGGCGACCCTCGCCGGAGAGCCCGCCAAGCACGACGCCGCCGCGGAAGCGGCCTCCCAGGGCCGCGTCCCGGCCCAGCCGAAAGCGCCGGAGGAGACGCCGGAGGAGGACGAGTATCCGGCCGGCACCGAGATGGTGAACCAGACGGTCCGCGAGGCCCTGCGCGACGCCATGGCGGAGGAGATGCGCCGCGACCCGACCGTCTTCGTGATGGGCGAGGAGGTCGCCGAGTACCAGGGCGCCTACAAGGTGACCCAGGGCCTCCTGCAGGAGTTCGGCCCCGAGCGCGTCATCGACACCCCGATCACCGAACACGGCTTCGCCGGCCTCGGCGTCGGCGCGGCGCTGACCGGGCTGCGTCCGATCGTCGAGTTCATGACCTTCAATTTCGCCATGCAGGCGATCGACCACATCATCAACTCGGCCGCCAAGACGCTCTACATGTCCGGCGGCCAGATGGGTGCCCCGATCGTGTTCCGCGGCCCGAACGGCGCCGCCGCCCGCGTCGCCGCCCAGCACAGCCAGGACTACTCGGCCTGGTACAGCAGCGTGCCCGGCCTGAAGGTCGTCCAGCCCCATTCGGCGGCCGACTTCAAGGGTCTGCTCAAGGCCGCGATCCGCGACCCCAACCCGGTGGTCTTCCTGGAGAACGAGATCCTCTACGGACAGACCATGCCGGTGCCGAAGGGCGACTTCGTCGTCCCGATCGGCAAGGCCAAGGTCGCCCGGCCCGGCCACGACTGCACGATCGTGTCCTTCGGCATCGGCATGACCTACGCCATGAAGGCCGCGGAAGAGCTGACCAAGAAGCACATCTACTGCGAGGTGATCGACCTCAGGACCTTGCGCCCGCTCGACATGGCGACGGTGATCCGCTCGGTCCAGAAGACCGGCCGCTGCGTGACCGTCGAGGAGGGCTGGCCGCAGTGCTCGATCGGCTCCGAGATCGCCGCGCGGCTGGTCGCCGAGGCCTTCGACTACCTGGACGCCCCGGTCCTCAAGGTCACCGGCAAGGACGTCCCCATGCCCTACGCGGCGAACCTCGAGAAGCTCGCCCTGCCGAGCGTCCAGGAGGTCATCGACGCGGTCCGGGCGGTCACTTACCGCTGATCCCCCGGCCGCGGGGACCGACCCGTCCCCCGCGGCCTCTTCGTAGGCACCCGGCCCGCTCCGGGCGCCCGTGACAAGATCCGACGTTCGAGGGGGAATTCGATGCCCACCAATATCCTCATGCCGGCCCTGTCGCCCACGATGGAGAAGGGCAACCTGGCCAAGTGGCTGAAGAAGGAAGGCGACAGCGTCAAGGCCGGCGACGTGCTCGCCGAGATCGAGACCGACAAGGCGACTATGGAAGTCGAGGCGGTCGACGAGGGCACGCTCGCCAGGATCCTTGTCGCGGAAGGGACGGCGGACGTCGCCGTCAACACGCCGATCGCAGTGCTCGCCGGCGAGGGCGAGGACGTCGCCGCGGCCGCCGGCGGGGCAGGGGCCGCGCCCGCGCCCCAGCCCGCCGCCGCCCCGAAGGCCGAGGCCGCCCCGGCACCGCGCCCCTCCGAGCGCACCAGCGAGGCCACGTCCCCGGCCCCGGCCGGCGCCCCCGCCGCCCAGCCGGCCGCCGCCTCCGGCGCCAACCGCATCTTCTCCTCGCCGCTCGCCCGCCGCATCGCTCGCGAGGCCGGCATCGACATCGCCAAGGTGGAGGGCACCGGCCCGCGCGGTCGCGTGATCCAGCGCGACGTCGAGGCCGCCGTGAAGGCCGGAACCGCCAAGGCCGGCGCGCCCGCCGCGGCCCCCGCCGCCGCCCCGACCGCGGCACCGGCCCCGAAGGCGGCACCCGCGCCCGCGACGTCGGACGAGGCCATCCTGAAGCTCTTCGAGCCCGGCTCCTACGATCTCGTCCCGCATGACGGCATGCGCAAGACGATCGCCCGGCGCCTCGGCGAGAGCAACCTTCAGGTTCCGACCTTCTACCTGACCGTCGACTGCGACATCGGCGCCCTGATGAAGCTCCGCGAGGAGATCAACGCGGCGGCCCCCGCGAAGGACGGCAAGCCCGCCTACAAGATCTCGGTCAACGACTTCGTCATCAAGGCCCTGGCCCTGGCGCTCCAGCGTATCCCGGACTGCAACGTGTCCTGGACCGAGGGCGCCATGGTGAAACACCGCCATTCCGATGTCGGCATCGCGGTCGCCCTGCCGGGCGGCCTCATCACCCCGATCGTGCGCAAGGCGGAGACGAAGTCGCTCTCCGCCATCGCCAACGAGGCCAAGGACTACGCGGCCCGCGCCCGCGCCCGCAAGCTGAAGCCCGAGGAGTACCAGGGCGGCACCACGGCCGTCTCCAACCTCGGCATGTACGGCATGAAGCACTTCACCGCGATCATCAACCCGCCGCACGCCACCATCCTGGCGGTTGGCGCGGGCGAGCCGCGGGCGGTCGTGCGCGGCGGGGAGATCAAGGTAGTCCAGCAGATGACCTGCACGCTCTCCTGCGACCACCGCGCCATCGACGGTGCCCTCGGCGCCGAGCTGCTCGCCGCCTTCCGCGACCTGATCGAGAAGCCGATGAGCATGCTTGTCTGAGGCAGGCGGTGCGGGAGGCGGCGGCAATGGGCGACATGACGGACCTCATGATGCCGGCCCTCGCCGAGATCAAGGCCCTCCTGCTCGACCAGCGGGAGCAGACCGGGCAGCTCAAGGGAAACATTCAGGTCGCCTTCGGGCAGCTGGGCCTCGACACGGCCGACATCGAAATGATCCGCGGCGAGCTCAAGGCGATGGACGCCCGCGTCCGGCGTCTCGAACCATAGCCGCTTCGCCGCCCCGGGCGGCCGAGAGCGAGGAGAGGCGAAGCCTATGTCTGACTACGACGTCATCGTCATCGGCGGCGGGCCGGGCGGCTACGTGGCCGCGATCCGTTCGGCGCAGCTGGGCTTCCGGACCGCCGTGGTCGAGGCGAAGCACCTCGGCGGCATCTGCCTGAACTGGGGCTGCATCCCCACCAAGGCGCTGCTCCGCTCCGCCGAGATCTACCACTACATGACCCACGCCGGGGCCTACGGGCTCTCCGCCCAGGGCGTCGGCTTCGATGCGGCGGCCATCGTCAAGCGCTCGCGCGGCGTCTCCGGCCAGCTCAACATGGGCGTCACCGGTCTCCTGAAGAAGAACAAGGTCGACATCATCTGGGGCCGCGCCAGCCTCGGCGGCGGCGGGGTGGTCAAGGTCGCCCCGGCCAACGACACCGAATACGGCAAGCCGAACCCGGCCCCGCGCGGCGCCAAGGGCGCGGGCGACTACAAGGCGAAGCACGTCGTGGTGGCGACCGGGGCGCGGCCCCGCGTGCTGCCCGGGCTGGAGCCGGACGGCAAGCTGGTCTGGACCTATTTCGAGGCGATGGTCCCCGACCGCATGCCGAAGTCGCTCCTCGTGGTCGGATCCGGCGCGATCGGCATCGAGTTCGCGAGCTTCTACCGCACCATGGGCGCCGAGGTGACGGTCGTCGAGGTCCTGCCGCAGGTCATGCCGGTCGAGGACGAGGAGATCTCCAAGCTCGCCCGCAAGCAGTTCGAGAAGCAGGGCCTCAAGATCCACACCGAGACCAAGGTGACGAAGCTCGATCGCGGCGCCGACAGCGTGACGGCGACGCTCGAGTTCAAGGACGGCCGCACCGAGACCCTGACGGTCGAGCGGGTGATCTCGGCCGTCGGCGTCGTGGGCAACGTGGAGGGGCTCGGCCTCGAGGCACTCGGGGTCAAGACCGATCGCGGCACCATCGTCACCGACGGCCTCGGCCGCACCTCGGTGCCGGGCCTCTACGCGATCGGCGACGTCGCCGGCCCGCCGATGCTCGCCCACAAGGCCGAGCACGAGGGCGTCATCTGCCTGGAGGCGATCGCCGGCAAGCACGTCCATCCGATGGACAAGGCCATGATCCCCGGCTGCACCTACTGCCACCCGCAGGTCGCCTCGGTCGGCCTGACCGAGAAGAAGGCCCGCGAGGCCGGCTACGAGGTGAAGGTCGGCCGCTTCCCCTTCATCGGCAACGGCAAGGCGATCGCGCTCGGCGAGCCCGACGGTCTCGTCAAGACGATCTTCGACAAGAAGACCGGCCGCCTCTTGGGTGCCCATATGGTCGGCGCGGAGGTGACAGAGCTGATCCAGGGTTTCGTCATCGCCATGAACCTGGAGACCACGGAGGAAGACCTGATCCACACCGTCTTCCCGCACCCGACCCTTTCGGAGATGATGCACGAGAGCGTCCTCGACTCGGAGGGGCGCGTGATCCACATGTGACGGGGCACGGGGAGGGGGAATGCGCGGCGTACATCCGGGCTGGTGGGTCCTCCTGCTTCTGCTCCTGATCGGCGTGGCCCTGGCGGCCTGGTTGATCCCGTCTTTCGCCAGCTTGCTGTACGCGCTCGCCGCCATCGCGGTCGCGATCATCATCGTCTGGAGCTGGCTGACATCCTGAGGAGGCAATCGCGATGGATGCGAAGTCGATCGTCATCTGGATCCTGATCGGCCTCGTGGCCGGCTGGCTGGCCAGTTTCCTGGTGGGCGGCGGAGGCCTCGTCCGCTATATCGTCACCGGTCTGATCGGCTCCTTCGTGGGCGGCATCCTGGTCCAGGCGCTCGGCATCCGCCTGGGTCTCGGCAACCAGCTCGCCGAGCAGATCGTCGTCTCCGCCATCGGAGCCGTCGTCGTGGTGCTGATCGCGCGCATGATCGCCTGACCGGACGCGTCCGGCGGGCGGAGAGGGTCCGTCGGAGTGAACGTCTTGTCGTCAGAAGAGAGTGCCGCGGCCCGGTCGACCCGCTTCCGCAACCGCCTCATCGTTTCGGCGTTCGCCCTCGCTGCGCTGGTCTTCATCATCGGTCCCTTCGTGGTCGTCTGGTGGGGCAGCCGGGACTTCTGCCCGGCGGAGGTGAAGGCGAAGGGCCGGTCGAGCGGGACCGACTGGGAGGTGACCCGGTCGGACTGCGGCGCCCCGGTCGGGGTCGTCTGGCAGGTCAGGATCATCCCGACCAAGGGCGTCTCCTCGCTCGCCTATGAGGCCCGGGGCGGCCCCGAGCCGGTCGGCTACGAGCAGAAGGGTTTCGCGGGCACCATCACGCTCGCGGAGCCGCCCAAGGGTGCCGCCGGTCGCACCGTCGGCATCGAACTCGACCCGCGCGGCCGCCCGGTCGCGCCGGTCAAATTCGTCGAGGGCGCGCGGGTGGAGTGAACCGCGGCCGAAATCCTGGCGAACCTCGCCGGAAGGAGGGGTCGTCCGGGGCGACGGGACACGCCATATAGACCGGCGAGACGTTCTCGGCCGGCGCCCCCGCCGGGGCCCCATCCGGAGTGCATCATGGTCACCCTGCTCGATACCGCCAAGGGCCTGAAGCCCCGCCACCCCGAGAAGGCCCACCGGCCCGACCAGCCGATCGCGCGCAAGCCCGACTGGATCCGCGTCAAGGCCCCGGGCTCGCCGATCTACAACGAGACCCGGGCGATCGTGCGCGAGAACAAGCTCGTGACCGTGTGCGAGGAGGCCGGTTGCCCGAACATCGGCGAGTGCTGGTCGAAGAAGCACGCCACCTTCATGATCATGGGCGACACCTGCACGCGGGCCTGCGCCTTCTGCAACGTCAAGACCGGCATGCCCGAGGCGCTCGACCGGACCGAGCCGGAGAGCGTCGCGGAGGCCGTCGCCAAGCTCGGCCTGGCCCACGTGGTCATCACCTCCGTCGACCGCGACGACCTCGACGACGGCGGCGCCGGCCATTTCGCCGCCGTGATCGCCGCCATCCGCGCCCGCTCGCCGCGCACCACCATCGAGGTCCTGACGCCGGACTTCCTGCGCAAGCCGGGCGCCCTCGAGGTGGTCGTCCGGGCCCGGCCCGACGTCTTCAACCACAACCTCGAGACCGTCCCGTCGAAATACCTGAGGGTCCGCCCCGGCGCGCGCTACTTCCACTCGATCCGCCTGCTCCAGCAGGTCAAGGAGATCGACCCAACCCTCTTCACCAAGTCCGGCATCATGGTCGGCCTCGGCGAGGAGCGGAACGAGGTGCTCCAACTCATGGACGACCTGCGCTCCGCCGAGGTCGACTTCCTGACCATCGGCCAGTACCTGCAGCCGACGAAGAAGCACCACCCGGTCCTGAACTTCGTCACGCCCGAGGAGTTCAAGGCCTATGAAACCGTCGCCTACGCCAAGGGATTCCTGATGGTGTCCTCGAGCCCGCTCACCCGCTCCTCACACCACGCCGGGGAGGACTTCGAGAAGCTGAAGGCCGCCCGCGCGGCCGCCGGACGCTGAGCCGCCGATGCCGAAGTTCGAGACCCGGCACCGGGTGAAGCACGCGGCCTCGGACATGTTCGCCCTGGTGGCGGACGTGGAGAGCTATCCGAAGTTCGTGCCCCTCTGCGAGGCCCTGCGCATCCGCGGCCGGCAGGATCTCGACGACGGGCGCACCGTCCTGATCGCGGACATGACCGTCGCCTACAAGGTCTTCCGCGAGACCTTCACGAGCCGGGTCACCCTGGAGCCGGCCGAGAACCGCATCCTGGTCGAATACCTCGACGGCCCCTTCCGCAGCCTGGAGAACCGCTGGACCTTCGTGCCCACCGGCGAGAAGAGCTGCGAGGTCGGCTTCTACATCGCCTACGAGTTCAAGAGCCGCACCCTCGGCGCCCTCATGGGCGCCGTCTTCGACCGCGCCTTCCACAAATTCGCCGGCGCCTTCGAGAAGCGGGCGGACCAGGTCTACGGGGTGTGAGGGGGCATCCGTCAGGCCGGGATACGGCGACGCCGGCCCCGCTCTCCCCATCGCCTACGTGAAGGGACCGCCGATATCGGGCGCTGGACCCGGCTCTCCGCTGCGCTCCGGCCGGGGATGCGGGGGAGAGGGGGCGGTGGAGGCTCCGGTATAAGGGCTGTGCAGGGGATCCCGCTTTCCGACGCCGACCTCCCGGTACCCGTCATTGGGGCCGAGACCCGGGCGGCAGAGGCCCTGTCGCCCGTCCCTCACGCCCTGACCTTCACATAGCTCCCCGGTGCGTCCTCGATCGGCTTCAGCTTGCGTCCGCCGGGCTTGCGGGCCTTGACGGTCTCGGGGGCGAGGCCGGAGACCCAGGTCTGCCAGTGCGGCCACCAGGTGCCCGGGTTCTCGGTCGCCTTGGCGATCCACTCCTCGAGCGTTCCCTTCACAGGGCCATCGGTCCAGTATTGGTATTTCGGCTTGGAGGCGGGGTTGACCACGCCCGCGATGTGGCCCGACCCCGCCAGCACGTACTGGACCGGCCCGCCGAAATACTTCGACCCTTCGAACACCGACCGCGCCGGCGCGATGTGGTCTTCGCGGGCGGCGAGGTTGTAGACCGGGATCTTGACCTTCTTCAGGTCCAGCTTCATCCCGGCCAGCTCCATCTCGCCGCGTGTCAGCTTGTTGTCCAGGTAGCAGTTGCGCAGGTAGTAGCTGTGGTTCGCCGCCGGCATCCGGGTCGAGTCGGAGTTCCAGTAGAGCAGGTCGAACGGGAAGGGCTCCTTGCCCTTCATGTAGTTGTTGATGAAGTAGGGCCAGATCAGGTCGTTCGAGCGCAGCATGTTGAAGGCCGAGGCCATCTTCTTGCCCTCGAGATAGCCCTTCTCCTTCATGCGCTCCTCGATGACGCGGATCTGCTCCTCGTCCACGAAGACCTTCAGGTCGCCGGCATACTTGAAGTCGACCTGCGTGGTGAAGAGCGTCGCGCTCTTGATCCGGTCGTCGCCGACCGCCGCGCAGTAGGCGAGCGTGACGGAGAGCAGCGTGCCCCCTACGCAATAGCCGATCGTGTTCGCCTGCCGCTCGCCGGTCGCCTGCTCGATCACGTCGAGGGCCGTCAGGATGCCCTCGCGCATGTAGTGCTCGAACGACTTCTCGGACTGACGCTGGTCCGGGTTGACCCAGGAGATGACGAAGACCGTGTGGCCCTGCGAGACCGCCCAGCGGATGAAGCTCTTCTCCGGATTGAGATCCAGGATGTAGAACTTGTTGATCCACGGCGGCACGATCAGGAGCGGCCGCTTCAGCACGGTCTCGGTCGATGGCTCGTACTGGAGGACCTGGCAGACCTCGTTCTGGTAGACGACCTTGCCGGGCGTGGTCGCGAGGTTCTCGCCGACCTTGAAAGTGCCCGGGCTCGCCTGCCGGATCCTCAGGTCGCCGCCCCCCGCCGCGATGTCCTCCGCCATCATCCGGAGGCCGCGTACGAGGTTCTCGCCGTGCGACGACATCGTCTCGCGCAGGAGCTCAGGGTTGGTCAGCAGGAAATTCGAGGGCGCCAGCGCGCTCGTGATCTGGCGCATGAAGAACTCGGCCTTATGCCGGGTGTGCTCGTCCAGCCCCTCGGCCCGGTCGACGATCTCCTCGGCCCACTGGGACGTGGCCAGGTACATCTGCTTCAGGAGGTCGAAGAACCGGTTCTCGTTCCACTCCGGGTCCTGGAAGCGCTTGTCGCGCGGGTCGGGCTTGAAGGCAGGCTCGGCGGCTTCGCCGGCCATCCGCTTCAGCGACCGGTTCCAGATCTCCATGTAGCCGGTCCAGAGCTTGGTCTGGGCCTCCACGGCGCGCTGCGGATCGCGCATCCAGTAGTCGCCGACCTGCGCCAGCGTCTTGAACACATGCGCGAGCTCGTCGGCCAGTTCGTCGCGCGCCTTGCCCTCCTCGCGGGGCTTCATGTAGGCGGCCGCGGCCCGGCCGGCCTGTTCCACGGCGCGGGCGAGGTTGTGCGCGAAGGCCTCGGGATTCTTGATGATGTACTGCAGGAGCGGGTTGTCGCCTTCGCCGGGCATGGGCACTGCGTCTCCTCGGCCTCTTTCGGGGTCGCGGCTTCTCGTCTCGGGTGGCATGGGCCGACGACGGATCGGCGACGCACGCCCGGGCCGCTTGCCTCCGGGTGACTCCTATTTGGCAGGTCGACCGCCCGCCTACAACAGAGACTCTCGTCGTGTCCGGCGGTTTCCCGATGCCTTCGCGGGAGCTGGCGCTTTCGTGGGCCCGGGAGCCCCGCCCGCGACGACGAATCCCCGTATCGGCCTCGGCCGCACATCTGGTAAAACGCAGGCCCCGGCGCTATGGCTGTCGCGATTCAGCCGGCTGGGGCGCCATGCTGAGATGCAACGACCGGGATGCGAGGCGGTCCCGGCCCGACCTTCGGAAGGAAACGCTGCGATGGACGAGTTCCACAAGATCCGACGGCTCCCGCCGTACGTGTTCGAGCAGGTCAACCGTCTGAAGGCCCAGGCGCGGGCGAACGGCGCCGACATCATCGACCTCGGCATGGGCAACCCGGACCTGCCGACCCCCCGCTTCATCGAGGAGAAGCTGATCGAGACGGTCGGCAAGCCGCGCACGAACCGCTATTCGGCGTCCAAGGGCATCGCGGGGCTGCGCCGGGCCCAGGCCGCCTACTACGACCGCCGCTTCGGCGTGAAGCTCAACCCGGACACCCAGGTCGTCGCGACGCTCGGGTCCAAGGAGGGCTTCGTCAACATGGCGCAGGCGATCACCGCCCCCGGCGACGTGATCCTGACGCCGAACCCGAGCTACCCGATCCACGCCTTCGGCTTCCTGATGGTCGGCGGCGTGATCCGCTCGATCCCCTGCGAGCCCGGCCCGGCCTTCTTCGAGGCGCTCGAGCGGGCGGTGATCCACTCGATCCCCAAGCCGCTCGCCGTCGTGCTCTGCTACCCGTCGAACCCGACCGCGGTCACCGCCGATCTCGAGTTCTACAAGGATTGCGTGGCCTTCGCGAAGAAGCACGGCATCTTCCTGCTCTCCGACCTCGCCTATTCGGAGATCTATTTCGACGACGAGCCGCCGCCCTCGATCCTGGAGGTTCCCGGCGCCTTCGACGTGGCCGTCGAGTTCACCTCCATGTCGAAATCCTTCTCGATGCCCGGCTGGCGCATCGGCTTCGCGGTCGGCAACGAGCGGCTGATCGCGGCGCTCGCCCGCGTCAAGAGCTACCTCGACTACGGCGCCTACACGCCGATCCAGGTCGCCGCCGCTGCGGCGCTCAATGCCGGCGACGCCGCCATCGCGGAGATCCGCGAGACCTACAAAAAGCGCCGCGACGTGATGGTCGATGCCTTCGGCAAGGCCGGCTGGGACATCCCGGCCCCGAGGGCCTCCATGTTCGCCTGGGTGCCGATCCCGGAGAAGTTCCGCCACCTCGGCTCGCTCGAGTTCTCCAAGCTCCTGGTCGAGAAGGCGGACATCGCGGTCGCGCCCGGCATCGGCTTCGGCGAGCACGGCGACGACTACGTGCGCATCGCGCTGGTCGAGAACGAGCAGCGCATCCGCCAGGCCGCCCGCAACGTCCGCCGCTTCTTCGACGGCGCCGACAAGATCCTGCACAACGTCATCCCCATGTCGGCGCGCCGCTGATCCGTCCGGCCGGCGGCCCGCCCCCGGGCGCCGGCGTCCTCCGTTTCGCGAAAGATCCATCGTCCGATGCAGTCCAGTCTCCGTCTCGGCCTCGCCGGCCTCGGTACCGTCGGGGCCTCCGTCGTCCGGCTCCTCGACCGGCACGGCAAGGACCTCGCCCTGCGCTGCGGCCGTCCGATCGTGCTGCGGGCCGTGTCCGCCCGCGACCGCACCCGCGACCGCGGCATCGACATCGGCAACGTGAACTGGTTCCAGGACCCGGTGAAGCTCGCCATGGACCCGTCCATCGACGTCTTCGTCGAATTGATGGGCGGCGCCTCGGGGCCGGCCGAGGAGAGCGTCCGCGCCGCGCTCGAGACCGGCAAGCACGTGGTCACCGCCAACAAGGCGCTGCTCGCCCGCCACGGCAACGAGCTCGCCCGGCTCGCCGAGAAGAAGGGCGTCAGCCTCAACTTCGAGGCGGCCGTCGCCGGCGGCATCCCGATCATCAAGACCCTGCGCGAGGCGCTCGCCGGCAACCGCGTCAGCCGCGTCGCCGGCATCCTCAACGGCACCTGCAACTACATCCTGACCCGGATGGAGCAGGAACAGCTCTCCTTCGGCGCCTGCCTCTCCGAGGCCCAGCGGCTCGGCTACGCCGAGGCCGACCCGACCTTCGACATCGGCGGCTTCGATGCCGCCCACAAGCTCGCGCTCCTGACGAGCCTCGCCTTCGGCACCGAGATCGACGTGGACTCGATCTACGTCGAGGGGATCCAGTCGATCACCCTGTCGGACATCGAGGCCGCGGACGAACTAGGCTACCGGCTCAAGCTCCTCGGCATCGCGGAGCGCACCGAGACCGGCATCGAGCAGCGCGTCCACCCGACCCTCGTGCCCAAGGCCTCCGCCATCGCCCGCATCGACGGCGTCCTGAACGCGGTCTCGGTCGACGGAGACTTCGTCGGCCGCCTGATGCTGGTCGGCCCCGGGGCCGGCGGCGACGCCACCGCCTCCTCGGTCGTCGGCGACATCGCCGACATCGCCCGCGGCACGGCGCTCGACGTCATGGGCCGCCCGTCCGAGCACATGGAGCCCTACCGGCCCGCCGGCGTGCGCGCCCACAAGGGCGGCTACTACGTCCGCCTCTCCGTCCACGACCGTCCCGGCGCGCTCGCCTCCATCGCGACCCGCATGGCCGAGCGCGGCATTTCGCTGGAATCGATCGTCCAGCGCAAGCGCGCGCCCCACCAGGCCGCGACCGCGACCCAGTCGCCGGCCGACCCCCAGTCGATCATCATGATCACCTACGAGACCACCGAGGCCGCGATCCGCGAGGCGTTGGACCGCATCCGCGAGGACGGCCATGTCGCGGGCGAACCGCAGTTCATCCGCATCGAGCCGCTTTGAGCGCGAAAGAAGAGAAGGACGCAGCAGCCATGACCGTCAATCATGCCCCCGGCGGGGTCGGCGAGGACATCCGTCTCGATCGCGTTCTCTCCATCGAGCTGGCGCGGGTGACCGAGCGGGCCGCCGTGGCTGCGGCGCGCCTTCGCGGTCGGGGCGACGAGATGGCCGCCGACCAGGCCGCCGTCAACGCCATGCGGGCGGAGCTCAACAACCTCTCGATCGACGGAACCGTGGTGATCGGCGAGGGCGAGCGCGACGAGGCGCCGATGCTCTACATCGGCGAGAAGGTCGGCACCGGCCGCGGCCCGAAGGTCGACATCGCCCTCGACCCGCTCGAGGGCACGACGATCTGCGCCAAGAACCTGCCCAACTCCATCGCCGTCATCGCCCTGGCGAGCGAGGGCGCGCTCCTCTACGCCCCCGACGTCTACATGGAGAAGATCGCCATCGGGCCCGGCTATCCGAAGAACCTGATCGACATCGACGCCCCTCCGGGCGAGAACATCCAGGCGCTCGCCAACGCCAAGATGGTGCCGATCTCCGAGGTGACCGCGTGCATCCTCGACCGGCCGCGCCACGCCAAACTGATCGAGGAGGTGCGCGCGACCGGCTGTGCCATCCGGCTGATCGGCGACGGCGACGTGGCCGGCGTCATCCACACCACCGAGCCGGCCGAGACCGGCATCGACATCTACCTCGGCTCCGGCGGTGCGCCCGAGGGTGTCCTCGCCGCCGCGGCGCTGCGCTGCACGGGGGGCCAGATGCAGGGCCGGCTCGTCCTCGACACGCGAGAGAAAATCGAGCGCGCCGCCAAGATGGGCATCACCGACCCGCGCCGGATCTACAGCCACGAGGACATGGCCAAGGGCGACGTCCTCTTCGCCGCCACGGGTGTGACCGACGGCAACATGCTCCAGGGCGTCAAGTTCGGCCGCCGCCGCATCGTGACCCACACGATCGTGATGCGCTCCTCCTCCAAGACCGTCCGCTGGATCCGCGCCGCCCACAACGACCCGGAGAAGTTCGACCTGGAGATGTGAGGCTCTCGGGGGCGGTCGGTTCGGTCCGGCCGGACTGCAGGAGCCATCCAGGGAGCGGACGGCGGAACCGTGGCGAGACAGGCTGGCCGGCGCCGATCATCCCTTGCTGCCGGCCTCAGCAGGTCCGCCGCGTGCCGGGCTGCGGCACGCCTTCCGTGCAGAGGTCGCCGCCCCACTGGTAGCCGCGGCCGCCTTCGAATCGGATGAGGAACCAGGGGTAGCCGGCTGAGATCACGCCGGTTTTCTCGATCAGGGTAACGCGCTCGCCGGGAGCCGTCACGGCGATCGCCGTGCCGTTCGGCCCAGGCTCGACGCGCGCGATGCCGCCGAGGCTCCGGGCCAGCGAAGGCAAGCCGCCGGCGGGAGCCGCCTCGTCTGCGGGGCCGGGCGGCGGCGCGGCGAGGGTGCCGAGCTCCTGCAGGCGCGACCGGTAGGCCTCCGCGAGGCAGGCCGGGTCGGCGCCGCAGGCATTCCTCCGGCGGATCCAGTCGCGCTGGCCGGCCCGCAAGGCTTCCCGCTCGGCGTCTCCCAGGCTGGACCTGGCCCGCCGGTACGCCTCGTCGAGTCGGCGGTCGTCGGCCGACAGTCTCGGCGAGAGGCAGATCGCCCGTTCGGCTGCGCCCGTTGCGGTCGCGCAGTCGAAGCTCGGCTGGGCCGGCGCGATGCCGACCCAGGCCAGGAGGAACAGGACGGCGAGGCTCGAGGACAGAGCGCGCATTGGCCGGCTCCGCGGGTCACCGGAAACCCGCGCGGTAGCACGGGCCAACCCAACGCACAACGCCCCCCGTCGGACCTCCGTCAGGACTTCAGGAACGCTTCGATCTGCGAGTTCTTGCTGGTCGCGATCTTGATGCGGCCGACCATCTCGGCGACGTTGGAGGCGGACGTCAGGGTTGTGTCGGCGGCATGGGTCACCCCGGAGATCAGCGAGGAGACCTCGTCGGTCGCCGCCTGCTGCTCTTCCATGGCGCCCGCGACCGCGGTCGTGAACTCCCGGATCTCGCCGATCACCCGGGTGATGTCGCGCGTCGACTGGACAGCCGCCGCCGTGTCCTTCTGCATCTCCGAGATCTGGCTGCGGATCTCCTCCGTGGCACGGCTGGTCTGTTCGGACAGGGCCTTGACCTCCGAGGCCACGACCGCGAAGCCGCGCCCCGCCGTACCCGCGCGCGCGGCCTCGATGGTGGCGTTGAGGGCCAGGAGCTTGGTCTGGTCCGCGATGGCCTCGATCATGTTGACGATGTCGCCGATCTTGGCGGACTTGGTGGCCAGGCTCCCCATCCGGGTCGAGCAGACCTCGGCTTCGGAACTGGCGCGCGCGGAGACCTGCGCGGTCTCGGCCATCCGCTCGGTGATCTCCTTGATGGACGCGCTCATCTCCTGCGAGGCCGCCGAGACCGAGGAGGCCTTCGCCTGCGCGTCGCGCGAAATGGTGTTCAGGTCCGAGGAGGCGGTTTCGAGCCCGGCCGCGACCTCGTTCATCGCCTCCACGACCACCGTCACGTCCTCGGCCATCTTGACCTTGTCGGTGATGACTGACCAGGACAGCATCGGTCCGAGATAGGTCCCTTTCTCGTCCGTGATGGCCGAGACGTCGAGCTGCAGCGTCTCGGGCCCGACGCGGATGACCGCCCGGTGCGGCAGGCGCGACGGATCCGACAGCATGCGGTGCTGATGGGCCGGGTTCTTGTGGAACACGTCGACCGAGGACCCGAGCAGCGCGTCCGCCTTGATGGGCAGGTACTTCTCGAGATTCCGCATCGTCGCGATGCTGGTCTGGTTCACGTAGTTGATCCGGAACGTGCCGGGCTCGCAAGTCATGACGTTGATCGGCATCTTGTCGAGCATCTGCAGCAGCCGCTTGGCGTCCCGGTCGGCCTTCACCCGTTCCGTCACGATGTTCCAGGTCAGGGCCGCGCGCACATAGTCGCCCCGCCCGTTTCGCACCGCCGTGATGGTAAGGTCCAGGACCTCGTCCCCGAGCCGGATCTGTGCCGTGTGCGGGAGGTTCGCTGGATTGGCGAGCAGGCGGCGCTGATGCTCGGGACTGGCGTGGAACCGGTCGATGTTGGTCCCGACGATCGCATTCGGCTCCAGCTTCAGGATGTGCTTGAGGCGGCCCAGGAGTTCGCCGGATGCTCGGTTCGCATAGTCGATGATCATGGTGGCCGGATCGCATGTCATCACGGCGATCGGGAGCGAGTCCACGACCGCTCGATAATGCTCCAGGTCGGAGCCTCCAGAGAAGCTCGACTTCCGCGGAAAAAACGACATCGTCTACCCCTTATGGCGGTCTCATGCCGCAAGGGAAGTACGCCTTAAATCGCTTAAAATTTTGTATCTGATCGTAGAGTAACGTTGAGTCAAAAATATTAACGCGAGGCATTAACGCAGAGTTAGTCACATTGTTGCAAAGAACAGACCTCGACAAAATCTCGCGTAAAATCCAGTGATCCGCCAGACGAGGGCCCCCGCACGAGAGGGGTGCAAATCTGAGCGAGAGAAAAGACCATGTATGAAGTTCCCAGTGCTTCGTGTTCGCGTCAGGGAATCGCCGAAGACTTCCAGCAGATCCGAGACGTTGCGCAGGCCATCCGTGAAATGGCGGAGCGCTACCGGCGCTACGCTGAAGACCTCCGGGCGTTTCATCTGAAATCCTGATCACCGAAGGGGCTGGGCGGAGCCCCTCGGTCGAGCCATCCCGGCGCGGAATGGCGTGGGTGGGGCGGACGGATCGCTGGACGCGGGGCCTCGCTTTCGATTCAATCGCGCCATGACGATTCGGGTCCCCGGATTCAGCGACGAGCGTGCCGACCGGCCCGTGCTCGGCGTCGTTCGGTCCGTCACGGGGCGGTCCTGGCGCGAGCGCCTCGACATCGCAGGCGAGGCCCGGGCCCTGGCGGTGACCCAGCGCCATGACATCGACCAGATGATCGCCCGCATCATCGTCGGACGCGGCGTGGACCTGGCGGCCGCCGCCGGCTTCCTCGACCCGAACCTCAAGAGCCTGATGCCGGACCCGTCGGTCCTGACCGACATGGATGCCGCCGCAGCGCGGCTCGCCGACGCCGTCCTGCGCGGCGAGGCCGTTGCGCTCTTCGGCGACTACGACGTGGACGGCGCCACCAGCACGGCCATCCTCGGCCGCTACCTCCGGGCGGTCGGCCTCGACCCCACCGTCTACATCCCCGATCGCCTCATCGAGGGCTACGGCCCCAATCCGGAGGCGATCCGCACCCTCGCGCGCGGCGGCGCCCGCCTCCTGGTGACGCTCGACTGCGGCTCCACGGGGTTCGAGGCCCTCGAGGAGGCGCGGCGAGTCGGCCTCGACACCGTGGTCCTGGACCATCACCAGTGCGGCGTCGCCCTCCCGCCCGCCGTGGCCCTCGTCAACCCGAACCGCCAGGACGACCTGTCCGGTCTCGGCTACCTGGCCGCCGCGGGCGTCGCCTTCATGGCCGTGGTGGCGTTGAACCGGGAGTTGCGGCGGCGAGGTTTCTTCCGGGAGCGGCGCGAGCCGGACCTCCTCGCGCTCCTCGACCTGGTCGCTCTCGGGACCGTGGCGGACGTCGTCCCCCTGGTCGGCCTCAACCGGGCCTTCGTGGTGAAGGGCCTCGTCGCCGCCCGCGCGCGCGGCAACACCGGGCTCGCCGCCCTCGCCACTATGGCGCGCCTCAGCGGCCCGGTCGGCTGCTATCACCTCGGCTTCCTCATAGGGCCGCGCATCAACGCCGGTGGCCGCATCGGCAACGCCTCCCTGGGGGCCCGGCTCCTCGCAACCGACGACCCGCTGGAGGCCGAACGCATCGCCACCGAGCTCGACCGGCTCAATCGGGAGCGCCAGGTGATCGAGGCCGAGATGCTGGCGGAAGCGCTCGCCGCGGTCGAGGCCGGCGGGGACCCCGGTCCGGTCGTGGTCACCGGATCCGACACGTGGCACCCGGGCGTCGTCGGCCTCATCGCCGCGCGCCTGAAGGAACGCTGGCGTCGCCCGGCCTTCGCGGTCGCCTTCGACCGCGGCCCGGTCGGGACCGGATCGGGTCGCTCGATTCCCGGCGTCGACCTCGGCGCGGCCGTCCGCTCGGCCGTGGAGGCCGGTATCCTGGTCAAGGGCGGCGGCCACGCCATGGCGGCCGGGGTAACCCTGGACCGCGCACGCCTCGACGCCTTCCGGGACCACGTGGCGGACCGGGTCGGCAGCGCCGTGGAGGCCGAACTGGCCATCGCCGACCTCCCGGTCGACGGCGTCCTCTCGGGCGGGGCGGCGAGCCCGGCCTTCGTGGACATGGTGGAGCGCGCCGGTCCTTACGGCGCCGGGCATCCGGAGCCCGTCTTCGTCTTCCCCGCCCACCGCGTGACTTATGCCGAGGAGGTCGGCCAGGGACACGTGCGTCTCGCACTGGCCTCCGGCGACGGATGCAATCTCAAGGCGATCGCATTCCGGGCCCGGGGCGAGCCCCTCGGCGACGCCATCATGGCCTCCCGCGGGCGCGGGCTACATGTGGCCGGCAGCCTGTCCCTGGACCACTGGCAGGGTGATGCAAGAGTGCAACTGCGCGTCGTCGACGTCGCGGTCCCGGAGCGCAGAGGCTTGTAACCCCACAGAAATGCGGGTTACTGCGAGTGTGAATTAACCCATTGGTAAGCCCGCCGTTGAACTCTGTGGGTCGGGGAACATCGAGTAGCGAGTTCGGGGGCGAGATGGCATACCGGGGAGAGACGTCGGACGTGATCGCGATGGTGCCGCAGGCGCCCGTGCTGGACCTGGCGCCCGTGGAAGTTGCGAAGCCGACTGTCGCGCCGAAAGATATGCGCCGCGTCCGCTTCGCGATCGGCATGGTGATCCTGCTCGCCGCGCTGGATCTCTGCCTCTACCTGCCGCGCGTCTTCTGAGCGCTCAGGCGATTTCGGCAACGACTTCCGCGGAGCCTGCGAGTAGCCGGTCCACATCCTGGCGCGTCGTCGTGGGCGCGACCAGCATCATGCCGTGGAACGGCGTGACGACCAGGCCGCGGTTGAGGAGGGCGAGGCGGATGGCGCCCTCGATCGCCGGCTCGCCGATGCGGCCGGCTTCGCCGCCGGTCCGGGGCGGGGCGGGGGCGAGCATGAATTCAACGCGCGCTCCCACGGCGGTCACGCACCAGGGCAGGTTCGCCCCGCGGATGACGGCGCGCAGCCCTTCCGCAAGCTCCGCGGCCAGGTCCGTCATGTGCGCGTAGGCGGCATCTGTCATGACCTCCGCGAGCGTCGCCCGCATGGCCGCGAAGGCGAGGGCGTTGGCGGACAGGGTCGTGCCCAGGCCCGAATAGCCCGGATCGGCCGCCCGCGCCGCCGCCATGCCCTTCGCCACCTCCCGGGTGAACCCGTAGACCGCGGCCGGGATGCCGCCCGCCACCGGCTTGCCCAGGACGAAGAAGTCGGGGTCCAGTCCGTGGGCGCGCGTGTAGCCGCCAGGGCCCGTCGAGATCGTGTGGGTCTCGTCGATGGCGAGCAGGGTGCCCGCCTCGCGCGTCACGCGCCGCAGGGCCTCGTGCATGCCGGGCTCCGGCAGCACCATGCCGATGTTGGTCATCACCGGTTCGGCGAGCACCAGCGCCACTTGGCGGTCCGACAGGGCGGCCTCCAGCGCCGGCACGTCGTTGAACTCGACGACCCGCGTGTGCCGGCGGACGTCGTAGACCTGCCCCATCAGCCCCGGCCGGAGCCTCGGCCCCTCGGGACCGAGCCGCACGTGAACGTCGTCCACCATGCCGTGGTAGGCGCCGTTGAAGACCAAGATGTCGGGACGGCCGGTGAGCGCCCGGGCCCAGCGGATCACCGCCCGGTTCGCGTCGCTGGCGCTGAGGGTCGCCTGCCAGACCGGCAGTCCGAAGCGCTCGGCCAGTAGGCGCCCGACCTCGGGGACCAGCGTCGACGGGAGCATGGCCGTGAGGCCGCGGGCCGCCTGCTCGGCGACCGCCCGGACCACGGGCGGCGGCGAATGGCCGAACATCGCACCGGTATCGCCGAGGCAGAAATCGACATGCTCGATCCCGTCCGCGTCGATGAGCGTCGACCCTTGCGCGGATCCCAGGAAGAGCGGGAAGGGCAGGCCCCAATCGCTCATCCAGTGCAGGGGCACACCGTCGAACCAGTGGGCTCGCGCCTCGGCGGCGAGGGCGGCCGAGCGGGGCCGCCGGGCGGAATAGGCTGCGCGCTCTCGCTCGATCAGGCCGCGGAGCCGGTCGGGGTCGACGCCGTGCCGGAGGATCGCGGCCGGGTCGGAGATCGGACTGTCGGACATGGTCGGTCCCCGGGGCGAGACGACACGCGCCGCCCTCCACGGGGGCCCGGCGCGCGCGAATCACGAAACGCGGGAGAGCGAGATCACCTCACCATCAGGCCCGCAAGGGCAAGTCCGGCGAGACAGGCGATCAGGGCCAGCTCGAAGGGGCTGGGCACGGAGAAATGGCCGAACACACGCTTGATCTGCTGCACGGATACGACCCGGGTTGGTCCTGGAGGGGAGCGCCGAAAATACAGCGCAATCCGCGACATAAAGCAAAGCCATGAATCCTGTATTACAGTAGATGTTGCAAAACGGTCACAGTCGCGCCCGATTGCCCTCACCACTGCGCGAGCCGCCCATCGGCCACCCGCGGGGGGCCCCTTCCGGGCGCTGATTTGCGCGGCCGCCAGGCTCCGCCTACCATTGCGGCGGCGTCCGACGGAGCGGCCGGAGGGCAGGCGGCATGGTGATCGACGCGGTATCCGGACGGGCCGGAGGGCCCCGGGAAGGTCCTGCGGTGGAGGCCGGGCCGGTGCGGCGCGGACTGGTCCTGGACGCGCGTATCCTGGAGATCACCGACAAGGGCACCGCGCGCCTGTCGACGCGCCTGGGCGAGGCCGAGGTCCCGCTCGCCGCCCTGCGCGAGGCGGCGCGGCAGCCCGGTGCGGCCGTCCGCGTATCGGTGGAGGCCGTCGACCGGGACACCGGTCGGGTGACGCTGTCCGTCGGGCCGGAGCCGGCCCCGATTGCCGCCGCCTCGGACCCGGCTCTCCTGCGCCAGCGCGCTCTGGCCGAAGCCGCCGCTCGCGCCCTCTCGCGCCAGACCGGACTGGCCACGCTCTACGCCACGGTGGAACGGCTGGCCGCACTGCCCCCGGAGGCCCTGCCGCACACCTTGCGCGCGGCCGTCTCCGCCGTCCTCACCCAGCGCCTCGAGGCCTCGCCGCAGGCCGTCCCCGAGGCGGTCCGACGGGCGGTCGCCGGATCGGGCATCTTTCTGGAGTCCGGCCTCGCCGCCGGCCGGCCCGTCGCGGAAACGGCCCCGGACCTCAAGGCCGCGCTGGTCCGCCTGACGGCCGCGCTGGGAGACTACCTCGCCGCCCCGTCCGATCCCGAGCCGGCCGAGACCGCTGCGCCCACCCCGTCCGCGCCGCCGGCCGGAGGCGGGGAGGGGCAGGGTCGGACGCCCGTGCCCACCCCCGGCCCGGCCACGGGCGAGCCCGCGCCGACCGCCCCCGAGGCGCAGCCCGCCGCCGCCGCGAAGCTCGCCGCCGGACCCGCGGCGGCCGAGTCGCCGTCCGATGGGGTGGCGCTCGTACGTCCCCCGCTGCTCGCCCCCTCGGGCGGTCCGCAGGGGCAGGGTCCCTTCGGGACACCGGGGACCGGCCCGGCCGTCTCGGTCTCACCGGCCACGGTCACCTCAGGAGGGCCGCCGGGCGGCGCCGACGATGGCCCTGCGGGCGTCGCCGAAGGCCGGCCGGCACCGCTGGCCACGCCACCGGAGACGATCCCGCCCTCCGCGACCCGACCGCCCCCGTCGATCCCGGGGCAGGGCGCCGCGCCCGCTGGGCAGCTCCTCCCGCCTGCCGCGCCCGGTGCCGCACAGGCCCCCGCGCCCGCCACCGCTCCGGCCCTTGCGCCTGCCGCCACCTTTGCCGCCGAAAGCGAACCGGTCAGGTCGGTCCCGTCCCCGCCGATCCTCCCGATCGGCCCTGCCGATCCCTTGAAGCGGCCGGCCGACGCATCTTCCGCCACCCTCTCCGCGGCGGCCCCGGTCGCCACCCGGCCGGAGGTCCCCGCGCGCCCCGGCGCCCCAGGGCCGGAGCCGCAGATCCTGCCGCCTCCGGTGCGCCCGCCCGGCGACGGACCCGAGATCCGCCTGGCGGATGCCCGCATGCTCGCGCAGGTGCTGTCCGTGCTGCGGCCGTTGAGCGAGGCCCTCGGCCGCGCCCCGGCCCGCATGTCCCAGACCGGTGCGGCCCCTGCGCGCGCCCCCGCCGAGCCCGGACAGCGCGAGGCGCCGCGCGACGGGCAGGCGCCGCCTCCGCCTCTGCGCGGCGGCCCGACGCGCGGCGAGCCGCCGACCCCGTCCCATCTGGCCGGGGATGCCCAGCCCCGCGACCTCGCCAGGGCCGCGCTCGGCGAAGCCGAAGGCGCCCTCTCGCGCATCACGCTGAGCCAGATCGCCTCCGTGCCCCCGGACCCGGAAGCCCCCGCCGCCGGCGCAGCCGCGCAGGCCGCGCCGCCGCCGGCCCAGTGGACCTTCGAGGTCCCGGTCCGCCTGCCCGAGGGCACCGGGGTGGCCCAGTTCCAGGTCGAGCGCGACGGACGCGGCGCCGCCGCCGAGGCCGACGGGCCGACCTGGCGCATCCGCTTCTCGGTCGACATCGCCCTCGTGGGTCCCGTTCACGCGCGGCTGAGCCTCGTCGGCCAGCACCTGTCGGTCGGGATCTGGACCGAACGGCCGGAGGCGGCCGATCTTCTCGCCGTCGAGGTCGCCCATCTGCGCCAGGCGCTCGAGGGCGCCTCTCTCGCCGTCGACGAGATCCACCTCGCCGCCGGACGCCCGCCCCAGGCCGGGGACGCGGCCCCGGGCGCCGGCCGCTTCGTGGACCGCAGCGCATGACCGACGACGCCGACCCGCCAGCCCGCAGCCGCCTCGCCGTCGCGCTCGCCTACGAGGAGGGCAGCGCCCCGCGCGTGGTCGCCACCGGTCGCGGCGCCGTCGCCGAGCGGATCGTCGAGACCGCGGTGGCGAGCGGCGTCGCCATCGAGGAGAACCCCGTGCTCGCCGAGGCGCTTGCCCGCATCGAGCTCGACCAGGAGATCCCCGAGGCGCTCTACCGCGCGGTCGCCGAGGTGATCGCCTTCGTGATCCGCGCCCGCGACCGCATCCGCTAGCCGCCCCGGCTCAGTACTCCACGACGCCGTCGAGGGCGTAGTGCTTGACCGTCTTCCGGTTGGCGATCAGCTCGTCGATCGTCGGCTCGCCCTTCATGGCGCGCGCGATGGCGAGCTTGGTGGCCTCGTAGTTGGTGCGGTAGAGGTCCGCCCGGTCGAGGTTCGGGTCCTCCGCGCAGCGCGGGTCGAGCCACACCATCACGATCATGCAGAGGTCGTCGAGGCCGTCCTTCGGCAGGGTGCCCTCGATCACGCAGTCCAGGATGGCGTCGCCGATGGCGCCCTGCACGACGCCACCGAGGAGCTCGACATACTCCGCCGTATGGATCGTCGCCTTGGTGGTCATCATCGTGGCGGGGCGGACCATCTGGTTGAGGTCGCGCACCACGAACATGCGGGTATGGCCGACCGCCTGGCCCATCATGGCCGCGAAGCCCTGGCCGACCGGCCCGCGCACCGACCCGATCAGCACCTCCGGCATGGCGTCCGTCGCCTGCCCCTCGGCCGCCAGCACGGTCGCCTCGCCGGTCCGGAACCAGATCTCGCTCATGGCACTCGTCCTCTCCTGTTGCCCGCCGCCCGCATAGCCCGCGCGGCCGGAGAGGTCGAGTGCGGCAATCGGGCGCGAGGCGGCCCGCGTACCTTTCGGAATTACCTTGAAAGATGTACAAATTCGCGACTGCAACTACAGACTGGTGACGGAAATGGAGGAAATCTGCGACGCCCTCTTGGTCGATGGGCCTATGGATGTATTCGAAAGAATAATTAATGAAAAGAATCGTATGACTTCAAGTATAGAATTCTGGCAGGATAAAAACAAGTGGCTCCGAGAAGGGCTGATTTTACATTCTTATGGCCAGTATGTTGGCGCTGAGCGGATCTATCTTGCTCCGCCATCCATGCCGGAGGCAGACGGCTTTATTACGAGAGGTAATACACGAACCGCGGTTCAGATCAGCGAGGTCGTGGCAAGGGGAAGAAAGAGGCATAAGGAGTATAAGGAGGCGGAGACATGTGGCAAGAAAGTGGAACCGATCGAGAATTGTGATCTCGCGTCGGCTATCGAGGATCTCGGTTCACGCATTGAATGCAAACTGCGCGCGATTAGCTTAGATGTCGATCTGGCAATATACCTCAATGTTCAAGGAACAATGTATTGCTCGGAAGCCGATATTCGTCGGCACGTGTCATCGAGTATATCAAAGTACAGCGAAAGCCAGCGAAGGATTGCGGTCTGGGTTTTGCGGAGATATTGGCTCACCAACTACGGATCCTGAGTTCCATCACGTGCACAGCCCGATCAGCCGGTCCAGGAAGGCCTCGCACTTGGATAGTTCGGAGAGCGCGATGAACTCGTTCGGCCGGTGCGCCTGCTCGATGTGGCCGGGGCCGACCACCACGCTCGGGATGCCGGCCATGTGGACGAAGAGGCCGGCCTCCGTGCCGTACGCGACCTTGGCGTGGTCGTTGCGCGCGGCGAGCCGCTTGGCGATGGCGACGATCTCGGACTCGGCCGGCGTGTCGAAGCCCGGGAAGCCGTTGGCGAGCTCGATGTCGATGCCCGTGGTGGGGTCGACGGCCTTCATCCGCGGCTCCAGCACGTCCCGCGCGTAGGCCCGCACCTCGTCCTCGAAGGGCTGGTGCGATGATCCCGGCAGCATCCGGAACTCGAACACGAAGCTGCACCGCTCCGGCACGATGTTGAGCACCGTCCCGCCCTGGATGACGCCCGTGTGGGCGGTCGAGAAGGGGATGTCGTAGGCCTCGTCGCGCAGGCCCTCTGCGGCGAAGCGGTCGGCGATCTCGCGGATCTTCACGACCATCATGGCGGCGAAGTCGATGGCGTTGACGCCCTGCGGCGCCAGCGAGGAATGGCAGGGCCGGCCCCGCACGGTGACCCGGTAGTTGTGCTTGCCCTTGTGGGCGACGATCACCTGCATGCCGGTCGGCTCGCCGACCAGGGTCGCGATCGGCTTGACGGGCGCGAGCTCGCCGAGCTTTTCCAGGAGGTAGCGCACGCCGATGCAGCCGACCTCCTCGTCATGGCTGAAGCACAGGTGGATCGGCGTACGGAGGCCTGCCGCGGTCATCGCCGGCACCTTGGCGAGCATGGCGGCCAAAAAACCCTTCATGTCCGTCGTGCCGCGGCCGTAGAGGCGGCCGTCCTGCTCGGTGAGGCGGAACGGATCCGTCGCCCAGTCCTGGCCGTCGACCGGCACCGTGTCCGTGTGCCCGGACAGGATGTAGCCCGGCCGGTCCTCCGGCCCGATCGTCGCCCACAGGTTCGCCTTGGTGCCGGTCGGGTCGTAGACCCGCTTCGAGGCGACCCCATGCCGCGCGAGGTAGTCCTCCACCCAGCCGATGAGGTCGAGGTTGGAGTTCCGGCTCGTCGTGTCGAAGGCGATGAGCGCGGCGAGGATCTCGGCAGTGGTCGACGGCATGATCGGCGCTGATTCCCTGGCTTCGTGACGCGGCTGGTCGGCGGGAGGACGAAGGATAGGGGATCGGGCGGCCCCCGGCCAGCCCGTGTGGCGGGCAGCGGCTGCCCGCGCCGGTCAGCCGCCGAACCGGGCGCCGAGGTCCGCTAGGGCGCCCGCGAAGGGGTGGAAGGTGAAGCGGATCTCGTGCCGCCCCGCCGGCACCCGCACGGCCCGGAAGATCGCGTTCGCCTTCAGGATCGGCGCGGGCGCGCCGTCCACGCTGGCCCGCCACCAGCGATGCCACACGTCGTTCAGCACGACCCACCCCGCCTGCGGGGTGTCGACCGTCACCACGACCTCGGTGTGGTGGTAGGCCGTGATGGTCACCTTCGCGTCGACCGGCGCGGCCGGCGCCGGCGCCGCTACGGCGTCCGGCGTGCCCGCCTCGAGGATCACCTCCCGCGTCGGGTCAAAGCCTTCCGGCCAGGCGCCGGTCGCCAGCAGGCCCGCGAAGTCCGCCGTCCGCGCGCCTGTCACGAAGAGCGCCCGCGGCAGCGCCTTGCGGTTCTCGTAGATGCGGGTGTCGCCGAAGGTCGCGACCTCCACGATGGAGCCCCGGTCGTAGCCCGGGTCCATGGCGGCGAGCGGCACCCCCGCCGCGATCCAGCGCAGGCCCAGGAGGTTCGCCATGGTGGAGGAGTAGGAGGGGAACATCGGCACGAAGAGCCGCTGGTCCGGCAGGCCGACGGTGTCCTGCGCGCCCGTCGCCTGCTGGTAGACCTTGAGCCGCAGCGGATTGTAGCCGAGCGTGTGGTCGAGCCGGTGGACCATCGAGGCGTTCGGCCAGTGGAAGCCGAGCCCCGCCAGTTCGACGCGGTCGCGCCGGGCGCCCGACGCTGTCTCGCGGGTGCGGGCCTTCAGGTATTCGATGACCGGGTCGGCGCCCTTCGGGTCGAGCGCCCGGAAGGTCTCCGGCGGGTAGGCGGTCGATTCGTTCGGCGCGTTGTTGAAGTGCAGGTCCGCGGCCGTGTAGCCGCCGAGGAGGAGCACCACCAGCACGGCCGCCCGCCGGTCGAGCACCAGCGCGAGCATGAGTGCCAGCATGGCACCGCCGATCCACAGCATGGCGACGAGCGTCGGCTTGGCGGCCTCCGCGAGCCGGTCCGCATGCAGCCCGAAGGCGACCGGCAGGACGACGAGCGTCAGGGCGGCGAGGGTCCAGGCAACCCCACGCTGGACCGCCGTGGCGGGCGGGATCGCGCCCTGTAGCCAGCGGGACGCGAGCCAGCCGCCGAGGATCGCGATCTCGAGGCCGATGATGAAGGTGGCGTCCGCAGGCCGGCGGTAGAGCTTCACCCCTGGCACGTGGTCGAAGATCGGCTTGAAGAGCGGGGTGTACCAGCCGATCGCGTAGACGATCGTCAGCAGTGTGGCGACCGTCCAGTATCGCAGGCCCGCCGACCACAACGCCCCGCGCGCGAGCCCCAGGAACAGGATCGCGGCGACCGGGACCGCACCGGCGTAGATCGCGCCCATGTTCTGCGCAAGGTAGATGTCGAGCACCTTGAAGGCGGCGCTCGGCGGCCCCCAGTAGTGGACGTCGGGGTCGCGCTGCCCGAAGAGGTCGGAGATCACCGCGGTGATCAGCGAGGCCGGGTGCAGCGAGCCCTTGCCGGCGCCGATGTAGTCGATCTCGGGCCGGTTGGATTCTCCGGCGAGGATCAGCGTCAGCGCGACGGGGACGACCACCACGGCGAGCCCGCCGACGGCCGCCGCCAGGCCCGGTTTGATCATGCCGGCGAGCCGTCGTCCGAGGCCCTCCCCGGGCCGCCGGCCGGTCGCCGCGAGCGTCATGGCGTATCCGGCCAGGAGATAGATGCCGAGAAGGGCGATCTGGTCGCGCCCGAGCGCCAGCACGCCGGCCGAGACGCCCGCCGCCAGCCCCCAGCCGGCGGACCGGCGCTCGATCGCGCGGGCCAGGCAGAACAGCACCACCGGCACCACCGCCAGGCTCATCACCTGCCCGGTATGCTGCAGCCGCCAGGCGGCCGATCCGCCGAACGCGAAGGAGAGCGCCGCGACCACCCCGGCCGCCGGGTGCCAGCCCCGATCGCGCCCCCATAGCGCGAGCGCCAGCGCCCCGACCAGTAGGGCCCCGAACACCGTCGCATCCATGGCGACGAAGGACGGCGCCGGGTCGAAGAGCGCGAGCAGGAGGAAGGCGGGCACGAAGATGAGCGACTGCGGGTCGGCCACCTGCGGCCAGCCAGCGAAAATGTACGGGTTCCAGAAGGGGGATTCGCCGGCCGCGATCGACCCGGCCAGGAACTCGAGCTGGGGCTGGAAATGCGCCTTGGCGTCCCAGGGAACCGTCCAGGTGCCGGAGAGCCACGGCCAGGCCAGGTACAGCCAGGCCAGGGCCACCACCACGAGCGCCGCGGCCTCGAGGCCGCGCCGGCTCGCGTCGGGCATCGTCCCGGCGGCGAGGCCGCCCGTCGCCGTCATGACCGGTCGCCGGCCCCGTTGGCGGCTGGTGTCTGCGCGTCGGCGGCGGGCGCCGGGGCGGGCGTGGCGATCCCCTGTCCCTCCGCGGCCGAAGCCTCGTCGAAGCCCACGGCCTCTTGCACGAAATAGAGCGGCCGGCGCTTCACCTCGGAGAAGACGTGGCCGATATACTCCCCGATGATGCCGAGCCCGATGAGCTGGATGCCGGCCGACAGCATGAGGCCGACGATCAGGGACGGGTAGCCCGGGACGTCGGCGCCGAAGAGCAGCGTCCGGATGAAGAAATACATGCCGGTCGCCAGCGCCAGCAGCGAGACCGCCGTGCCGAGGTAGGTCCAGATCCTGAGCGGCAGGGTGCCGAAGGACGTGATGGCGTTCATGGCGAGCCGCACGAGCTTCAGGATGCCCCACTGGCTCGCCCCGCTCTCGCGCGCCTGCATGGCGACCGGCACGGTGCGGGCCTGGAACCCGGCCCAGGCCAGCAGGCCGCGGTTGAAGCGGTTGCGCTCGGGCATGGCCAGGAAGGCGTCCACCACCTTGCGGTCGATGAGCATGAAGTCGCCGGTCTCGCGGTCGATCTTCACCTCGCTCATCATGTCGAAGAGCCGGTAGAAGGTGCGCGTCATCATGCGCCGCGTCAGGCCGCCGCGGTCGAGCCCGACCCGGCGGGCGTAGACGATCGCCACGCTCTCCTTCTCCCAGGGCTCGACCAGCGCCGGAATCCCCTCGGGCGGATGCTGCAGGTCCGAGTCCATCAGGATGACCGCGCGCCCGGACGTCCGGGCCAGTCCCGCCGTGACCGCGATCTCCTTGCCGAAATTGCGCGACAGGCTGATGACCTTGAGGCCCGGCACGGTCGCGCGCAGGGCCTTCAGCCGCGCCAGGGTGTCGTCGAGCGACCCGTCGTCGACGGCGACGATCTCGAACGGGTGGCCGAGCCCCAGCAGCACCGGAACGAGGCGGGCGAACAGGCGGTCGAGGCCGCGCGACTCGTTGCGCATCGGCAGGACCACGGAAAAGACCGGCCCCGGGGCGCCCCTCAGCGCCAGCTCGACCGGATACATCGTCATTGCCGGATTCCTTTCCCGAAATCGGGTCGATATGGTCGGCTCGTAAGATGCGCCCCACCTATATGGGACCAGCGCGCGACGCATCGTCAATGGCAGACCCGGCGGATGAATTCCAACAGAAACATCGTGCTCTGCGCCGACGACTACGGGCTTTCCCGGGGCGTCGACGCCGCCGTCCTGGACCTCGTCGACCGGGGCCGACTGTCGGCGGTCAGCTGCATGGTCGCCGGCCGCAGCCTGAAAGAGACGGCGGGCGACCTCGCCGCGCTGGCGGACAGGACGGAGATCGGCCTGCACCTGACCCTGACGGACCTGCCGCCGCTCGGGCCCATGCCGGGGCTCCTCGCCCGCGGCCGGCCGGACATCGGCGGCCTGATCCGGAGGTCTCATGCACGGGCTCTGCAGTACCCGGAGATCGAGGCCGAGGTACGGCGGCAGATCGCCGGATTCGAGGAGATTTTCGGCCGTTCGCCGGACTTCGTCGACGGCCACCAGCACGTCCACGTCCTGCCGGTCATCCGGCGCGCGCTCCTCGATCAGGTTCGCACCGGACGGCTGCCTGCGACGACCTGGCTCAGGTCCTGCGCCGAGCCCCTCCGCGAGATCCGCCGCCGCGGCATCGAGGTCGCCAAGGCCGGGTTCATCGCGGTCCTGTCGCGCGGCCTCGCCGAGGGGGCGGTCCGCGCCGGCGCCCGCGCCAACGACAGCTTCCGCGGCGTGACGAACTTCCGCCCCGACCCGTCGGTCCGCGCCGCGTTCAAGGCCTTCCTGACCGGCCCCGGCGAACGCCCGGTCGTCATGTGCCATCCAGGCCGCGCCGGCTGGGACTGGGACCCGACCGACCTGATCCCGGACGCCCGCCAGCGCGAATACGCCTACCTCGCCAGCGACGCCTTCCCGGAAGACCTGGCCGAAGCCGGCGCCCGCCTCGGGCGGATGGCGTAGGCCCTCAGCTCTTGGCGCCGAAGCGCTTTTCCTCGGCGATCTCCCGGAAGGCTTCCGCCAGCACGGCCGCGTCCTGGGCGCCGGTCACCGCGTATTTTCTCTCGATCAGCGTGCAGGGGACGCCCGTGATCCCCATGCGGGCCGCCTGCTCGATCTCGGCGCGGACGCTGTCGAGGTCCTCCTCGGTGTCGAGCCATTGGCGCACCTCCGCGCCCGCCATGCCGGCGTCCTGGGCGACGCGGGCGAGGGTGGCGCGGTCGCCGATGTCGCCGCCCTCCACGAAGTAGGTCCTGAAAAGCCGCTCCGTCACATCCGCCTGGACCTCCGCCTCCGCCGCCCAGCGGATGACCCGGTGGGCGTCGAGCGTGTTGGGCGCGACCGTGATGGCCTCGAAGCGGAACGGGATCCCGTCCGCCGCGCCGATCTCGGCGAGCCGCGCATGCGCGGTGGCGACCCGGTCCGCGCCGCCGAGCTTCGCGGTGATGTAGGCCCGCCGCTCGAGACCTTGCGGCGGGATGCCGGGATCGAGCTGGAAGGGGCGGTAGCGGACGACGTAGTCGATGTCCGGCGTCGCCGCCATCGCCTTCTCGAGCCGGCGCTTGCCGACGTAGCACCAGGGGCAGACGACGTCGACGACGACGTCGAGCGTGAGCGTGGTCATGGGTGGCCTCCGATCCCCGGCGATGAAACCCGCATTCGAGCCGGGAGGCCCGCCCGGTCCCGCGTCGGGCGACTATAGGGCGGCGGGCCCTTCCTGGCGACCGCCGCCGCGCCCGTCCACGGGGTCGTGCCCGAAGGCACGCGCCAGCACCGCCTCCGGATCCGTCCCGCGGCCCTCGACCGCGCGGGCGTCCGGGTCCGTCTCGATCGCGCCGACCGCCCCCGGCAGCGAAAACCGCGTCCGGCGCAGGACGGCCGTCAGGCGTCGCATGGCGCCTTCCGCCTCCTCGACCGCCGTCCCCGGCAGGATCAGCGCGAAGCGCCCGCCCGCGACACGGGCCGAAAGGTCCTCGCCGCGGACGAGCCTGGCGATGGTCAGGCCGATCTGGCGTAGGAGGTGGTCCCCGGCTGCGTAGCCGTGCGCGCGGTTGACCGCCCGGAGCTCGCCGACCTCCAGTCCGACGACGGACAGCGGCTCGCCGGACTGCCGCGCCTCCGCGAGGCTCCGGGCGAGGTGGGCCATGAGGAAGCCGCGGCCGTAGAGCCCGGTCAGGCTGTCGCTGGTCACGAGGTGGCGCCCACGCGCATAGACGCTGCGAAGGGCTTCGCGGAACCGGTACTCGGCGGCGACCGCGGCCGTCCGCCTCGGCAGGTCGGCCTCGATCTCCGACGCGGCGACGATCTCGTTGGCTCCGGCTTCCACGAGCCGGTCATAGGCCCCGAGATCGCGGTCCTCCACGAGCGCCACCACCGGCAGGGAGAACAGGGTCGGGTCGGCGCGCAGCTCGGCGATGCACTCGATCGCCTTTTCCGCCCGCATGTCGACCACGATGGCGTCGAACGCACGCCGCGACAGGTAGTCGACCGCCGTCGCCCGGCTGAAGGCGCCGATCACCACGGCCTGCCTGGCGAGCGCGTTCTCGACCGCGAGGTAGTGCCGCCCAAAGCCGATCACCAGCACGTTCGCGTCGGAATCGGCCGGGGGAATCGCGACCTCGGGCGAGTCGACTCCGAACTCGGCGGCGGTCTCGACCCGGCGGCGCAGTTCGCTCTGCATGACCGCGAGCCGACGCACCATGCCGATCCGGCTGGCGAGCCGGCTGCCCGAGAAGGGGGCGGGAAGGACGTCGCTGATACCGAGCGGCCGGCCCGGCTCGCCGGGGTCGCCGACCGCAATCACCGGCACCCGCCGCGCCCCGCTCCCCATGGCGAGGCGCGCCGCCGCGTCCAGGTAGCGCTCCCGCTCGCCCGCCTCGGCCGCCGCCACGAGGTTGAGCAGGACCACGTCCGGCCGGCCCGTACGCCCCACGGCCCGTCCCGAATCGCCGATCGGCGCGAAGGAGACGTCGAAGCCCTGGCCCCGCATGCTGTCCCACAGGGGGGCCGTCGTGCCGCAAGACCCTTCTTCGATGACGAGGACGCGGCCGCGATGGGTCATGTCGAGCTTTCCCGGGGATGTTCCGGAAGAGCATGCCCGATCATGGTCAACCGCGGGTTAACCGGCCGGCGCCAGCCGCGAGGCCATGCCGGCGCGCAGGACCCGGCCGGACGGCGCGCGCGCGATCGCCGGCACCGTGAAGACCTCGACCGGCATCCGGTGCAGGCCGAGGCTCAGGCCCGCCAGGTCGGCCAGGTAGCCGGCCCTGTCGAACCGCGACCCGGGGCGGGGCACGACCGCGGCCGCGATCCGCTCCGACCCGTCCGGCCGTTGGATCGGAATGGCGGCGGCGTCGATCAGGTCGCCGGCCGCCAGGAAGATGCGGTCGAGCAGGCCGAGGTCGATGTCGAGGGCCCCGCGCCCGCCGATGTCGGCCGTCCGGGCCGCCAGCACGAAACGCGTCGGATCCTCGGCCGTCAGGGTCGCGCCGAGGCCGGTCCGCACCCATCCGTCGCCCTCGGCCGCCTTCTCGCGCAGCATCGGGCGTTCGGCCTTCTGCCAGAGCCCGTCCGGCACCATGGCGCCCCGCAGCGCGATCTCGCCCTTGTCGGCCTTGGCCTCGCCTCCTCCCGGCTTCGTGGCGGGGATGAGCCGCGTCTCGACCAGCGTCGGGCCGATGCTCGTGTCCGAAGGCGCGCCGATCCGCCCGACGGGCAGGGTGACGGGCCGGGTCGCGTCCCGGCGGCGACGGGCTACCACGGCGCGCTCCGCCAGGGTCACGACGTCGACGGCCCGGTATCCGCGCGGGAGCGGCTGGTCCGCGGTGGTGTCGGAGCCGATGACGAGCACCGTCGCGTCGACCCGGTGAGCCTCCAGCCGTTCGGCCACGCGCCGGGCGAAGCGGGCCGGCGCCAGCACGTGCCGTGCCCCGTGCGTGGTGGCCTCCTCGGCGATGCGCTCGGCCGACCCCGGCATGCCGGTGACGAGGGTCCCGGCCGCGAGCAGCCAGGGCATGAGGCCCGCCCCGATACCGATCAGCCCGGCAGGCGCGAAGGGCGAGACGATGACCGCCCCCGTCTCGACCTGTGCCTCCAGGAGGGTCATCAGGCCGGTCGCGATCCAGTGATTGTGCGAGCGGGGCACCGGCACCGTGGCGACCCCGTCCTCCCGCGGCTCGGTGACGAACGACACGGTCGCGCAATGGTCGGCCGCGTTGCCGCGCCGCTGCGGGTCGGGCGCCGGTCCGACCGCGTCCATCTCCGCATAGAGCCGCTCGAGCGGGATCAGTCCGTCCGGCACCTCGGCGCCCGCGCCGAAGACGAAGCGGATCTGGAAGAGTTCGGCCGCCACCGCGCGCAAGCGCTCGCCGTGCCGCTCGCCGGCGGTCTCCGCCACTGTCGCCATGGCCTTGGCGCCGAGCGACTTCATGCGCTCGGCGACCTCGGCCTCGCGCAGCGCCAGCGGCAGGGGCGCGACGACGAGGCCCGCGCGCAGCGCGCCGAAGAAGATCGCCACCGAATCCGCGGTCGGCGGCAATTGCAGCCCGATCACCGCGTCGGTCTGCAGCCCCAGCCCCGAGAAGAAGCCCGCGATCGCCTCGATCCTGGCGTCGAGCACCCGGTAGGTCAGGGCCTCCACGGGCCCCGGGGTCCAGGCCGGCCGGTCGGAGAAGTCGGCGACCGCGATCCGATCCGGCGCTGTCTGGGCATTCTTCTTGAGGATCTGGTCGAGGGTCACCCGCCCCCAGACGCCGGACGCCAGGTGTGCGGCGCTCCGCTCCTCCGAGACGACGATCATCCTCAGCTCCCCGGCTTCACCCACCAGGCCGCGATCACCGGCCCCCAGAGCGACGTTGTGGAAGGTCGCTCGATTCGGGTCCAGCGCGCCAGCCACACATTCGGCTGATGGTACAGAGGAACCGCGTAGAAGCCGGAGATCAGCACCCGGTCGAAGGCCCTGACCGCATCCACGAAGTCGTCCCGGGACTTCGCAGCCAGCATGGCGGCGATCAGCGCGTCATGCGCCGGGTTGCGGGCGCCCGGGAGGTTGAACGACCCGTCGATGTCGGCCGCCGCGACGCTCCAGCGGTGGAGCTGCTCGTTGCCGGGCGACAGCGAGGCGCCCCAGATCCAGAGCGTCATGTCGAAGTCGAAGGACGTGCGCCGCCGCTGGTATTGCGGGCTGTCGAGAGTGCGCACCGCCGCCTCGATGCCGATCTGCTTCAGGGTGCGCTGGTAGAGGAGGGCGATCCGCTCCTGGTCGCGCGTCTGGAAGATGATCTCGAAGGCGAGCGGCTGGCCCGTCTGCGCGTTGCGCATGACGCCCTTGTCGAGCTTCCACCCGGCGGCGGCGAGCTGGTCGAAGGCCGCCTTCAGCGCCGCCCGGTCGCGGCCTGAGCCGTCCGTCGAGGCCGGCCGCCACGTTCCCTCCAGGATGTCGGGCCGGACCGAGGCGCCGACCGCGGCCAGGAGCTTGCGCTCCGCCTCGCTCGCCGGACGCCCGACGGAGGAGAGCTCCGATCCCTCGAAATAGCTCGCCGTGCGCCGGTAGAGATCGAAGAAGAGGTTCTTGTTCGCCCATTCGAAGTCGAACAGGCGCGCCAGCGCCTCCCGCACCCGGACATCCGCGAAGACCGGCCTGCGGGTGTTGAAGACGAAGCCGTACATGCCGCGCGGCAGGCCCGTCTCGAAGGTCTCCTTGACGATGCGCCCGTCGGTGACGGCCGGGAAGTCGTAGCCGGTCGTCCAGCGGCTCGGATCGCTCTCCGGGTAGACGTCGATCAGCCCGGCCTTGAAGGCCTCGAAGAGGGCGTTCTGGTCCCGGTAGTAGTCGAATCGGATCTCGTCGAAATTGTCGAAGCCGCGCTTCACCGCGAGGTCGCGGGCCCAGTAGTTCGGGTCGCGCTTCAGGGTCAGCCGGTTGCCCGGGTCGACGGCGGCGATCTTGTAGGGCCCGCTGCCGACCGGAGGGGCGAGGGACGTCTTCGCGAAGTCCTCCCGGCTCATCAGGTGCTTCGGCAGGATCGGCATCAGCCCCATGATCAGGGCGAGTTCCTTGTCGCTCGCGTCCTCGAAGACGAAGCGCACCGTCCGCGGGTCCGGCGTCTCGACCCGGGCGACCTTCTTGTAGGCTTGCGCGGCGTTGGGCCGGCCCTCGTCGCGCAGGAGCTCGAAGGAGTGGACGACGTCCGCCGCCTCGATCGCCTTGCCGTCCGAGAATCGCGCCTGCGGGCGGATCCTGAACTCGACCCAGGCCCGGTCCTCCGGGGTCTCGACCGTCTCGCAGACGAGGCAGTAGAGCGTGAAGGCCTCGTCCTGGCCCCGCACCATCATGCTCTCGTAGACGAAGTTCTCCTGCCCGCCGTCGCGCAGGCCGCGGGCCGGCTGCCCCTTGATGATGAACGGGTTCAGGCTGTCGAAGGAGCCGAAGACGCCGTACGTGATCCGCCCGCCCTTCGGCGCGTCCGGCCGGGCATAGCGGAATCCCTCGAAACCGGCCGGGTAGAGGGGCTCCCCGTGCATCGCGATGGCGTGGGCGGGGGCCGCGCCGGCGGCGCCGGGCGAGAGGGCGAGCACGAGCGCGGCGGCGACGCGGCGGACGAGGGCTGGGAGAGGGAATCGGTCTGCGGCAGGGACGTCGGCGACCATCGGGGACTTTCACTCGCGGCAATCGAATCTCGGCGAATCTAGCACAGGCGCCGACCGGGTATCCGCCCAGGCACGCTCGGGTCTGGAAATCCGCCGCGATCGGGGCTAAGGAGACGGGCCGCTCCGGTCGGCGGGCCGGGACCTGGGCCGCCTGGGCTGACGCGTCGGGCGCCGATTGGTTCCGCGGCCCCGGGATCGTGCGCGAGATCATGGTCTCGCCGCATTCGACACGCACCAACCCACGATCCGCGCGGGCCGGTCCCGACGGTTCGAACTCGAATTCGAAGGACGAGACATGGCAGACAGGAGCAAGCGCGAGGCGGGTCGGATGATCGCGAGGTTCGGCGCCGTCGCCTGCATGGCGCTCGGCGCCGCGGCGCTGCCGACCCTGGCTGTCGCGCAGACCCCGCCCGCCGCCGCGCCGACCGCCCCGGCTGCCCCGAAGCCCGCCGCTCCCGCCGCCAAGCCGGCGGCGCCAGCCGCCAAGCCCGCGGAGGCCGCCAAGGCTCCGGAGGTCGACGGCGCCAAGCTGCAGCCCGGCCAGCCGAACCCTTGGGTCAAGCTCTGCTCCAAGGACCCCGAGGGCCGTGATATCTGCCTGATCGCGCAGGAGTTGCGCACCGAGGACGGCCAGGTGGTCGGCTCGGTCGCGCTCCGCGAGATCTCGGGCGACCCGAAGAAGATGCTGCTGATCGCCGTCCCGCCGAACTACCTGGTCCAGCCCGGCCTCCGCATCGGCGTGGACAAGGGCAAGCGCGAGGAGGCGAAGTACACGATCTGCTTCCCCAACGCCTGCTATGCCGAGATGCCGGTCTCCGATCCCTTCATCGCGGGCATGAAGAAGGGCCAGGTGCTGGTCGTCACCACCCTGAACCTGCAGGAGAAGCCGCAGAACTTCCCCTTCGGCCTCGCCGGCTTCAAGGAGTCGCACGAGGGCCCGGGCATCGACCCGACCAAGGACCCGCAGTCCCAGGCCCAGCTCGAGCAGGAGCTGCAGAAGCGCGCCGAGGAGCTGCGCCAGAAGCTGTCGGCCGACAAGCCGAAGCCGTGATCGGCGGCACGGCCGGATTCGACGATTCCAAAGGGCGCCTCGGGCGCCCTTTTTGCTGGGCGGATCGGCGAACCTCAGTGGAAGCGACCGCGGGCGCGCTTCGGCGATGGCCAGCGAGGCGTGCGTCGGGGGGGCGAGGAGGGGTGGGCCGGGTTGGTCGGTCCCGGCGGCGTCAGTTCATCCGGCGCTCGCGGGCGTGGAGGTCGCCGTTGTCGTCCTCCACGAAGGCCTCTTCGATCTGCGGATGGCGCAGGGGCTCGCCCGATTCGTCGGCGACCAGGTTCTGCTCCGAGACGTAGGCCACGTATTCGGTTTCCGCGTTCTCGGCATAGAGGTGGTAGAAGGGCTGATCCTTCCGCGGCCGGACATCCTCCGGGATCGCGAGCCACCACTCTTCCGTATTGTTGAACACGGGATCGACGTCGAAAACGACGCCCCTGAACGGATAGACGCGGTGTCGAACGACCTGACCGATCCTGAACTTGGCTGTCGGGATCTTGTCCATCGCGTGAGGGGTCTTGGTGTGGATGCCCATGACAAGGCCGTATTGCCTTCCGGCCACGGTCGCTGTCAAGCGGTAGGGGTGCGATGGCATCCTCAAAGTCCGTACACGGCGGCGAGGATGGGGTCCTTGGCGGCGACGATGCGTGCCAGGTCGACGATCACCTTGGCCTGTTTCCAGGTGGCGTCGTCCTGCATCTTGCCGTCGATCATCACCGCTCCGGTGCCGTCCGGCATGGCGTCGAGGATCTTCCTGGCAAAGGCGACCTCGGCCGGATCGGGCGAGAAGACCCGCTTGGCGATGTCGATCTGCGTCGGGTGAAGCGACCAGGCGCCGAGGCAGCCCATCAGGAAGGCGTTGCGGAACTGCGCCTCGCAGGCGGCCGGGTCGGAGAAGTCGCCGAAGGGCCCGTAGAAGGCCTTGATGCCTGCCGACTGGCAGGCGTCCACCATCTTGGCCACCGTGTAGTGCCAGAGGTCCTGCTGGTAGCCCGCCCGCGGCGCGTCGCCCTTGGCGTCCGCGAGCACCACGTAGTCCGGATGCCCGCCGCCGACGCGCGTCGTCTTCATCCCGCGCGAGGCCGCGAGGTCGGCCGGGCCGAGGCTCATGCCGTGCATGCGCGGCGAGGCCGTGGCGATCGCCTCGACGTTCTTGACGCCCTCGGCGGTCTCCAGGATGGCGTGGATCAGGATCGGCTTCTTGACGCTATGCCGCGCCTCGAGCTGCGCGAGAAGCTGGTCGAGGTAGTGGATGTCCCAGGGCCCCTCCACCTTCGGCAGCATGACGACGTCGAGCTTGTCGCCGGCCTCGGCGACGATCTCGGTCATGTCGTCGAGGAGCCAGGGCGAGTTCAGGCAGTTGACACGCGTCCACAGCCCCGTCGACCCGTAGTCGACCTCCTGCGCCATGCGGATGAAGCCGCGCCGCGCCGCGATCTTCTGGTCGGCCGGGATCGCGTCCTCCAGGTTGCCGAGCACGACGTCGACCTGCCGGACGAGCTCCGGCACCTTGGCGCGGACCTTCTCGTTGTGCGGCGGCACGAAGTGGATCATCCGCTCGAGCCGGACCGGCAGCTCGCGATAGGGCTCCGGCGCACCGATGGCGAGGGGCTTGAAGAAGGCGCGAGGGGTCTTCATGGGCACGCTCCGGGCTCGGTCTGGCGCGGAGTGGTAAACGCCGGGACCTCGACCTGCAATGGGCCGAAGGGAGGGTGCGACGAGGGGCAGCGCCCCTCAGTCAGCGGGCCCGATCGCCTGGCGGCGCCCACTTGCGGTGGATCCAGAACCACTGTCCCGGATACTCGCGGATCCAGCCCTCGTAGGTCGCCTGCAGCGCCGCCGTCCCGGCCCGGATGTCCCCCTCGCGGTCGTCCGATCGCGGCACCGCGACCTCGACGGCGTCGATGTCGAAGCGGACGCCTCCGGTCCGGATCATGCGGGCCGCGACCAGCGGCACGTCCAGGGCGCGGGCCACCATGGCCGGGAACGGCGTCGCCCAGGTCGGCCGGCCGAAGAACGGCACCTCGACCCCGGCGGCGTCGCGAAGGTCCCCCATGATGGCGATCGTTCCGCCGCGCCTGACGATGCCGATAAGCTTCATGGCGGTCTGGGCGCCGTCCCGCTGGCGCGCGTGCAGGCCGGCCGGATACCAGGCCGCGCGGAGCGTGCGGAACAGCGCCTCCACATGCGGGTTGCGCACGGTCTGGTAGACCCCCGCCGGCGACAGCCCGAAGCGCATCGCCACCTGGGCGCCGAGCTCCCAGTTGCCGGTGTGCAGCGACGCCAGCACGGCCCCGCGGCCGCTCGCCCGCACGGTTTCCAGGATCGCACCGCGGGTGGTGTCGATCCGGCTCGCGTCCGCCGCGATCGCCGGCATGTGGAAGCTCTCCGCCAGTACGCGACCGAGGTTTTCCCACATGTCGAGCGCGATCGCCCGGCGCGCGTAGGCGTCGAGCTCGGGGAAGGCGATCTGCAGGTTGACCAGGGCGCGCGCGTGCCGGCGCGACAGGGGCGCGAAGCGGCGCCACAGGCGTCCGCCGAGGGCGGAGGCGCGGTCGACGTCCATCGAGCGGAACAGCGACCCGGCCGCGTCCAGACCGATCGCCTCCAGGCGGTTCCGCAGTCGAAGAGAGAGATCCGTCGCCGGCACGTCCTGTCGTCCGTTGGGCACCCATGCGGCGGCCGGCGTTGACCCTGCGGGGCCGAGCGGGTATGGGCCCCGTGATTAGCCGACCCGCCCCCGCTGTGCAACGCGCCACACGCACTCCCGCCGGACCCGACGGACGATGAACGAGGTCCTCTCCCTCGCGCTGCCCTTCTTCGGCCTGATCTTCATCGGCTTCGGCTGCGGCAAGGTGAACAAGATCCCGCCCGAGGGGCTGGCGTGGCTCAACTTCTTCATCATTTATGTTTCGCTGCCCGCCCTGTTCTTCCAGCTCCTGTCCAAGACTCCGATCGAACAGCTCGCCAACTGGGGCTATGTCGCGGCGACCAGCTTCGCCACCTATTCGGCCCTGACCTTCGGTTTCCTGATCGGAATCCTGATGACGGGCCGGATCCGGGAAGCGACCATCGTGGCGGTGGGATCGGCCTATTCGAACATCGGCTACATGGGCCCCGGCCTCACCCTGGCCGCGCTCGGACCCGAGGCGACGGTCCCCACCGCGCTGATCTTTTGCTTCGATACGGTGGTTCTCTTCGTCCTGATCCCGCTCTTCATGGCCTTCGGCGGCTCCGATCGCGAATCCGTCGGCGCCATGGCGCTGCGCATCCTCAAGGGGATCTTCCTGCACCCCTTCGTCATCTCTACGATCGTCGGCGTGGGCGCCGCCGCGATCGGGTTCCGGCCGCCCGCCTTCATCGACAAGATCCTCTCCTACCTGATGCAGGCCTCCGCGCCCTGCGCGCTCTTCGCCCTCGGCGTGACGGTCGCCCAGCGCCCCCTCCGGCAGGTGCCGATCGAGCTGGCGCCGGTGCTGCTGATCAAGCTGGTCCTGCACCCGCTCTTCGTCTGGCTGCTCCTCGGCTGGATCGGCGGCTTCGACCCGGTCTGGGTCATGACCGCGACCCTCATGGCGAGCCTGCCCCCTGCCCTGAACGTCTTCGTCATCGCCCGGCAATACGACGTCTACGTCGAGCGTGCCTCCTCGACGGTCCTGATCGGGACGGTACTGTCGGTCTTCACGGTGACCATGGTGCTCTACCTCATCACCCACGGCCTCCTGCCGACCGCCCCTTTCGGGCGGTGACGGGTCCTGGCGCGATCCGATCCGACTGGGCTAACCTCGCGGTCAAAGACCGAGAAACCCGGGGAAACGCCTTGCCGAACGCCGACAGCCGCCCGCTCCTGGGCGTGACCGTCCTCGATCTCACGACCCTGCTGCCCGGGCCGCTCGCGACCCTGATGCTCGCCGAGGCCGGCGCGCGCGTCGTCAAGATCGAGCGGCCGGGCGGGGAGGACATGCGCCGCTTCCACCCCCTGCGCGGCGAGGGCGAGGCGGCCGTCTCGGTCCCCTATGCGCTCCTCAACCGGGGCAAGGAGATCCTCGAGATCGACCTCAAGGATCCCGCCGGCCGGGCGCGGATCGCCGATCTCGTGCGCTCGGCGGACGTGCTCGTCGAGCAGTTCCGCCCGGGCGTCATGGAGCGCCTCGGCCTCGGCTACCCGGCGCTGAGCGCCCTCAACCCCGGCCTCGTCTACGCCTCCATCTCCGGCTACGGCCAGACCGGACCGCGTGCCGCCGAGGCCGGCCACGACCTGAACTACCAGGCCCTGACCGGCATCCTCGACCTGTCGCGCGGCCCCCTCGACCGGCCGACGCTGCCGGCTGCCCAGGTCGCCGACATCGCAGGCGGGACCTTGCCGGCCGTCATCAACATCCTCCTCGCCCTGATCCGGCGTACCCGGACCGGGCAGGGGGCCCATCTCGACATCGCCATGGCCGATGGGATGTTCATGTTCGGCGTGTTCGGTCTCGCCGACGGGCTCGGCGGGGCAGGATGGCCGCGCTCGGGCGAGGGCCTGCTGACCGGGAGCCTGCCGCGCTACGCCCTCTACGCGACGGCGGACGACCGGCTCGTGGCGGTTGGAGCGCTGGAGGAGAAGTTCTGGCAGGCCTTCGCGGAGGCCATCGGCCTCCCGCAGGACCTGCGCGACGACCGGGCAACCCCGGAGGCGACCCGATCCGCCGTCGCGTCGATCCTGCGCGGCCGGAGCGCCGCCGCATGGCGACCGGTCTTGGCCGCCGCCGATTGCTGCGCCACGGTCGTGGCGACCCTGGAGGAGGCGATGGCGGACCCGCATGTGGCGGCCCGCGGCCTCTTCTCCGGTCGCGTGAGCCTGCCGGGGGGCGACATCCCGGCCCTGCCGCTGCCGATCGCGCCGGTCCTGCGGGAGCCGGTCGTCAGCCGCCGCTGATCGCGGTCAGCACGTAGACCTCGGCCCCGTGCACCAGCCGGGCGTCCAGGCCGACCCGGACCCCGTCGACGAAGACGTTGATGTGCTTGCGTACGGCCGGGGTCGAGTCGCACAGCCGGTCGCGCATGCCCGGCCAGCGGGCGTCGAGTGCGTCCATCAGCTCGTCGACCGTCGCGGCCTGGAGCTCCAGGCGCCGTGTGGCGCCCGGAAATATGGACACGAGAAGGGCCGGGAGCCGGACCTGCACGACCGGCCGGCCGGCATAGGCGGGGACTTCGAGGGCGGAGGCGAGGGCCTGCATGATCGTGTCTCCCGGGGACGCCGCGCCCTCCGGTCGAGGGCGCCTCGGTTCAGCTTCGGACCGATAACGTTTCGACCGAGGAAATCACGGGAAGGTGCTCGGCGATACGCGACCAGCTGTCGCCCTCGTCGCGGCTCGCATAGACCTCGCCCGAATTCGTGCCGATGTAGACCCCCGCCGGCTCCATCCGGTCCGTCGCCATCGCCTGGCGCAGCACGTTGAAGAAGGCGTTCTTCTGCGGCAGGCCGGCCCGCCGGTCCTCCCAGGTCCGCCCGCGATCGCCGGTCCGCCAGACGGCCGCCCGGGCATCCGGCATGTAGCGTCCCGCGATGTCGCCGTTCAGAGGGACGAGGTAGAGCCGGTCCGGGTCGCGCGGGTGCACGGCGGCCGGGAAGCCGAAGCTCGACGGCAGGCCCTCCTCGATCGACTGCCAGCTCACCCCGCCGTCGTCGCTCCGGTACATGCCGCAGTGGTTCTGCTGGTAGAGCCGGTTCGGCACGCCCGGCGCCATCACGAGGCAATGCACGCACTGACCGGTCTCCGGATAGCGCTGGTCGTCCGGCAGGTAGTCGCAGCGCACGCCCTGGTTCTGCGGCGCCCAGGTGCGACCGCCGTCGCGGGTATGGAACACGCCGGCCGACGAGATGCCGACCCAGACCTGGTCCGGGTCGTCCGGGTGCAGCACCAGCGAGTGCAGGATCAGCCCGCCGCCGCCCGGCTGCCAGGTCGGCCGGGACGGGTGGTCCCGAAGGCCGGAGACGTGGCTCCAGGTCTCCCCGTCGTCGTCGCTGACGAACAGCCCCGCCGGCTCCACGCCCGCCCACAGCCGGCCATGGCCGGCCGCCAGGCTCCAGACCGTCTTGACCGGCGTTTCGCCCGCCGCGTAGGCGAGGCCCTTGCTGGAGTGCGTCCAGGTCTTGCCCTTGTCGGCCGACCGCCAGACCGCGGGACCGAACCATTCGTTGCCGCCGGCCGCGTAGATCGTCCCGGTCGCCGGGTCGGCGACCACGTGGTTCATCGGCCAGGTGTCGCAATGCGGGCCGCTGAGCTCCCAGTCGCCCCGCCGGCCGTCGCTCGACAGGATGAAGGCACCCTTCTTGGTGCCGAGCAGGATCATCACCTCGTCGTTCATGGTCGTCCTCCCCTCACGCGCCGTTGGCGATGATCATCCAGCCGAGGCCGAACCTGTCGGCGACCATGCCGAAGCGCGGCGAGAAGAAGGTCGCCGCCATCGGCATCTGCACGGTCCCGCCCTCCGCGAGGGCCGCAAAGGCCCGGTCGGCCTCGGCGGCCGTGGGCACGTCGAGCGTCACGGAGATCCCCTGGAACCGCGGCTGGCCGTGGCAGAGGCCGTCGGAACAGAAGATCTCGCCCCCGCCGACGCTGAGTTGGGCATGCATGACCTTCTGCTCGGAGCCGGGCGGCACCATGCTGGGCTGGGAGCGGTCCGGATTGTCCGCGTAGCGCATCAGCGCGGTCACCTCGGCGCCGAGGGCGGTCCTGTAGAAATCGAGGGCCTCCTCGCAGCGGCCGTCGAAGAAGATGTAGGGGCGGATGCCCATGGCTGTTCCTCCTGAATTGCCGGTTCGCCCGGCTTCACCGTCCTTCGCGGGCCACGCGCTCGACGAGCGCCTTGAAGCGGTCGGCGCTCGCGCCCCAGCCGTCGTGGAAGCCCATGGCCTCGTGGCGCTTGCGGTCCTCCTCGGTCCAGTGCAGCGCGCGCCCCGTGTAGCGGGTGCCGCCGTCCTCCGGCTCGAAGGTGGTCATGGACACGATGAAGGTCTGCGCCGCCGGCCGCCAACCGGGCAGGAGGGCATCGGTGAAGACGATGCGCTCGGGCTCGGCGATCTCAAGGAACACGGCCTGGTAGCGGTAGCGCTGCCCGTCCGGAGCCTCCATCTCGGTCCGGAAGACCCCGCCGGGGCGCAGGTCCATCTCCACGACCGGCGTCTTCATGCCGTGCGGCCCCCACCACTCCGTGAGCCGGCTGCGGTCGGTCCAGACCGCGAAGCACAGGGACGGCGGCGCCGCGATGAACCGGGTGACGCTCAACACCTCGTCCGGCGGGATGGTCGGACCGGGGATGCAGTCGGTGATTTCGGCCGCGTCGCTCATGGGCCCATCTCCTCTCTTGGTCGTCTCGGAACAGAGGACGGCGGCGCGGCGCGCGGGCCGACAGGCCGCCCGAACTTTTTTCAGGAGACCGTCGAGGCGGCCGGCATGGACGCCTCCTCGACCAGCCGGTCGATGTGGGCGCGGATCTCGGTCGCCTCCGCGGGCGAGCGGGCGAGCGAGATGGCCCGGTCGAAGGCCTCGCGGGCGTCCCGGGCCCGGCCGAGCTGCTGGAGGAAGGCGCCGCGGGCGCCGTGGAAATAGGCGTAGCCCGCGAGCTTCGGCTCCAGTGGATCGACGATCGCCAGCGCCGGGCCGGGGCCGCGCAGCCGCGCCACCACCACGGCGCGGTTGAGCGTGATCACCGGCGACGGCTGCATCCGTTCCAGCGCCCCGTAGAGAAGCTCGATCTCCGCCCAGTCCGTGTCCGCGAAGCGCGGCGCGCGCGCATGGAGCGCGGCGATGGCCGCCTGGATCTGGTAGGGGCCGGGCCGCCGGTGGCGCATGGCCTTGTCGACCAGTGCCAGTCCCTCGGCAATGAGGCCACGGTCCCAGCGCGACCGGTCCTGAGCCTCCAGGGGAATGCTCACGCCGTCGGCGTCGAGCCGTGCCGGCGTCCGGGCCCGGGTCAGAAGCATGAGGGCGCAGAGGCCCATGATCTCGGGCTCGGCCGGAAACAGGCGGATCAGCAGGCGGGCGAGCCGGATCGCCTCGTCGGCGAGCGCCCCGGCGGCGGCCCCGGCCGTGGCGGCGGTGGTGTAGCCTTCGTTGAAGACGAGGTAGAGCATGGCCGCCACCGCGCCGAGCCGTTCCGCCCGCTCCGCCGGCCCCGGCGCCTCGAACGGCACGCCTGCGGCGGCGACGCGCGCCTTGGCTCGGGTGATCCGCTGCTCCATCGCGCTCTCGCCGACCAGGAAGGCGCGGGCGATCTGCGGGACGGTCAGGCCCGAGACGATGCGCAAGGCGAGCGCGATCTGCTGGGTGGCCGGCAGGTCCGGGTGGGCGCAGACGAACATCAGCCGCAGGACGTCGTCGCGATAGTGGGAGCCGTCGAGCCGCTCGGCGAGATCCGCCTCGGCGTCGCCGAGATCGGAGATGCGGTCCTCCTCCGGCAGGTCCGTCTCGCGCGCCCGGCGGCGCACGCCGTCGAGGCCCGCGTTCCGGCCGACCATGACCAGCCAGGCGACCGGGTCGCGCGGGGGGCCGTTCGCCGGCCAGGTCCGGAGCGCCCTGAGGCAGGCCTCCTGGAACGCCTCCTCGGCCCGGTCGAGATCCCGGAAGTAGCGGAGCAGCGCGCCGAGCGCCTGCGGCCGCGCCGACACGAGCGCATGGTCCAGGAGCGCCATGCCGGTCATGGCCGCGCGCCCCCGTCGGTGAAGAAGCCGATCGGCCGGACCTCGTAGGCCCCGCCGGGATTGACCGCGGCGAGTTCGCGCGAGAACTGAAGGACTTCGTCCAAGTCCTTGCAATCGACCACATAGAAGCCGAGAAGCTGCTCCTTGGTCTCGGCGAAGGGACCGTCCAGCACGACGGGCGGCTCGCGGTCCTTCCTGAGCGTGGTGGCCGCCGTGGTCGGCAGGAGCCGCGCGACCGGCCCGAGCTTGCCGGCCTTGGCGAAGCGCTCCTGGACGGCGCCGAGCTTCGCCATCACGGCGGCGTCCTCCTCCTTGGACCAGGAGCAGACGGCATCTTCCGAATGGTAGCAGAGGATCGCGTAGAGCATGGTGTCCCGTCCTTCGTCACAGCAAGGACGGGCGACTATGCGACGATCCGACAAGCCTGGCAAAAATTGTCGAGGGTCGGTCAGCCCCGGCCGCGATAGCTCGCCACGCCCTGGTCCGGGATCCAGACCCCCGCCGGCGGAGCGCCCGACTGCCAGAAGACGTCGATCGGAATGCCGCCGCGCGGGTACCAGTAGCCCCCGATCCGCAGCCAGTGCGGCTCCAGGAGCCCCGCGAGACGCCGGCCGATCGCCACCGTGCAGTCCTCGTGGAAGGCCCCATGGTTGCGGAAGCTCGTCATGTAGAGCTTCAGCGACTTCGACTCCACGAGCCAGTCCTTCGGCACGTAGTCGATGACGAGGTGCGCGAAGTCCGGTTGGCCCGTGACGGGGCAGAGCGAGGTGAATTCCGGCACCGTGAACCGCGCCAGGTAGAGCGTGTCCGCCTGCGGGTTCGGCACCCGGTCCAGCCGGGCCTCGTCGGGCGACTTCGGGTAGACCGTCTCGTGGCCGAGCTGAAGGGTCGAGGGGTCGAAGGCGGTGGTCATCGGGGCTGTCCCTGGAGGCGCGATCCATGCCGACGGACTGTCCGCAGGACGCGCCGGACGCGAGCCGGTTCCCGTGCAGAGGCCCGGGGTCGCAGCGGCACCGGCCGCACTAGGCATGGCTTTCGCCCTCGGCTATAGAGCCGCTCGACCCTCAGAGCAACGGCTCGTCCTCCAAGGAGCGTCCCATGACCGCCATCGTCGACATCGTCGCCCGCCAGATCCTCGACAGCCGCGGCAACCCGACGGTGGAGGTGGACGTGCGGCTGGAGGACGGCTCGCTCGGCCGCGCGGCGGTGCCCTCGGGCGCCTCGACCGGTGCCCATGAGGCGGTGGAGTTGCGCGACGGGGAGAAGAACGTCTACCTCGGCAAGGGCGTCGTGCGCGCCGTGAACGCCGTCAACACGGAGATCTTCGACGCGGTCGGCGGCATGGACGCCGAGGAGCAGATCGCCATCGACCAGGCCATGATCGACCTCGACGGCACGCCCAACAAGGCCCGCCTCGGCGCCAACGCGATCCTCGGCGTGTCGCTCGCCGTCGCCAAGGCGGCGGCCGCGGCCTCCGGCCTGTCGCTCTTCCGCTACGTGGGCGGCCCCAATGCCCGCCTGCTGCCGGTCCCGATGATGAACATCATCAACGGCGGCGTGCATGCGGACAACCCGATCGACTTCCAGGAATTCATGATCATGCCCGCCGGCGCGCCGACCTTCTCGGATGGGCTGCGCATGGGCGCCGAGATCTTCCACACGCTGAAGAAGGCCCTGAAGGACGCCGGCCACAACACCAACGTCGGCGACGAGGGCGGCTTCGCGCCGAACCTCGCCTCGGCCACCGCCGCGCTCGATTTCGTCATGAAGGCCATCGAGAAGGCCGGCTATCGGCCCGGCGAGGACGTCTACCTCGCCCTCGACTGCGCCTCGACGGAGTTCTTCAAGAACGGCGCCTACCACTACGAGGGCGAGGGTGTGGTCCGCTCCCCGGAGGCGCAGGCCGCCTACCTCGCCGACCTCTGCGCCCACTACCCGATCATCTCGATCGAGGACGGCATGTCGGAGGACGATTGGACGGGCTGGAAGATCGTCACCGACCGGATCGGCACCAAGGTGCAGCTCGTCGGCGACGACCTCTTCGTCACCAATTCCAAGCGCCTGCGCGAAGGCATCGCCAAGGGCGTCGCCAACTCGATCCTCGTCAAGGTCAACCAGATCGGCTCCCTGACCGAGACCCTCGACGCCGTCGAGACCGCCCACAAGGCCCACTATACGGCCGTCATGTCCCATCGCTCGGGAGAGACGGAGGACTCCACCATCGCCGACCTGGCGGTCGCCACCAACTGCGGGCAGATCAAGACCGGCTCGCTCGCCCGGTCCGACCGGCTCGCCAAGTACAACCAGCTTCTGCGCATCGAGGAAGCTCTCGGCACCGCCGCCCGTTACGCCGGCAAGTCCGTCCTGAAGGCCTGACCGTGCCGCCCGCCGACGCGCCCGCAGGGGCCCGCGGCGGCGGGGGAGAGAATGCGCCGGCACGTGCGGAGGGCACCGATCGGCCGCGACCGCTCGCCGAACCGGGCCGGCCCGAGATCGGCCCGATCAGCGATTGGGAATGCCGGCAGAGACCGAATCTGCGCGTCATCGCGGGGTCGATGCCGTGGCTCGGCGTTCTTCTCGGGGACCATCAGGCGCGCATGCGGCTGGTCGCCGGGACGCTCAACACCGATCGGATCCTGGTCGCGCGCAGGGGCGGCGAGATCGCCGGGCTTGCCGGCTTCGTCGCCGACGGGCGGGGCCCCTTCTCGATTTCGCAGGAGGCATGGACCCGCGAGCATGGCCGGATCGGCGGCGCCCTGCGGGCGGCAGCCCTAGCCGTCGCGCGCCTCGCGTCCAATCCCCGCCGCGGCGACCTCTATGTGGAGATGCTTCGCGCCCGGGAACGCAAGCGCGGCGAAGGCGTCGGGGCCCTGCTGCTCCAGGGGCTCGACGCGGAGGCCCGCCGCCTCGGCAAGGGCCGGATCCGCATGTTCGTCGACGTCCGCAACGCCGCCGGCCGGCGCTTCTACGAGCGGCACGGCTACCGGCTGGTCCGCACCCTCAGCCTGCCGGTCGTCGGCCGGCTCTTCCATCACGGTCGGGTGGACCTGCTGGTCAAGACCCTGGACGGGCCGCCCTGACGGAAAAGGCCGCAGCCCGGGGGCTGCGGCCATTCGATAGGCCCGGAACGACTTCGTCTCAGCAGGGCTGGCCGGGCTGGCAGTCGCGCCGGCGGCGCTCGCCGTCGTTGCCGCCGCCGCCCTGGCCCCGGTTCCCGTCGACGCCCTGGCCGCGCGACCGGTCCCCGCCGTCGCCGCCGCCGCCCCGATTGCCCTGGACCTGCGGCGGGTTGCCGTCGTTGCGGACGCCGCGCGGCTGGCCGTCCGGCCCGCCCGGATTGCGGATCCGCTCGTCCGGACCCGCCCCCGGCCCGCGGTTGCGGTCGTTCGGACCGGCATCCGGCGCGCGGTTCCCCTGGAACTGGGGCGGATTGCCGTCGCCCCGGGCGCCGCGCGGCTGGCCGTCCGGCCCGCCCGGATTGCGGGCGCGTTCGTCCGGACCGGCCCCCGGGTTGCGGTTGCGCTCGTTCGGACCGGCATCCGGGCCGCGGTTGCCCTGGAACTGAGGCGGATTGCCGTCTCCGCGGGCCCCGCGCGGCTGGCCGTCCGGCCCGCCGGGATTGCGGACGCGTTCGTCCGGACCGGCGCCCGGGTTGCGGTTGCGCTCGTTCGGACCGGCATCCGGGCCGCGGTTGCCCTGGAACTGGGGCGGGTTGCCGTCGCCGCGGGCGCCGCGCGGCAGGCCGTCCGGCCCGCGATTGCGCTCGTTCGGCCCGGCGTCGGGTCCGCGGTTGCCCTGGACATTGGGCGGATTGCCGTCTCCGCGCGGACGCCCGTCCGGCCCGCGGTTGCCCTGGAACTCGAAGGTGGCATTGGGGTCGCGCGGGCGGCCGTCGGGACCGATCGGCCCGCGGTTCCGCTCGTTCGCGTCGGGGCCGCGATTGCGGTCGACGGGGCGACCGTCCGGCCCGATCACGGCTTCGTTGCGATTCGGCCCGGCGCCGTTGCGCGGCTGCCCGTCTGGCCCGCGGTTCCGGTCGACCGGGCGGCCGTCCGGCCCGATCACGGCCTCGTTGCGGTTCGGCCCGGCGCCGTTGCGGGGCTGCCCGTCGGGACCGCGGTTGCGGTCGACCGGGCGGCCGTCCGGCCCGATCACGGCTTCGTTGCGGTTCGGCCCGGCGCCGTTGCGCGGCTGCCCGTCTGGCCCGCGGTTCCGGTCGACCGGACGGCCGTCCGGACCGATCACGGCTTCGTTGCGGTTCGGCCCGGCGCCGTTGCGCGGCTGCCCGTCGGGACCGCGGTTCCGGTCGACCGGACGGCCGTCCGGACCGATCAGCGCCCGATTGTTCGGGTCCAAATTCGGGCCGCGCACGTCGTCGCGGCGGTTGTCGTCCTTGATCTGCGGGCGTCCGTTGTCGTTGCGGCCCGGACCGCCGTCGCGGCGATCCTCCTCGCGCCGGCGCAGCCGATCCCGGTCCCGATCCTGGACGTCCGCCTCGAGCCGACCGGTGCGGACGGCCTCGATCAGACGGTCGACCTCCGGATCGTCGCGGCGGATGTCGACCGGCCGGTCCCGGCGGAAGCGCTCGACGACCTCCGGATTGCCGTCGCGCACCTTGATGCGGCCTTCACGCGTCGCTTCGATGATCTGGCGCCGGACGAGCGGCTGGTCGGCCCGGTAGCGCCCGGCCCTGACGCCCTCGAGGATCTTCGCGGTCACGATGGCGCTCGGCGCGCCCGGCGCGGCGCGAACGCGCTCGTAGCGGATCACGCCGCCGCCCGGCAGGCGGTCGCGAAAGCCGATCGGCCGGTTGTTGCGGTCGTAGCCGACCCGGAATACCACCTTCTGCGGCTTGATGACGATGCGCGGGTTGCGGCGCTCGATCGCCCGGATGTCGATAAAGGCGTTGCGGGGACGGCCGACCACCGGACGCCCGTTGAAGCGCGTGTAGCCCCAGATCTGGGCCACCTCGGGGGCGGTGCGGATGATGATCGACGGCAGCTCGCGGTTCGGATCGGCGAGATCCTCGCCCTGCGCGAAGCTCCAGTAGTTCTCGTCCTCTGCGTAGTCCTCGTTCTCCGGCCCGAGCGGCGCCCAGCCCACATAGCCCTCGCCCTGGCGCCAGCTGACCCAGCCCGGGCCCCACTCGTCGCTCGGCACCCAGAACCAGCCCCAGTTGTTGTCATAGGCCCAGCGGCCGTAGTGGAAGACGATGTCGCCCCAGTCGTTCGAGGCCTGGAAGTACCAGCCCCACTCGTCGGTGTAGACCCACCGCCCGTCCTCGTAGGGACGCCAGTACTCGTCCACGTCGGCCGGCGCCCACACGGCCCCGAAGCGCGGATGGTAGGACCAGACGCCATGGGGCTGCAGCTGGTCGTAGAAGAGGGGGTCATCGTCGCGCGGCTGGGCGGCGGCCGGGGCGGCCGCGAAGGGCAGGGACCGGTCGAGGCCCGTCCAGGCGCCGTCGGGGCCGATGGTGAGGATGGTGGCGACCGCACCCAAGAGCGCGGTTCTGAGCAGCGACATATCGAACTCCTCGGTCGGTGAACGCCACCTCGAACCCGGCTGAGACGCGGCCGGTCGGCAAGCCCGCTGCCCGCGTCCACCGTCGGGCTGTCAGCTTTTTCGCAGCTTCCCGGGCCGGATTCGCGGCTGAAGCACGGCAGCCCGGCGGCGGGTCGGCGAAATTGCGGCGGCGCCGATGAACCCTGGATGAACGGCGTCGCTGCGGGCATGGTTCCAGATTCGCCACCTGCCCGGAAGGGAGGCGGCCCGACTGCGCAGAAACCCTCCGTCGCGGGAAGGTGACTTCGCGCGGCCGCGCCGATCGCCTATACGAGCGGCAGGACAGTCAGGGGAAGTGCATCCGCCATGTCATCGGGCGTCACGCTCGCCGGAGCCCTCGGGGCCGGCCTCATCTCCTTTGCGTCGCCCTGCGTCCTGCCCCTCGTCCCGCCCTACCTCGCCTACATGGCCGGCGTCAGCCTGGACGAGCTGCAGGGCAAGGCGCCCGAGACCGGCGACGGCTCGGCCCGCCGGCGCGTGATCGTGGCGGCGGCCGCCTTCGTGGCCGGCTTCTCGACCGTGTTCATCCTGATGGGGGCCGGCGCCTCGGCGATCGGCCAGGCCCTGCGCCAGTGGGCCGAGATCCTGTCCTACGTCGCCGGCGTGGCGATCATCGTCATGGGCCTGCACTTCCTGGGCGTCTTCCGGATCGGGCTCCTGTACCGCGAGGCCCGCGTCCAGGTGAACCGCAAGCCCGCCGGCCCGCTCGGCGCCTACCTGATCGGCCTCGCCTTCGGCTTCGGCTGGACGCCCTGCATCGGCCCGATCCTCGGCGCCATCCTGGCGGTCGCCGGCAGCACGGCGACGCTCGGCGAGGGGGCGCTCCTGCTGACCGTCTATTCCTTCGGTCTCGGCATCCCCTTCATGGCCGCCGCGCTCTTCTCCGGTCCCTTCATCGCCCTCATGCGCCGTTTCCGCGCCCACATGGGCCTCGTCGAGAAGGCCATGGGCGGCTTCATGATCCTGACCGGCATCGCCTTCCTGACCGGCCAGATCGCCCGCATGGCCTACTGGCTCATCGAGACCTTTCCGGTCCTGTCGACGATCGGCTGACGGGGCGTCCCCGGAACGCCGCCCAGCGCGCGGCGATGAGGTCGCGCGGAGCGGTCGCCATGACCACGCCCGCGATGATCAGCACGAAGCCGGCCGCGTGGTAGGGCTTCGGAGTCTCGCCGAGGACGAGGATCGCCATGCCGACCGCCGCCGCCGGGAAGAGGTAGACGAACATGCCCGCGATCCCCGGGCCGAGGATCCTGACCCCGTACTGGAACGCCCCGAAGGCCAGCACCGACGAGACCACGGCCAGCACCAGGATCGCCCCCCAAGGCTTCAGGCCGGTCGGCACATGGCCGGTCGCGATCGTCTCCCAGGCCGCGAAGGGCAGGAGCGTCAACGTCCCCATCCCGGCGATGCCGGCGAAGAGCGTCATGGTCGGCATCGCCTGGAAGACCGGCCGCTTGAGGATCAGCGAGTAGACCGACCAGCCTGCCGTCGCCGCCGCCACGATCAGGTCGCCGGTGTTGAGCGACAGCGAGAAGAACCGTTCCAGCCGCCCCTCGAAGACGATGACGGCCACCCCCGAGAGCCCCAGCACGATGCCGGCGACCGCGTTCCGCCCGATCCGGCGCCCGAGGAAGAGCCAGTCCAGCAGCAGCATCATCACCGAGGCGGTCGAGTAGATGAGCGACCCGTTCGTCGCCGTCGTGTGCTTCAGCGCGTAATACACGGCGCCGCCGCTGAGCCACATGCCGAAGAAGCCGAGGAGCAGGAGCATCCGCCACTCCCGCTTCAAGGCCTCCGCGTGCTGCCGGAGCCCCGGGGCGGCGACCGCGAACAGGATCGCGGTCGCGATCGCCCAGCGCAGGAAGGCGAGCGTGAAGGGCTCCACCTGTCCGACGGCCCAGCGGCCGAGCACGAGGTTCCCGGAGAAGAACAGGGGTGTCAGCCACAGGACCAGGAAGGCCCGTCGGCGCTCGGCGGCGGTCGGCATCCGACAGACCTAGCGGCCGGCGCGCCGCCGCTCAATCCGGGCGCCGCGCAGGCCCCGTCCGCGCCGCGCGCATGCGGGTGGCGCGAAGGCTCACTTCGCGGTCCGGAAGTCGGTGAAGCCGACGTCCGGCGAGGAGGTGTTGTGCCGCGACGGCACCGAACGCGAGAAGAAGATCTCGGCCGCCTTGCCGGACTTGAAGTCTATGACCGACTGCATCTGGGCCGGCCCGCCCGGCGTCGCGCGCCACACAGCCTCGGCGGTATCGGCGTTGTCGGGGCGCACGTACATCGAGCGGATCGCCGTGAAGGGCAGGGCGCCGTCCGAGGCCGGGGCGTAGCCGACCTCGACCGACGAGTAACCCACGTCGACCTGAGTGATGCGCACCGTGCCCTTGCCGCCCTTGGCGAACTCGAGCGTGAAGGTCAGCGTCTTCGGATCGAACTCGACGGACTTGTAGGCGACGAAGGGCCGGGTCGACTCCTCCACCGGCCCGACAAGGAAGGACGAGCCGAACGCCACCTCGTGCATGCGGAAGGGCGGCAGCGGGCGCAGGCGCCAGTAGCCGTCCTGCGGGTACATGACGATGAACTCGATCGGCCCGCCCGCCGTCTTGCGCCAGACCTGGACCAGGTGGAGGAAGTTCTGGGTCAGCTTGCCGACCTTCACGGGAACCACGGTCGGACGCCAGAAGTCCGGGTAGACCACCCCCTTGACGATGTACTGGTCGTCCTCGTGCAGGATCGCGGTCGGCGGCACGTAGGGCTTCACGGGCGGGGCGTCCGGCGCCGGGCCGAAGCCGCAGTCGGTGAAGTCCGGCGCGGTGGAATCGCGCACCACCTTGTCGAGATAGGCGGGCGAGCGCGCGACGACCGTGAAGCGCTCGATGTCGGCCCCCGAAAGCGTGTAGTAGATGTTGTCCTCCTCCGCGCATTTCGTCGCGTAGGAGCGGTTCGCCACGTCGACGGCGACTGGCTCGGCCACGGCCGGGCCGGAGAGGGCGAGGAGCAGGGCGGCCGCGGCGGCCGCGCGGGCCGGGGCGGGGATCGGCAGGGTCATCCGGTCGTCTCCGTTCGAGCGTCAGGCCGCGGGACCGGCCAGCGCATAGACGTCGCCGGAATTGGCCTCCGGCGGCAGTCCGTCAAGCCAGCCCCCGATGGCGTCCCGGCTCACCCACGCCCCGTGGACGAGGCTCTGGGTCTCGCCGAGCGCGGCGTCGAAGCGGGCATAGCCGAGCGCGGCCAGCCGGTCGAGGGCACGGTGCGCCACGTCGCGCTGGATCGTTGTGAACTCGAAGGAGAGCGCCGGCACCGGCGACGAGAGGCCGGCGAGCACTTCGGCCTCGAAGCCCTCCACGTCGATCTTGACGAAGGCGGGCCGCCCGTGCCGGCCGATCAGCGCGTCGAGCGTCGTGACAGGCACCGCGATCGTCTCGGACCAGACCTGTCCCTCCCAGCCCGGTGCCCCGTCGGCAGCGGCGATGAAGGCCGGCGAGGCGGTCGTCACGGTGGGGTTGTCGGCGTTGACGAAGAGGTCGAGCGTCCCCTCCTCCGGGCCGACCGCGGTCGCCTCCAGGGCGACGGCCGGATCAGCGCCGTAGAGCGCGCCGAGGGCCGCGACGAGCGCCGGCTGGGGCTCCACCGCCACCACCCGGCAGCCCAGCCGCCGGAACGAGGCCACCCGGTCCCCCACATGCGCCCCGACGTCGAAGGCGAGGTCTCCCGGGCGCAGGAAGCGGGCATGCAGCGCATCCATCAGCCGGTCGCGCGCCGGATCGCCGTAATAGATGGCGAGCGAGCGCCGGACGGCCGGGTCGGACGAGGGCGGAACCGCCATGGCGACGCTCACGCGTGCCCCGCGAGGGCCGGCAGCCCGAGCGGCTTCAGCTCCTCCGGAACCACCACCTCCTCGGGGATCCGGCACCAGCCGAGCCGGGTCATCAGACGGCCGAAGGCGGGGGATGAGGTCAGCACCGTGAAGGGCACGGCGAGGAGGAGACCGAGGAACAGCGGCGTCGACCACAGGAACGCCTCCCAGGACAGCGCCAGGAGCCCGGCCGATGCGACGGCGCCGACGAGCGTGTGCGGCCACAACCGGGCAAAGGCCTCGCCCCACGGCACCGCATGCGCGTCCCGCACCTGGCCGGTCCAGCCCACCGTCCGCCCGAACAGGAGCGCCCCCATCATCAGTGTGTGGCTGAGCATCGAGATCGGGGTGAGCAGGAGCGCGAAGATCGTCTCGGTGACGAAGCCGACGGCGAAGCGGAGCCCACCGCCGAAGCTCGCCCGCGCAGCCGGGCGGAAGAGGACGTCGATGCCGGTCATGATCTTCGGCGCGAACATCATCACGCCCATCAGCGCCACGAGCCCGAGCGCCGGCCCGGCCGCAAGCCAGTCGGTCCCGCGCTTCGCCAGCGCCTGCCCGAGCGTCAGCCCCCACATGCCCAGATAGGCCGGCGAGGCGACGAACATGGCCACGGCGAGGACCAGCTGGAACCGGCTCGCCGGCAGGATCCCGGGCAGGCCGAGCAGCTTCCAGTACTGCGTGTTGCCCATGCACCAGCGCATGTCGCGGCGGATGAATTCGATCAGGGTCGGCGGGTTCTCCTCATAGGAGCCGCCCTCGGCGGGGATCACCCGGACCTCGTAGCCGCCCTTGCGCATCAGGACCGCCTCGACCTGGTCGTGGCTCATGATGTCGCCGGAGAGCGGGCCCGTCCCGGCGAGACGCGGCAGGTGGCAATGCTCCGCGAAGGCGGCGGTGCGGATCAGCGCGTTGTGGCCCCAGTAGGGGCCGCAGTCCGCGTGCCACCAGGCCGAGCCGAGCGTGTAGGAGCGCATGCCGAGCCGCATGCCGAACTGGAACAGGCGGGCCAGCGGGCTCGTGGAGGGCAGGCCGACCGTCAGGCTCTGCAGGATGCCGAGCCGGGGCGAGGCCTGCATGATCCTGACCATCGCGAGGATCTGCGGCGCCGCCATGTAGCTGTCCGCGTCGAGCACCAGCGCGAAGTCGTTGTCGCCGCCCCAGCGCTCGAGGAAGTCCTTGATGTTGCCGGCCTTGAAGCCCGGGTTCGTCGTCCGCCGGCGGTAGTGCACCTCAGGGCTGTCGCCGAGGCGGCTCCTGAGCGCGGCGACGGCGGCCTCCTCGGCCGCGGCGATCTCGGGACGGTTGGTGTCGGAGAGGACGTAGAGCCGGAACCGGTCGGCCGTGCCCGTCCGCTTCAGGTCGTCGGCGAGGAGGCCGAGGTTGCGGAAGACGCGATCCGTGTCCTCGTTGCGCACGCACATGGCGAGCGCCGTGGTGGCGGTGATCGGCTCGTCGCCCCGGACGGCGGCGGCCGGCGGGCAGGTGAGGGCGAGCGGATCGCGCGCGAAGCGCATGATCAGGAACCCGATCAGCGCGTTCCAGAAGCAGAAGACCGACCAGGGCAGGTAGGCGGCCAGCAGGACCAGGGTCACGACGTCCGCCGCGTCGTATCCGCCCGGCGCCAGCGCCGCCGCGGCGAGCGCCATGACGGCGGCCCAGGTCAGCCCCGCCAGGCCCGCGAAAGCGATCCGGCGGCGGGTCGCGGGATTGCCGCGGGTGCGGCCCTCGGCGGCAAGCGGGCCGGCGTCGGTGGTCAAGGTCATGGGGGGTCCGGTCGGCGGGGTGGACGGGAGGCGGGCAGGCCGGCTAGGCATAGCCCAGGCGGCGGTATTACGCGAGTGGATGGCGGTCGGATGCGGCTTTCTTGGGCAGGAGACGACCGATGACGAAAAGTTCAGGCCCGGCGGCGCGGGCCTTCTGGACGATCGGGGCCGGACGCGGCGAGATCCGGGACGTCGACCTGCCGGCGCCCGGGCCGGACGAGGTCCTCGTCCGCACGCTCTGGAGCGGGGTCAGCCGGGGCACCGAGGCGCTCGTCTTCGCCGGCCGCGTGCCCGAGGGCGAGCGGACGCGCATGCGGGCGCCGTTCCAAGAGGGCGACTTCCCGTTCCCGGTGAAGTACGGCTACGCCGCCGTGGGCGTGGTGGAGGCCGGGCCGGGCGATCTCGCCGGCCGCTCCATCTTCTGCCTGCATCCCCACCAGACCCGCTTCGTCGTGCCCGCCGCGGCCGTGCGCCCGCTCCCCGAGGGCCTGCCGCCCGCCCGCGCCGTCCTCGCCGCAAATGCCGAGACGGCCCTCAACGCCCTTTGGGACGGCGGCGCCGGCCCGGGCGACCGCATCGCGGTCGTCGGCGGCGGCGCGGTCGGGGCCCTGGTCGGGGCGTTCGCCGGCGCCATCCCGGGCACGGAGGTCACCCTCGTCGACGTCGACCCCGCCAAGGCCGGCCTCGCCGACCGACTCGGCATCGGCTTCGCCGCGCCCGGATCGGCGGCATGCGGCGCCGACCTGGTCTTCCACGCGAGCGCGACGGCCGCGGGCCTGGAGACCGCGCTCCGCCTCGCCGGCGACGAGGCGACGGTGGTCGAGCTCAGCTGGTACGGCGACCGGCCGGTGACGGTCGGGCTCGGCGGCCATTTCCACGCCGGCCGGCTCAGGATCGTCTCCAGCCAGGTCGGCCGCGTCGCGCCCGATCGCCGTCCGCGATGGGACTACGCCCGCCGTCTCGGCAAGGCCCTGGAGCTCCTCCGCGACGACCGCCTGGACGCGCTTCTCTCCGAGGCGATCGACTTCGACACTCTGCCGGATCGCATGTCCGGACTGCTCTCGGGGCCCGGCGGCGCCTGCTGCCCATTGATCCGCTACCCCTCGGAGCCGTAGAAGGCCGGCATGCCGGGGCGTCCCCGGCCGGAGGAGCCGCCGATGTTCGCCGTCGAAGTCCGCGACCACATCATGATCGCCCATTCGTTCCGGGGCGCCGTCTTCGGCCCCGCCCAGGCGCTGCACGGCGCGACCTTCGTGGTCGACCTGGCCTTCTACCGCAAGAGCCTCGACCAGAACGGGATCGTGGTGGACATCGGCCTCGCCCACGAGGCCCTGAAGGCGATCCTGACCCCGCTCAACTACCGCAACCTGGACGAGGTGCAGGAGTTCAAGGGCGTCAACACGACGACCGAGTTCCTCGCCTACCACATCTTCAGCCGCATGGCGGACGCCATCCGTCGCGGCGATCTGGGCGAGGACGCGCGCGCCGTCACCCGCCTCCGCGTCATGCTGCACGAAAGCCACGTCGCCCGCGCCTGGTACGAGGGCGATCTTGGCTGACCGGACGCTCGTCTTCGCGATTCCGGGCGATCTGGCGACGCCGACCGGCGGCTATGCGTATGACCGGCGGCTCATCGCCGAGCTGAGCGGCCTGGGCTGGCGCGTCGACCACCTCGCGCTGCCGGCCGGCTTCCCCGATCCGGACGCCGCCGCCTTGGCGCAGACGGCCGCTCTGATGCGCGCCCTGGCGCCCGGGACGACCGTGATGGTCGACGGCCTCGCCCTGGGCGTCCTCCCGGACCTCGCCGCCGAGGTCGCCCGCCGGGGCCGCCTCGTCGCGCTGGTGCACCACCCCCTCGCCCTGGAGACCGGCGTGCCGCACCGGCGGGCGTCCGCGCTGGCGGACCTGGAGCGGCGCGCGCTCGCCTCCGCCGCCGCCATCCTCGTGACGAGCCCGGCGACCGGGCGCACCCTGGTCGAGAGCTTCGAGGTGCCGCTGAGCCGGCTGACCGTCGCGGTCCCGGGCACCGACCCCGCGCCACACGCCCGGGGCTCGGGCGGGCCGGGCACGCGAATCCTGACGGTCGGCACGCTCGTGCCCCGCAAGGGCCATCTCGACCTCGTCGCCGCGCTCGCCCGCCTCGCCGAGCTCGACTGGAGCCTCGACCTCGTCGGCAGCGCCGACCTGGAGCCGGCCCATGCCGCTGCGGTCCGCGCTGCCGTTGAGGCCCACGGGCTCGCCGGGCGGATCCGGCTCGTCGGCGCGATCCCCCGCGACGCGCTTGAAGCCTACTACGACGGCGCCGACCTCTTCGTGCTCGCCTCTCACTACGAGGGCTACGGCATGGCCTACGCGGAGGCGGTCGCGCACGGCCTTCCGGTGGTCGGGACCACGGGCGGGGCCATTCCCGACACGCTCGGCCGGGCCGCCGTGCTGGTCCCTCCGGGCGATCCGGAGCGGCTCGCGCTTGCGCTCCGCCCGCTTCTGTCGGACGGTGACGCCCGCGCGGACCTCGCCGCCCGCGCGCGGGACGCCGCCGCCGCCCTGCCGACCTGGGGCGCGACGGCCCGGACCGTCGCGGCCGCCATCGAGAGCCTCGCATGAACCACTTCGAGACCGACTGGCTGAGCCTGCGCGAACCGGCGGACCACCGGGCGCGCAACCGCATCCTCACCGGCCGGCTTTCGAGCCGCTTCCAGGACCGGCCGGGCATCCGGGTGGTCGACCTCGGCTGTGGCACGGGCTCGACCGTGCGGGCGCTCTCCGGTCTCCTGCCGGGGCCGCAATCCTGGCGGCTGGTCGATCACGACGAGGCGCACCTCGCCCGCGCCGCCGCCATGCTGGCCGACACCCGCGACCGGGACGGCCGTTCCGTGGCGGTCGAGACCGTACGCGCCGACCTCTCGTCCGGCGTCGACCCGACGCTCCTCGACGGCGTCGATCTCGTCACGCTCTCCGCCTTCTTCGACCTGGTGTCGCGCGGGTTCCTGGAGCGATTCGCCGCCGCGGCCGCGGAGCGCGGCACCACGGTCTATGCCGCCCTCACCGTCGACGGCCGTCTCCAGTGCGAGCCCGCCGATCCGCTCGACACCGCCGTCTTCGACGCCTTCAACACCCACATGACCCGCGACAAGGGCTTCGGGCCGGCCCTCGGCCCCAAGGCCCCCGAGACGGCCATCCACGTGTTCCGCAATCGCGGTTTCCGCGTCGAGGCCGGGCGGTCGGATTGGGAGATCGGCCCGGACGAGCCGGCCCTCGCCGCGCGCCTGCTCGACGGCTGGGCGACGGCGGCCGGCGAGACCGGCCTCGTGCCCGCGGCCGATCTCGCCCGCTGGACGCGCCGACGCCAGGGGGAGATCGCCGCCGGTGCGGCACGCCTGACGGTCGGCCACGTCGACGTCCTCGCCATGCCGGCGTGACATCGGCACCGCTTCCGCTTGCACGCCGGCCGCCCTATGGTCGGGGAACCGCAACGGGGGGGACGATGGGCGACTACATCCTGAACGCCTTCGTGACGCTCTTCGTCACCGTCGACCCGCCGGGCCTCGCCCCGATCTTCGTCGCCGTGACGGCCCGCATGACGTCGGATGACCGGCGCCATGTGGCGTGGCGGGCGACCGTCATCGCCGGCCTCGTCCTGCTCGCCTTCGCGCTTTTCGGGGCGAGCGTCCTCGGCGCGCTCGGCATCTCGATCCCGGCCTTCCGGATCGCCGGCGGGCTCCTGCTGTTCTACATCGCCTTCGAGATGGTCTTCGCCCGGCGCAGCGAGCGCAAGTCCGAGACGGCCGGCCGGACCCTGTCGGCCGAGGAGGCCCGCCACCTCGCCGTCTTCCCCGTCGCGATCCCGCTGATCGCCGGCCCGGGCGCCATCTCGGCCACCATCCTGGCGGCCTCGCAGGCACCGACGACCGCGGCTCTCGTCGTCTTCCTCGTCATCATCGTGGCCGTGACCGCGTCCTGCCTTGCCGTCTTCCTGCTCGCCGATCCGCTCAATCGCGCGCTCGGCGAGACCGGCCGCGTGGTCGTCGAACGCCTCCTCGGCCTGATCCTCGCGGCGCTGGCCGTGCAGTTCGTCGCTGACGGCATCAAGGCCATCGCGATCATGTGAAACCGGCCCAGGAAGTCTCAAGCCCTTGCTCGACTTTCATTTTCTGTCATGCCCGGGCTTGTTCCGGGCATCCACGGCAGACATTTCGTCTTCGTGGCGTGGATTGCCGGGACAAGCCCGGCATGGCCAGACCGATAAGTCGAACCTTCGTGAGACCGGCACCACGTGGCACCGCCGGCGCGAGGCACCCCGCGCCGGCGGCGATCGATGGCCGTCGGCTCACGCCGCGAGCGTCAGCTCCGGCCGGCGGCTCCGCCAGGGCGTCGCCTTCTCGTAGGCGTCGCCGAGGCCGAACAGCGTCGGCTCCGCGAAGGCCCGGCCGACGAGCTGCATGGAGAGCGGCAGCCCGGCCGCCGAGTAGCCGCAGCAGACCGCCAGCGCCGGCAGCCCCGTCACGTTGAACGGCATGGTGATGCTGGGCTTCTGGAACAGGAACCACTTCGGCACCTGCTCGATCCGCGGCGCCGGGAAGCAGGACGCCGCCGTCAGGAGCACGTCCACCTCGCCCATGACCTTGGCGACCGCAGCGCAGAGCTCGCGCCGCCGGTAGCTCGCCGCCACGTAGTCCGCCCCGGTGAAGAAGGCGCCGAGCGTGATGCGGTCGCGCGCGTATTCGCCGTAGAGCTCCGGGCTCTCCTTCAGGCTCTTCTCGTGGATCGCGTAGGCCTCCGACCCCATGATGGTCAGCCCGACCGCCGCGAAGTCGGCGAGCGGCGGCAGCGTAACGTCGACCACCTCGCAGCCGAGCGACCGGAACACCGCCGCCGAAGCCTCGATCGCCGCCTTGACCTCGTCGGTCGCCGGATGGTCCGTCTCGTAGAAATGGCGGACTAGGCCGATCTTCAGCCCCTTCACCGGCTTGCCGATCGCGCCCGAGAAGTCGGGCAGCGGCACCTTGGCCGAGGCCGGATCGCCCGGATCGTGGGAGGCGAGCGCCTGCATCATCAGCGCGCAGTCCTCCGAGGTCCAGCACATCGGGCCGGCATGGTCGAGCGACTGCGAGAGCGGCAGGATGCCCTTGCGCGACAGGATGCCGTAGGTCGGCTTGATGCCGGAGAGGCCGCAGAGCGCCGAGGGGCTGCGGATCGACCCGCCCGTGTCGGTGCCCATCGCCCCGAGCACCAGCCCGGCCGCCACCGCGGCGCCCGACCCCGACGAGGAGCCGCCCGTCGTGTGGTCCGGGTTCCACGGATTGCGCGCCGGCGGCGTCAGGATGTCGAAGGACGGCCCGCCGATGGCGAATTCGAAGGTCCCGAGCTTGCCGGTCAGCACCGCGCCGGCGGCCTTGAGGTTCGCGACCGTGGTGGCGTCCTCCTTGGGCACGCGGTCCTTGAGGAGCTTGGAATGCCCGGTCGTCTTCACGCCGGCCGTGTCGTAGATGTCCTTGAGGCCGATCGGGATGCCGTGCAGGGGCGACTTCAGCGTCCCCTTGGCGGCCGCCGCCTCCGCGTCGCGCGCGGCGGCGAGGGCGCTTTCCTCCGTGACCTCGACATAGGCCGAGAGCACGTTGTCGAGCCGCCGGGTCTTGGCGAGGCAGGCCTCGGTGAGTTCCACGGGCGAGAGCTTGCGGGCGGCGATGAGCTTCGCGGCCTCCGCGATGGTCAGGAGCGTCGGGTCGGTCATCTCAGAACTCCTTGGCGCGGAAGACGCTGGCCGGCTCGGCGTCGTAGCCGCGCGGCGTGCGGATGCGCTCGCGCACCGCGAGCACATACTGGTAGGCGGTGCGGAACTCCTCGAAACGCTCGCCGGAGAGCGCGAGCCCCCGGTCGGCGACGATGGCCGCGAAGGCTTCCTGGGATACGGGTTCGGACATGGGATCTCCTCGAAGGGTGGAGAGGGCGGGAAGGCGAGGGGAGCGGATCACTCCGCGGCGAGCGCCGGTGCGGCCTCCAGCGCGGGACGGGTCGCGCGCCACGCGGTGGCGGTCTCGTAGGCGTGGCCGACGCGCAGCACGAGGTCGTCCTGGAACGGGCGGCCGACGATCTGCATCGACAGCGGCAGCCCGTCCTTGGAGAAGCCGGACGGGGTCGACAGGGCGGGCGAGCCGGTCAGGTTGAAGACGCGGGTGAAGAGCGAGCGGCTGCGGCTCATCACGTTGCCGATCTCCCCGAGCAGGGGCGCCGGCCCGGGGGTGGTCGGCGTGACGAGGACGTCGACGGTCTTCATCACCTCGGCGAGCTGCCGGATCAGCACGCCCCGTTGCCGCAGGGCATTGACGTAGTCGGCGGCGCGCACGAAGGACCCGAGCATGATCCGCTGGCGCGCGATCTCGCCGTAGAGCTCCGGCGTCCGCGTCAGGTACTGCTCGTGGATCGCGTAGGCCTCCGACCGGGAGATCAGGGCGGCCGCGTCGTTGTAGTCGGTGAAGGGCGCGAGGGTCACGTCGACCACCTCCGCGCCGAGGCCGCGCATCACGTCGAGGGCCGCCTCTAGGGCCGCCTTGGTGTCCTCGTCGGCCTGCGAGTCCGTTTCCCAGAAGTGCCGCGGCACGCCGACGCGCAAGCCCTTCAGGCTCGGCGACAGCGCCGCGGCGAAATCCGGGACCGGCACGTCGGCGCTGCCGGGGTCCTCCGGGTCGAAGCCGGACAGCACCTGCATCATCAGCGCGCAGTCCTCGGAGGTCCAGCACATCGGGCCGCCGTGGTCGAGGCTGAAGGAGAGCGGCAGGATCCCGCGCCGGCTGACCCGCCCGTAGGTCGGCTTCAGCCCGGCGATGCCGCACCACGCGGCCGGGAACCGGATCGACCCGCCCGTGTCGGTGCCCATGCCGCCCATCGCGAGGCCGGCCGCGACCGCCGCGCCCGTGCCCGACGAGGAGCCGCCCGGGTCGTGCTTGGGGTTCCAGGGGTTGCGGGCCGGCGGCCAGGGCAGGTCCATCGAGGTGCCGCCGATGGCGAACTCCCAGGTCGACAGCTTGCCGAGCAGGACCGTGCCGGCTTCGGCGAGGAGCCGCGTGGTCACCGCGTCCTCGACCGGCACGTGGTGGCGGAACAGCGCCGAGTGCCCGGTCGTGGCGATCCCGGCCGTGTTGTAGATGTCCTTGAGGCCGATCGGGATGCCGTGCAGCGGCCCCTTCCAGCCGCCGGCCATGATCTCGCCCTCCGCCTTGCGGGCGTCCGCCATCGCCTTGTCGGCGGTGACCAGGATGAAGGCGTTGAGCACGGGATCGAGCGCCTCGATCCGCTCAAGGAAGGCGCGGGTCAGCTCGACGGGCGAGAGCTTGCGCGCGGCGATCAGCCGGGACGCCTCGGCGATGGTGAGGAAGCAGAATTCGGTCATGGCGCCCTCCCTCACTTGGCCCAGAGCCGGAGGGCGTGAACCGGCTCCTCAAGGTAGGAGCGGTCGCGGCGGATCGCCTGGGCGGACAGCTCCAGCTCGGCGACCGCCGAGGCGAGCTTGCTGATCTCGGGCTCGGACAGGCGCAGGCCGGCGGCGGCCAGGCGGGTCTCGATGGGAATGGCGACGGCGGGGGCGGCGGGCATGGTGCGGCTCCTCGGGCAGGGCGGAACGGGGATTGGATGCAATCCGGGCCCGGCTCTTGCAAGGGGTGCGCCATGTCGCCGGCGCGCGACCGCGCCTCACGGTCCGTCAGCTTCGGATCGCCCCGGAGGCGCGGCGCGGGTCGCCGGGCGAGAGGAGACGAGCCCCTCATGGCCACTGCGCGGGACGACGTCCGAGCCGGGATTTGCTGGATGATCTTCAGTACGGCGTGCCTGGCGACGGGCAATTCCATCGTCCGCAAGATCGCGGTCGACCTGCATCCGTTCCAGATCGGGTTCCTGACGAACCTGATCGTCCTGGCCGTCGTCTGGCCCGCGCTGCTGAGGCGACCGGACCCGGCCCATCGCACAGAGAGGCGGCGATTGTACACTTTTACGGCAATCGTCGGCGGCATCTCGAACCTCAGCTGGTTCTACGCCCTCGCCAACGTGCCCCTCGCGGAAGCGACAGCCATCACATTCGCGGCTCCCATCATCGTTACCGCGCTGGCCGGCGTCGTCTTCGGCGAGATCGTCACGGGCGCGCGCTGGGCGGCCATCCTCGCGGGCTTTTCGGGCGTGATGCTCATTGTCCGGCCGGGATTCGCCGCACTCGACGCCGGGATGGTGTCGGTGCTCGTCTCCACGCTTTGCATGTCGGCCATGTACATGCTGTCGAAGCAGCTGACCCGGGTCGACAGCATGGCGCGCACGGCGGCCATGATGACCGCGATCCCCGTGGTGGTCGGCCTGGTACCCGCCCTGCTGGTCTGGCGGATGCCCAACTGGAATACAATCGCCTGGCTTCTGACCATGGCGACCGCCATGTACTGCGGCCGGCTGACCATGCTGATCGCCTTCCGCAAGGCGCCGGCCTCGACCGTGATGCCCTTCGATTTCGCCCGGCTTCCCTTCATCGCCGCCATAGCCTACGCGGCCTTCGGCGAGGTGCCGGACACCTTCGCTCTGCTCGGCTCAGCGATGATCGTCACCGCCTCCGCCTTCATCGCCGGGGAGGAGCGGCGGCGCAGTGGACAATCGCTGGCATGACGCTTGCTTTGGATACAAGACCCGTCGCGACTCGCAAGGATCAGGTCGGCCGCGCGCGACGGGCGGGGCGCGGCACGCCACCAACGAGGGACGATCGAGCATGAGACCCGTGATCCGGTTCGCTGCTTCTCTCGCCGCCGCGATGCTCGCCTCCGCGGGCGCCGCCGAGGCTCAGAAGTCGCACCTGCGCATCGCCATGACGGCCGCCGACGTGCCCACCACCACGGGCATGCCCAACAACGGCGCGGAGGGCATGCGCTTCGCGGGCTATCCCGTCTTCGAACCCCTCGTCGACTGGGACCTCTTCAACGCCGTCGACAAGCGGGCCGGCTTCCGGCCGGCGCTCGCCACCCAATGGGCGGTCGAGCCCGAGAACCCCACGCGCTGGGTGTTCAAGCTCCGGGAGGGGGTCAAGTTCCACGACGGCACGGACTTCAACGCCGACGTCGTGCTGTGGAATCTCTCGCGGCTCTACGACGACAAGTCGCCCCAGTTCGAGGCGGCCGCCTCCGGCATCGCCCGTTCGCGCGCCCCCCAGCTCGTGAAGTGGGAAAAGACGGACGACTTCACGGTCGTCCTGACCACCACCCGCCCGCTCAGCTTCTTCCCCATGCTGATGGCCTGGATCCCCTTCGTCAGCCCGACCGCCTGGGAGAAGGCGGGGCGGAACTGGAACGAGTTCGCCAAGGCGCCCGTCGGCACCGGCCCGTTCCGGATCACCAAGGTGAACCCGCGCGTCTCCATCGAGATGGAGAAGTTCCCCGGCCACTGGAACCCGCAGCGGATCGCCAAGTCCGACAAGGTGACCCTGTTCCCGATGCCCGAGGCGAACACCCGCCTCGCCGCGCTCCGCTCCGGCCAGGTCGACTGGATCGAGGTGCCCCCGCCGGACGCCATCCCGAGCCTGAAGCAGGCCGGCTACAAGGTCACCACCAAGATCTACCCGCACATCTGGCCCTGGGTCTTCTCCTTCCAGGACGACAGCCCCTTCAAGGACAAGCGCGTCCGCTACGCCGCCAACTACGCGGTCGACCGCGAGGGCCTCGTCAAGCTTCTCAACGGCACCGCGTTGCCGGCGACGGGCTTCGTCACCGACACCGACGCCCAGTACGGCAAGCCCAAGGTGAAGTTCGGCTACGACCCGGAGAAGGCGAAGGCCCTCCTCAAGGAAGCCGGCTACGACGAGAAGAATCCGGCGAAGATCAAGGTCATGATCTCCACCTCCGGATCCGGGCAGATGATGCCCATTCCCATGAACGAGCTGATCCAGCAGAACCTGGAGGCTGTCGGCTTCAAGGTCGAATACGACGTCGTCGAGTGGGGCACCATGCTGCTCGGCTTTCGCCAGCCCCCGGACAGCGCCATCAACAAGGGCCGGCACGCGATGAACATTTCGCTGAGCTGGACCGACCCGTCCGTCTGGTTCCGCTTCTTCCACTCGGAGGCGGCCACCCCGACCTCGTCGAACTGGGCCCATTGGAAGAACGCCGAGTTCGACGCGATCCTCGACAAGGTGGCGACTACCTACGACCCGGTCGAGCAGGAGATGCTTCTCGCCAAGGCCCACGAGATCCTGGTCGAGGAGAGCCCCTGGCTCTGGATCGTGCACGACCTCAACCCGCGCGCCTTCTCGGCGAAGGTGCAGGGCTACGTTCCCCAGCAGAGCTGGATGCAGGACTTCACGCAGGTGGTCGTGAAGTAGCCGCCCGCTGCCCGAGATGGCGGCGGTCGCCCGCGGCCGCCCCGCCCGAAGCCCGTCCATCCCGTCCGCCGGCCCCCCGGCCGGGCGCAGGGCGGAGTCTTGCCCGGGCTCTCCCGATCCGGCGGAGCCCCAATTCCTTGACCCCCGGACCCTGGTCCTGAACCCCGAAGGAGCGCGCCCATGGCACCCGCCCCCGCATCCCCCGAGGAACTCGCCGTCTACATCGAACGGGCCGGCTTCAAGCTGACCCCCGCCGAGATCGCCGACTACGTCGCCGCCTACGGCCACGTGCGCGCCATGGCGGAGCGGATCCGCACGCCGATGAGCTACATGGTCGAGCCCGCCCATACCTACGGATTCGCCGGGGAGGGCCGGTGATGAGCGCCGAATTCCCGACCATCGCCGAGGCCGCCGCCCTCATCGCCGCCAGGAAGATGTCGCCGGTCGAGCTGACCGAGCTCTGCCTCGCCCGCGTCGACGCCCACGAGGCCACCGTCCACGCCTTCGTCACCGTGACGGCCGAGCGCGCCCGCGCCGAGGCCAAGGCGGCCGAGGCCGAGATCATGACCTCCGGTCCGAAGGGCCCGCTGCACGGCATCCCGATCGGCCTCAAGGACATCATCGACACGGCCGGCCTGCTGACCACTTGCCAGTCCGCCCACAACGCGGACAACATTCCGGAGGCCGACGCGACCTGCGCGGCCAACCTGGCGGCAGCCGGCACGGTGCTGGTCGGCAAGCTGACCACCCACGAATTCGCCGACGGCGGCCCGTCCTTCGACCTGCCCTGGCCGCCCTCGCGCAACCCCTGGAACCCGGCCCACTTCACGGCCGGCTCGTCGAGCGGCACGGGCGCGGCGGTCGCGGCCGGCATGGTGCTGGGCGGCCTCGGCACCGATACGGGCGGCTCGATCCGCGGGCCCGCGGCGCTCTGCGGCATCGTCGGCATCAAGCCCACCTACGGGCTCGTCAGCCGCGCCGGCGTGGCCCCGGCCGCCTGGTCGCTCGACCACATCGGCCCCATGTGCTGGACCGTCGAGGACTGCGCCATCATGCTGCAGGCGCTGGCCGGCCACGACCCGAAGGACCCGGCGAGCGCGAAGCGCCCCGTTCCCGACTACCGCGCCGAGATCCCGAAGGGCGGCAAGGGCCTGAAGATCGGCCTCCTGCGCCGCTGGCACGAGGACGACAACAAGGTCGCCCCCGCCGTGCAGGCGGGCATCGACAAGGCCGTGAAGGCCTACGAGGCGATAGGCGCCGAGGTGGTCGAGATCAAGCTCTCCGCCCTCCAGGACTACGCCGCCGCCGGCTTCTTCATCTCCACCGTGGAGCGGGCCGCGGCCTACGAGACGATGATGATCGACGCGCCGGAGAAGTTCGGCGCCCGCTATCGCGACCGCCTGATCCTCGGCTCCTTCGTGACCGGCATGGACTACGTCCAGGCGGTGCGCCGCCGCGGCGAGCTCTACGCGGAACTCACCGCCGCGATGGCCGGCGTCGACGTGGTGCTGACGGCCGGCAATCCCAACGAGGCCGCCGAGATCGACAAGGTGCCGCGCTGGGACAACCTGGAGAAGCCCAACTTCACCATGCCGTTCAACCTGACCGGCCTGCCGGCGATCTGCGTGCCCTCCGGCTTCGGCCCGAAGGGCCTGCCGGTCTCCATCCAGCTCGCCGCGCGGCCCTTCCAGGAGGCCGTCCTTTTCCGCGCCGCCCACGCCTTCGAGCAGGCGACCGGATGGGGCGCCGTGCGCCCGGCCATGGTGGCCCCGACCGCCGCCGCCGCCCAGTGACCGAGGAGACGACCATGACCCCGCACAAGACCTTCAAGGCCGCGCTCGGCGGCGCCGCGCTCCTCGCCGGCGCCCTCCTGGCGCTCGCGCTTCCCGCCGCCGCCCAGACGCTCCGCGTCGCCATGACGGCCTCCGACCTGCCCACCACAGGCGGCATCCCGGACCAGGGCGGCGAGGGCCTGCGCTTCGCTGGCTTCCCCGTTTACGACGGGCTGATCAACTGGGACTTCTCCAAGCCCGACCGCATCGCCGGCCTGACGCCCGGCCTCGCCACGAGCTGGGCGATCGACCCGGAGAACCCCAAGCGCTGGTACTTCAAGCTGCGCAAGGGGGTGAAATTCCACGATGGCACCGACTTCAACGCCGACGCGGTGATCTTCAACTTCCAGCGCATCTTCGACGACAAGGCCCCGCACTACGACGGCGCCCAGGCCGCCATCGTGCGCGTCAGCATGCCCATGCTGGAGAGCTTCGAGAAGGTCGACGAGGACACGATCGCCCTCAACACCAAGTTCCCGATCAGCCTCTTCCCCTATCTCGTCACGCGCGTGCTGATGGTGAGCCCGACCGCCTACGCCAAGATCGGCAACTGGCAGAAGTTCATGCTGACCCCGGCCGGCACGGGGCCTTTCCGGATCACCAAGGTGACGTCCCGCGTCTCCATCGAGATGGTCCGCAACACGGACTATTGGGACAAGACCCGGGTGCCGAAGCTCGAGAAGATGGTGCTCTTCCCGATGCCGGAGGCCAACACCCGGCTCGCCGCCCTGCGCTCCGGCCAGGTCGACTGGATCGAGGTGCCGCCGCCGGACTCCATCCCCTCCCTGAAGGGCGCCGGCTTCCAGATCAGCCTCTGGCCCTATCCGCACATCTGGCCCTGGTTCCTGAGCCAGGCGGACGGCTCGCCCTTCAAGGACAAGCGGGTCCGCTACGCGATCAACTACGCGGTCGACCGCGACGGCCTGATCAAGCTCCTGAACGGCACCGCCAAGCCGGCCTCGGGCTTCTATGATCCGGAGAACGTGCTCTACGGCAAGCCGGAGGTTAAGTTCACCTACGACCCCGCCAAGGCCAAGGCCCTGCTCAAGGAGGCCGGCTACGGTCCCGACAAGCCGGTCAAGGCCAAGATCATGATCTCCACCTCCGGCTCCGGCCAGATGATGCCGATCCCGATGAACGAGCTCGTCCAGCAGAACCTGAAGGACGTCGGCATCGAGGTCGAGTTCGAGACGGTGGACTGGGGCACCATGCTGGTCGCCGCCCGCAACCCGCCGACCGCCGCCATGTCGAAGGGCACCGTGGGGATGAACTTCTCCTCGGGCTTCTCCGACCCGGTGACCCTGTTCCGCTTCTTCCACACGGCGTCCTTCCCGCCGGGCGGCAACAACTGGGCCCAGTTCGCTGCGCCCGCGGTCGACGAGGGACTGAACAAGGCCTATGCCACCTTCGACGAGACCGAGCGCAATGCCATCCTGGCGAAGGTCCACGAGACTGTCGTGAACGATGCCGCGTGGCTCTTCATCGTCCACGACCTGAACCCGCGCGCGATGAGCCCGAAGGTGAAGGGCTTTCAGCCGGCGCAGAGCTGGTTCCAGGACTTCACCCAGGTGACCGTCGTCAAGTGACGGACCGCCCGGTACCGCCGGGCGCTCCTTCGACGCAGGATCCCGTCGCCCGGCACGGCCAGGCGGCGGGATCGGCCATCATGGCCGTCGCGAAGGGGAGGAACCCCTCGCGCTCGTAGAAGCGCCGGGCTCCCGGGTTGTCCGTGGAGACGGACAGGACCAGCGCGGCGAGACCCCGCTCGCGCGCGAAGCGCCGCGCCTCGTCGAGAAGCCGGCGACCGAGCCCGCGCCCCCGATAGGCCGGCTCCACCATCAGTCCCGCCACGTAGCCGATCGGTCCCGTACCGCCGCGGGGCGACAGCCCCGCCTCGACGGAGAGTGCCAAATAGCCCACCGGACGCTCCGCACAGGCGACGAGGACCAGTCCTCTGTGCTGGCGAGCGGCCGCGAAGACCTGCAGGACGGGCGATGCCGCGCCCGCCCGGTCACGCGCGAAGCCCTCCGCGAAGGGATGACCGGCCTGGCGATGGGCGGCGACCTCCTCGCGGTTCAAGGCCGCCGCAAGGTCCGCCACCGCTTCGCGGTCCTCGTCCCGCATCGGCCTGATCTCGATGTCCATCGCTGGGCGTCCCCCGGGGTCGACCGATGATGCCTGATGGGCCGGCGAATCGAAACGCCCGCCGGAGGGAGGAGCCGGCGGGCGTTCGATGGTCCGATCGGGGCTGGGAGGAACCCCCGTCGGCTGTGGCCGGCCGGGGGGAGGACCCGGTGCGGCCGAGGTCGTCGACGTCCTGACGCGGTGCCCGGGCGGTGCCTGTCTGGGAGGAACAACGGCACGGGACCGGGATCCAAGACCGCGGGGACAGCCTCGCTCTGGGTCCGGATCCGCTGTCGGGGGCGGTCCGGGAGGGGCGTCGTCGCCTTTGGCGTCGATCGATGACTGCAAGATAGTGCAGAATGGCTGACATATTGAAGGGGGGCGCCCGCATGTCCGTCATGCGCGTTGTGCAATGCACAATGAAGATCGAGCCATGATCCAGCCTCATCGCTCGCGGGTCGGCGAAATCCCTGGGGTAGGTTCAATCGATCCAGTCGTCGGCCCGGGAGGCCGCGACCCCCGGGATCCTATTCATTGTGCGACGCAGCAGAACGGGACCGCCGGGGGCCGGACGGACGGCATCGGCTTGCCGAGGCATCGCCGGCCGGCTCCGATTCCCGGTGCCGTCCGTGGTCGAATCCCCGAAGAGGTCGGCGGCGTTCCGCGCCCGTCTACTCCGCCGCCGAGGCGGTGCGGCGGGGCGGTCGGCGGTCGAGGAGTTCGGCGAGGAAACGGCCCGTATGGCTGCGCTCCGCCTTGATGACGTCCTCCGGCCGGCCGATGGCGACGATCTCGCCCCCGCCGTCGCCGCCTTCGGGGCCGAGGTCCAGGATCCAGTCCGCGGTCTTGATGACCTCGAGGTTGTGCTCGATGACCACGACCGTGTTGCCCTGGTCGACCAGCTCGTGCAGCACCTCCAGCAGCTTGGCGACATCGTGGAAGTGCAGCCCGGTGGTGGGTTCGTCGAGGATGTAGAGCGTGCGCCCCGTCGAGCGCCGCGACAGCTCCTTGGAGAGCTTCACGCGCTGCGCCTCGCCGCCCGACAGCGTGGTCGCCTGCTGCCCGACGTGGATGTAGCCGAGACCGACGCGCGACAGCGTCTCGAGCTTCTCCCGGATCGCCGGCACCGCCTGGAAGAAGGCGACGCCCTCGTCGACGGTCATGTCGAGCACGTCGGCGATCGACTTGCCCTTGAACTGCACCTCGAGCGTCTCGCGGTTGTAGCGCTTGCCCTTGCAGACGTCGCAGGTCACGTAGACGTCCGGCAGGAAGTGCATCTCGATCTTGATGACGCCGTCGCCCTGGCAGGCCTCGCAGCGGCCGCCCTTGACGTTGAACGAGAAACGCCCCGGCCCGTAGCCGCGCGCCTTCGCCTCCGGCAGCCCGGCGAACCATTCGCGGATGGGTGTGAAGGCCCCGGTGTAGGTCGCCGGGTTGGAGCGCGGCGTGCGCCCGATCGGCGACTGGTCGATGTCGATCACCTTGTCGAGGAACTCCAGGCCGTCGACATGGTCGTGCGGCGCCGGGTTCTCCTTGGCGTTGTTGAGCTTGCGCGCCGCGGAGCGGAACAGCGTGTCGATGACGAGCGTCGACTTGCCGCCCCCCGATACGCCGGTGACGCAGGTGAAGGTGCCGAGCGGGATGTCGGCCGTGACCGACTTGAGATTGTTGCCGCGCGCGCCGACGATGCGGAGCTGCTTGCCCTTGGTGAGCTTGCGGCGGCGCTCGGGCACCTCGATGCCGAGATCCCCGGAGAGGTAGCGGCCCGTCAGCGAGTTGGGGTCGGCCATGATCTCGGCCGGCGTCCCCTGCGAGACGATCCGCCCGCCGTGGATGCCCGCCCCGGGGCCGACGTCGACCACGTAGTCCGCGGTCAGGATGGCGTCCTCGTCATGCTCGACCACGATGACCGTGTTGCCGATGTCGCGCAGGTGCTTCAGCGTCTCGAGCAGCCGCGCGTTGTCGCGCTGGTGGAGCCCGATGGAGGGCTCGTCCAGCACGTAGAGAACGCCCGTCAGGCCCGAGCCAATCTGGGAGGCGAGCCGGATCCGCTGGCTCTCGCCGCCCGACAGCGTCCCGGAGTTGCGCGACAGCGTGAGGTATTCCAGGCCCACGTCGTTCAGGAACTTCAGGCGCTCCCGGATCTCCTTCAGGATCCGCACCGCGATCTCGTTCTGCTTCGGCGTGAGCTCCGCCGGCAGGCATTCGAACCACTGGCCCGCCTTGCGGATCGACAGTTCCGACACTTCGCCGATGTGTCGCCCGGCGATCTTGACCGCCAGCGCCTCCGGCTTCAGCCGGGTGCCGCCGCAGGCCCGGCACGGCGTCGTGGCGAAGTAGCGCTCGATCTCCTCGCGCGACCAGTCGGACTCCGTCTCGCGCCAGCGCCGCTCCAGGTTGGGGATGACGCCCTCGAAGGTCTTCCGGGTCTGGTAGCTGCGCAGCCCGTCGTCATAGGCGAACAGCACCTCCTCGCTTCCCGTCCCGTAGAGGATCGCGGACCGCCCCCGTTCCGGCAGGTCGCGCCAGGGAACGGTGAGCGGGAAGCCGAAATGCTTGCCGAGCGCCTCCAGGGTCTGGGTGGTGAAGGGCGAAGTCGACCGCGCCCAGGGCGCGACCGCGCCCTTGCGGAGCGTCAGGCTCTCGTCCGGCACCACGAGGGCGGGGTCGATCTTCTGCTCGGTGCCCAGACCCGAGCAGGTCGGACAGGCGCCGAACGGGTTGTTGAAGGAGAACAGCCGCGGCTCGATCTCCGAGATCGTGAAGCCGGAGACCGGGCAGGCGAACTTCTCGGAGAAGATCAGCCGACGCGGATCGCCCTTGTCGTCCTTGTCGTCGGCGAACTCGGCGATCGCGATCCCGTCGGCGAGCTTCAACGCGGTCTCGAAGCTGTCGGCGAGCCGGCTCGCCATGTCGGCCCGCACGACGATGCGGTCGACGACCACGTCGATGTCGTGCTTCAGCTTCTTGTCGAGGGCGGGCGCCTCGGAGATCTCGTGGAAGGCGCCGTTGACCTTGACGCGCTGGAAGCCCTTTTTCTGCAGGTCCGCCAGTTCCTTGCGGTATTCGCCCTTGCGGCCGCGCACGATGGGCGCCAGCAGGTAGAACCGCGTGCCCTCGGGAAGCGCCAAGGTCCGGTCGACCATCTGGCTCACCGTCTGGCTCTCGATCGGCAGGCCCGTCGCCGGCGAGTAGGGAACGCCCACGCGCGCGAAGAGCAGGCGCATGTAGTCGTAGATCTCGGTGACCGTGCCTACGGTCGAACGCGGGTTGCGCGAGGTGGTCTTCTGCTCGATCGAGATCGCCGGCGACAACCCGTCGATCTGGTCGACGTCCGGTTTCTGCATCATCTCGAGGAACTGCCGGGCATAGGCCGACAGGCTCTCCACGTAGCGGCGCTGGCCCTCCGCGTAGATCGTGTCGAAGGCGAGCGACGACTTGCCCGATCCCGACAGGCCGGTCATGACCACGAGGCTGTCGCGCGGCAGGTCGAGGTCGACGTTCTTGAGGTTGTGCTCGCGCGCGCCCCGGATGGAGATCGTCTTCAGGGCCGAGGCGCCAGCGCGCGGTCTGTCGGTCATCATCGCTCTCGTCGGCTGCGTCGGCGGGCAGGGTGCACGGCCCGGGGAGCCGGATGTCCCGCAAGTGGGGGCCGGCGGCCCTGTTAACAATACGAGTCCCCCGGCCGGGCGGATGGCTCCGCCGGCCCGCGACCCTCCCACGGGCCTCCTGTCAGGATCCGTCAGGAGCCGCCTGCGGGATCGCCGGATCCCGAGGCCGCCGCCGAACGTTAACGGTTCGCACGCCGTCCCTCAATCCTCGCGGCGCGACTCGGGTGGCTGGGGTGGCTTGCGTTCCGATACGGGCTTGTATAGAACGGATCGGGAACGAATGGCAAGGCCCACCGGGGACCGCACCGGCGAGGGTCCCGTCGGGACGGGCAGGCTGGTCCGTTCCGGGACAGATTGCCGTGGATAAGCCCCGCGGCGCGCGTGGCGCGGGCGCGCCGGCGGGGTAGGGTGGCGGCGGAACAGGAGGTCGTCATGTCCGGAAGCGTGAACAAGGTCATCCTGGTCGGCAATCTGGGCGCCGACCCGGAAATCCGCCGTACCCAGGACGGCCGTCCGATCGTCAACCTCCGCCTGGCCACGACGGACACCTGGCGCGACCGCCAGTCCGGCGAGCGGCGGGAGAAGACCGAGTGGCACCGCGTCGTGATCTTCAACGAGGGTCTCGCGAAGGTCGCGGAGCAGTACCTGAAGAAGGGCATGAAGGTCTACGTCGAGGGCGCGCTGCAGACCCGCGAGTGGGAGGACCAGCAGGGCCAGAAGCGCTTCACCACCGAAGTCGTGCTGCAGAACTTCAACAGCCAGCTGACCATGCTCGACCGCGGTCAGGGCGGCGGTCCCGGCGCCGGATCGGGTGACGATTTCGGCGGCGACCAGGACTTCGGTGGCGGTGGTGGTGGCGGTGGTCGCCCGGCCGCGCGGAGCGTCGGCTACGACCGCGGCGGCGGCTCCGGCGCGCCACGCGCCGGCGGCTCGGGCGGCGGCGGCAGCCGGCCCCCGGCCTTCTCCAATGCCGACATGGACGACGAAATCCCGTTCTGAACGGCGGGCGACGGGGGACGGTCCGTCGCCGATCGCGCGCGGCAGCGTGCGGTCCTGACCGCTCGAGAAGGTGCATCAGGTCGAGGACAGCCGGTCCTGGCCCGATCACGACCGGCCGAGGCGCCCACGGCCGTTTCTGACTGCCGGGCCCTACCCGGACCGTAGGACCGCGGGCGCCGCCTGGATAGCGAGTAGGCTGCTCGGGTAGCTCCCCGTCTTCCGACGCCGTCCCGGGACGTCGCCGTCCCGGGCTCGTTATCGAAGGCCGCGGTTCACTTCACCGTCTGGGCGGCCTTCTCGACGAAGCGACCGTCGAAGGTCTTGGCGAGGTCGATCTTGTCGGCCGCGAAGGTCGGCTCCACGACCTTGAGGAATTCCAGCATGCCCTTGCTCGCCTCGGCGGTGATGACGCCCGTCCGCGAATAGGTCGGCAGGCTCGCCGCCACCGCCTTGACGTAGAGCGCCTTGTCGCCGAGCCAGTATTCTTCCGGCACCGCCGCGGCGACGTCGTCCGGCGAGGCCTTCTCGAGCCACTTCAAAGCCTTGAAGAGCGCGTTGGTGAGGGCCTGGGTCGTGTTCGGGTTGGCCTTGACGAAGTCCGCCTTCAGGTAGAGCGAGGCCGCCGGGTTGGTCGACCCGTAGACCGCCTTGGTGCCCGCCTCCGTGCGGGTGTCGACCAGGATGTTGACCGAGCCGTCCGCCTCCAGCTTGGAGATCACGGGGTCGAGGTGCGAGACCGCGTCGACGTTGCCCTTCTGCAGGGCGGCGACCGCCGAGGCGCCCGAGCCGACTCCGATGATCGAGACCGCGTCCGGCGCAATCCCGTTCTTGGCGAGCAGATAGGAGACGGTCAGGTGCGTCGAGGACCCCGGCGCCGTGACGCCGACCTTGGCCCCCTTGAGGTCCGCGATCGACTTGATCGGCTTGTCCTTGGCGGTCGCCAGCACGATCCCCGGGAAGCGTCCGAGCTCGAGCACGGCGACGATGTCCTGCCCCTTCTCCTGCATGCGGATGGTATGCTCGTAGGCGCCGGTGACCACGTCGACCGAGCCGCCGACCAGCGCCTGCAGCGACTTCGCGCCGCCGCCGAAATCGTTGATGGTGACGTCGAGGCCCTGCTCCTTGAAGAAGCCCTTCCGCTCCGCGATGGTCAGCGGCAGGTAGTAGAGGAGCGGCTTGCCGCCGACGCCGAGTTCCAGCTTGGCCTTCTCGGGCGCCTGCGCGTCGGCGGGCATCGCGAAGGCGGCGACGAGACCGAGTCCGGCCAGCGCGGCGGATGCGAGATGCTTGAGCACGGGGTGAACCTCCCTCAACGGTGTCGGACGGCGGCGGTCGCCGCGGTGCGGGGTCCGCAGACTTCCTGCCCGCGTGCCTGGCGTCAAGCGCCGGACGGCGATTTCCCGGCATGCGCCTTCGTATCCTCGTCGAGGATGGCCCGGATCGCCGAGATCAGGGGAACGCGGTCCGTGGCCTGCCGTGCATAGCCGAGGTTGAATGCATAGTCGAAGTCAGCCGGGTTGAGGCCCTGATTGTGCTGCAGGATGGTCTCGAGCTTGTCGAGACCCTTCGCGATCCGGGCCTCCGGCGTCGCAGCTGCCTCGTACTCGTCCCAGAGCGCGAGGATCTTCTTGGCGAGCCGGTCGGGCAAGGGCGCGGCGAGGGTGGCGAGGTCGGCGCGCTCCTCCGCGGCCTTCCCCGGCCGGCCGGCCTGGTGGATCGCCGGGATGTCGCCCCGGATCGCCTCGCCGAGATCGTGCACGATGCAGATCTCCAGGAGCCTCGTCCTGTCGATCTCGCCGAAGCGGTCGGCGAGCAGCAGGGCCCAAAGGCAGAGCCGCCAGCTGTGCTCGGCCGTGCTCTCGGTCCGTCCGGAGGCGGTGTGCGCCGTGCGCAGGACGTCCTTGAGGCGCTCCGCGCCCCTCAGGAAGGCCAGGATGCCGGCGATGTCGTCCAGGTCGGCCGGGTCCATGCCGGCCGGGTTCGGGGCGGTCGGTGTCGTGTCGCTCATCCGAACCGGATCGCCCGGCCGCACCCGAAATGCAACCCGCAACGAAGAAGGGCGGCACCGGAGTGCCGCCCTGTCGTATCCGGGGCGGGCGGGCGCGACGCCCGCCGGCCGCTCGTCTCAGCGGTGCGTGGCGACGCGCGAGACGACGTAGCCCGTGCCGGCGCCGATCGCGACGGCCTGGACGAAGGTGACCTTGTGGCCGAGGACGTGCAGGTGGTTCATGCCGAGGATGCCCGGATGGGCATGCAGCACGCCACCGACGACGCCGCCGGCGATGATCGAGCCGGCCGCGATGGCGTAGCGGACGTCGGAGATCGGCGGGCCGTACTTCTTGTAATAGGTGCAGTTCACCTGGTCGACGGCGCCCGTGCTGCCGCAAGCCGACTTCATCGCCGCGGCGCGGGCCGCGGGGGTGTTGAGGGTCGCGTTGTAGTCGTCGATCCAGCCAGCGGAAGCACCGGCGGTCATGGCGAGCGAGGCGAACACGAAGGCGGCCGAAGTCTTGAACTTCATATGATGTCTACTCCGAAAACTGGGCTCGAAGACCAGGAGTGAACCCGGCCTCTGTGGTCACCTATAGTCAGCCGCACGTGGCGAGCGCAAGGTTAATGTCTTCACATCGTCTTGTATTCGGTTGCGTTGGTAAAGGACAGCGGCGTCGATTACGTCGATGCTCGAAAAGGGACCGCAATCAAATCGCAACATCTGTTAGCGCTTTGTTGCGCTCCCGTCCCGGACGCAATGTTCGGGAAACATGTCGCCGGACGTCGCGCCCGCGTTCGGCCGGCCGACCCGGTAGCCCGGGGCGGGCAGGGCCGACCCCGCCCCGCACCGGCCATGATGGCGGCCCGGCTCAGCCGGCCGCCTGGAGCGCGCCCCAGACCGCGAGCGGCGTCGCCGGCATGTCGATGTGCCGAATGCCGCGTCCCGAGAGGGCGTCGACCACGGCATTCATGACCGAGGGCAGGGACCCGGCGCAGCCCGCCTCGCCGCAGCCCTTGGCCCCGAGCGGGTTACCGGCGGTCGGCTGCGGCCGGCTCTCGAAGACGAAATGCGGCGGCGCGTCCACGGCGCGCGGCATCTGGTAGTCGACGAAGGAGCCCGTCACGAGCTGGCCGTCCCCGTCGAAGACCGTGCGCTCCATGAGCGCCTGCCCGATCCCCTGCAGCACGCCGCCGTGAAGCTGGCCTTCCACCAGGAGCGGGTTCACCAGGGTTCCGAAGTCGTTGACCATGGTGTAGCGGACCACCTCGGTGACCCCGGTCTCCGGATCGATCTCGACCTCGGCCACATGGCAGCCGTTCGGATAGGCGGAGGGCGCCTGCTTGAACACGTGGTCCACGTCGAGCGTCTGCGGGACGTCCGGCGGCAGGTCGGTCGCCTCGGAGAGCCGGCGGGCGAGCTCCATCAGCCCGATGCCCCGGTCGGTGCCCACGATGGCGAAGCGTCCGGCCTCGAACTCGATGTCCTCGACGCCCGCTTCCAGGAGATGCGCGGCGGCAGTCTTGCCCTTCTCGATCACCAGCGCGCTCGCCTCCACGATGGCCGCGCCGCTCGCCATGATCGATTTCGACCCGCCCGTGCCGCCGCCGGCGATCAGCCGGTCGCTGTCGCCCTGGACGAGCCGGATCGCCTCGAACGGCACCCCGAGCTTCGTGTGCAGGACCTGCGCGAAGGGCGACCAGTGGCCCTGGCCGTAATCGAGCGTGCCGGTCACGATGGTCACCGTCCCGTCCGGCTCGAAGTGGATGCCGCCCATCTCGTTCATCGGCGGCGCCGTCACCTCCAGGTAGCAGCCGAGCCCAAGCCCCCGCAGCCACCCGCGCCCCGCGCTCTCCGCCTTGCGCGCCGCGAACCCGTCCCAGTCGGCGGCCGCCAGCGCCCGGTCGACGAGGCCCGGGAAATCGCCGCAGTCGTAGACCGTGCCGGCCGGCGTCTTGTGGGGAAGCTCGGCGGGGCCGACGAGGTTGCGGCGGCGGAGCTCGACGCGGTCGAGGCCCATCTCGGCCGCGGCCGTGTCGATGAGCCGCTCCATGTAGTAGTTGCCCTCCGGCCGCCCGGCGCCGCGGTAGGCGCCGATCGGCACCGTGTTGGTGACCGCGCAGAGCGTCGAGACCTCCACCAGCGGCGTCCGGTACATGCCGATCGAGTTCTTGCCGATGTTGAGCGTCGCCATCATCGGCCCGACCGGCGTCAGGTAGGCGCCGAGGTTGGCGGTCCCGGTGAAGCGCGTCGCGAGGAAGCGCCCGTCCGCGTCGAGCGCGAGTTCGGCGACCACCGTCATGTCGCGGCCGTGGTGATCGGAGGTGAAGCTCTCGGACCGCTGGTCCGTCCACTTCACCGGCCGGCCGAGCGCGCGCGCGGCATGCATGAGGCAGATGTATTCCGGAAAGACCGAGCCCTTCATCCCGAACGAGCCGCCGACATTGCCGGTGACGAGTCTCATCTTGTCCTGCGGCACCCGCATCGCCTCGGCGAGGTTGTTCCGCTTGCCGAAGACGCCCTGGCTCGGTGCGTGCAGGGTGAACTTCTCCGCCTCCGCGTCGTAGCTCGCCACCGCCGCGCGCGGCTCGATCGCGTTCACGACCACGCGGTTGTTGAGAAGGGCGAGCCGGGTCACGTGGGCCGCCTTCGCGAAGGCCTCCGCGACCGCCGCCCCGTCGCCGAAATGGTAGTCGAGGATCAGGTTGCCGCCGGCCAGCTCCGGATAGAGCGCCGGCGCATCCGCCTTGAGGGCATCCTCCACGGTCGTCACCGCCGGGATCACGTCCACGTCCAGCACCACGGCCGCCGCGGCGTCGCGCGCCGCCGCCGCGGTCTCGGCGACGACCACCGCGACCGGATCGCCGACGAAGCGCACCTTGCCCTCCGCCAGCGCCCCGCGATGCGGGGCCGCCATGGCCGTACCGTCCCGGTTCTGGAAGGCGAACACGCATTTGAGCGGCCCGTAGTTCATCGGCGCGAGGTCGGCCGCCGTGTAGACGGCGAGGACGCCGGGCATCGACCGCGCAGCCTCGGCGTCGACGCCGTTGAGGATGCCGTGCGCGTGCGGGCTTCGAACGAAGACCGCATGGACCTGCCCGGGCAGGCTCACGTCGTCCGTATACCGGCCGAGCCCCTGCACCAGCACGGGGTCCTCCTGCCGCGGCACCGGCTGGCCGATGCCGAAGCGCAGGGAGGCGAGGCTGTCGATCGGGGTCTGGATGGTCATGGGCGGGGATCTCGGACAAGGGGAACGGTCGGGGCGGTGGCGCCGGCCGCGTCGCAGCGGCACGCCGGAATTGGATACAAACCCAATCTAGCGCGCCTGCGCCAAGCGGTGAGGCGTCGCACGGCAATGCTCCTGTTCCGGAGGTGCAGGGCTGGAGAGGGCGGGCGGGCCCGCCGGCTCAGGTTCGGGCCGCCTCGTTCGGTCCGTCCCGGGTCGGCGCGAGCGGTGGCCGACGGCAAAGCCGGTAGCCAAGGGCGGCGTAGCCGATGAGGGTCGCGACGGCCAGCCCGAAACCGTGGCCCACGCCGACATCGGTCACCAACGACGCCACGGAGCCGCTCGTGGGTGGCGCGTTGTCGGCCAGCATCGCCGCCCGGAGCAGCCAGAGTGCCGCGTATCCGTTCACGACAGCCAGTCCCGGAAAGATGACGGCCAGGACGAAGGCTGGCCGCGCGACGACTTGTCGGGACCTGCCAACGAGAAGCCGGGTCGCCAGAAACATCAGCGCCGCGTAAACGGGCGCAAGCGGTAACACCAGAATGACCGCGTAGCCGTCTCCGAGCACGCTGAACAGGACCATGAGACCGAGCAGGAGCAGCGCGACCACGACCGTCGTCTGCAGATAGGGGCCCATCGGAGCTCCTTGGCCGCTCATCAAGCCCTCTCCTGATTCCGCGGGATACAGCGGAGATCCCGATCCTGAAGGGCACAAAGAGGTCGGCGGCCCTCTTCAGATCACGGCGCTCGAACCGGGGCTGTCGGCGCCGGCAGCCTCGTTCTTGTATGCTATTATATGCATCGACTAGGTCGCGTGGGGAAGCCGGACCCTGTGCGATCGTGGGGGGGGCATCGGCCATGGTGGGGTACTTCGGCACCGAAACACAACAGCGATTGCAGGCCCTAGCGGAGTCGAACGCAGACTTCATCGCCCGGACCCCCGGCGCCTGCCAGATCGGTCGCATGATGGGCTGCGACGATCCCGAGCGGTTCGGCTGGGACCGCATCGACGCCATCCTGGAGCGCGACTCCTACCTCGGCTTTCGCATGATCTCCCCCGCCAAGGCCGAAGAGATCCGGGAGCATCTGGCGAAGCGGAACTTCCGCCTGGACCTCTGGAACGTCTTCCTGGCCGACCGGCGGAGCGCGGCGGCGGCCTGCGAGGCCATCGTCGCCGCCGGACTGCCCGAGGGGCTGGCCGAGGCGCGGACGCCCACCCAGCCCGAGGACACCATGACGACCGCCATCCAGGCGCTCATAGGCCGGTGCGGCATCGTGCCGTTCTCGGGCTCGATGCTGGTCGGCGCCTGCGGACCGGCCCGGACCGTGGCGATCGCCGACGGGACGGGGGAGATCGTGGCCGCGGCCCACGGCTACATGCCGCACAACGCCTCCAGCCCCTACCACCGCCACGCCTGGGGCGGCCTGGCCGCGGTCTCGGAGGCTTTGCGCGGCCGCGGCCTCGGCAGCGCCGTCAACGCGCGGATGCTTCTGCGCGTCCTCCACGATCTCGGCGCCACCCACGTGTACGAACTCGCCTCCGCCACAAACGAGCCGTCCCGCCGCATGATCGCCGCCTGCGGCCTCCGCCTCGAGCCGACCCTCGTGTGCGGCATGGCGGTGCCTGACACCGGCGCACGCTTCACCCGCTAGGGTCTCGGGCGACCCTGCCGACCACCCTCGGGTTTCGGCGCAGCGGCGGAGCACGGCAAAGGTTTCGATCAACCGGATGCGACCGGACCGCCCTCGTCAGCACGTGTGACAGGCTAGCCCGGGCGCGAGAACGCGTCGAACGGGTTGTCCACGGTGAGCGCCTTCAGCGTGCCGTCGTCGACGCCGGACGCGCGCAGCAGCGGCATCATGACGTCCGAGAGGTGCGTATACGGCCGCGGCACGCCACCGCCGGGCTTGGCGGGATCGAACCAGCCGAGGTCGTGGCTGATCAGAAGTCGGCCGGCGGCGCCCGCCTGCAAGGCGCGCAGGATCAGGCCCCGCACCTCGTCGTCGGGCGCACGGCCGACATGGTCGTATTCGATCCAGGCGCCCCGCGACGCCGCCTCGTCGTGCAAGGCGAGATCCTCTTCCTTCTGCGTGTGGATCCAGATGAAGCGGCCCGCCGGACAGCCCTCTTCCGCAAGGATGTCGAGCTGTCGCAACGCAACCCGGCCCCGCATCGTATGGCTGCCGATCACGGCGCCGGTCCGGACCGCCGCACGGGCCGCGGCCCGCAGGATGCGTTCCTCCAGCGGCGTGATGCCGTCGTCCCCGGCGCTGAGCTTGATCCAGCCGGCGCGGAAGTCGGCTTCGGCCAGTCGCACCGTGAGTTCCCGGTGCATCCAGGCCTCCAGGGCCGCGTCGTCGGACTCCTGGACGAACGGAACGATCCACGGCTCGCGATAGCTGCCGGTCGGCACCAGCACCGGAAAGCTCGTGGCGCGCGAGACGGCGAGGTCGAAATCCGCACGGCGACCCACCCCGGTCGTGGAGCACTCGACGAGGGCCGTGATCCCCCGCGCCTTGATCTCCTCGATCTTCGGGGACATGAGAGCGACGACCGCGGCCTCCTCCGCCTCGGCGTATCCCGGCTGGTCGGGCGTCCGCAAGTCGACGAAGATATGCTCGTGGGGCAGCATCATGCCGACCTGGTCGCGGGCGAGAGGTCCGAGCGTCGTATGGAGGAACCGCTCCTCCGGGACGGGGGCCGGGGTCGGGGCGGGCGTCTCACTGCTCATCCTGCGGCTCCTCCGTTCGAGGGCTGGCCGGCGTCGCCCGGGGCCGGCCCGTCGGGTGTTCCCGGGCGGCCGGCCGGGCCGGGCGAAGGGGCGAAGCCCGTGACACGCAGGACGCGAAGGTCGCGGGCCAGGATGTCGTCCGTGGACGCGTCGACCTCGTCGAGATCATCATAGGCGCGCACCGCGCGACCGGCCAACCGGTCGAACCGGCCGCGGGCGATCTCCAGGGCGAGTCGGGCCGCATAGCTCGGGGGGAGATGGTCGCCGCTCGCCAACCGCTTCCCGACATTCGGCATGTACTTGGTCCCGGCGGCCGACTCCATCTGGTAGCGGGTGAGATCCGTGAGGACCAGCCCGGGATCCATCGCGAGGCAGACGACGCCCGTGCCTTCGAGCGTGGCCGCGATGCACTCCGTCAGGCGCAGCGTGCCCGTCTTCGAGACCGAGTAGGCGGAGCCGAAGGCCAGCGGTGTCGAGGTGCCGCCGCCGATCATGTTGACGATGCGCCCGCGTCCCCGCGAGAGCATCGACGGCAGCACGGCCCGCGCACAATGAAACGCCGATTTCAGATTGATCTCGATGTCGTCCCACCACGCGTCCGGGTCGACCTCCCAGATCGGGCCGATGGCCGAGAAGACTCCGGCGTTGTTGATGAGGGTGTCGACCGGACCCAATTCCGTGGCGATCGCCGCGAAGACGGCCTCGACGGCGGCGCGGTCGGACAGATCGGCGGCGAAACCCCTGGCCACCGCGCCGGCTCCCCCGATCTCCGAAGCGGCCGCCGAGACGGCATTGGGGTTTCGCGCGATGATCGCCACCTTGGCGCCGGCCTCGGCCTGGGCCTTGGCGATCTCCTTCCCGATCCCGCGGCTGCCGCCGGTCACCACCGTGACGGTCCCCTGGAGCATGATGCCTCCCGCGATGCTGTCGCTGCGAAAGGGCAACAGAAGCCCACAGTCGGACGAAACACGCCAGCGAAACGGCCTAGGAACGTGGCGCGCCCTACGGGAGTCGAACCCGTCTTTGCAACGTGAAAGGCTGCCGTCCTAACCGATAGACGAAGGGCGCCGCGCGCGGGCCTTATAGGCGGGTTCGCTTCCGGGGGTCAAGCGGATCCGGGGCGCGCGGCAGGTCCATAAGGCACCGTCGGCGATGACGGGGGCGGACCTTTACGGCGGGGCGGTGCCGGTACGGAGACGGGCGAAGCCGCCGGTGCGCGGAGGCGCCGGCGGACCGGCCCTCGGCCCCGCTGTGGAGGACGTGCGGTCGGCCCTCCGGCTCGACGCGTGTCGGCCTCCACACGCCTTCTCACCGCATAGGTGCCTCCACCCTCGGCCTCCGCCTGCGTCCGGTCTGCTGGTGTCCGGTACCGTACCGGTGCCCGAAGCGGGCCTCCCGCTCGCCTCGCCGTCTGGGAAGGCCACCCGTTAACCAAGTCTTGCGACGCCGTCCGGCACAGGCTTGACCACAGGAACAAAACAGGAACATACTCTGATCATCGAACGGCGGCCAACGAAGGAGGCTCCCATGATGATGCTGATGCGGGAAGTTCTGTCGGCGGGTGCGTTGATCAGCTTCATGGCCATGATCGCGATCTGGGCGGACGTCATAGCGCGGGCCGGTTGAGGGTCCGGAACAAAGAGAGAATATCCCGCCCGCAGGTTATCCACAAGCGCCCCGGCGCTTCTCCACAGGGACGGGTCGGCGCGGGTCGGCGCCGGACCCGGCCGAACCGGGGACGACGGCCCGGCCAGCCGCGGGCGGATGCCCCGGGTTATCCACAGGGCGCCGCCAAGGCGTGGTCCGGGAGGCGGCCATTCGGCCGCGTCGCGTTGCCCCCGGACGCCCCGGGGCCGAAACTGCGTCGGGCGGCCGGGCGGGGCGCCGCCGAGTCGCGGCAGGATCGGCAGGGCAGGGAAGGGTCGGAGACGGCATGGCGGCGGTCGGCTTCGTTCATGTCAGGGCCCATTCGGCCTATTCCCTGCTCGAGGGCGCATTGCCGCTCGGCAAGCTGATCGAGCTCGCCAAGGCCGACGCGCAGCCCGCGCTCGGCCTCGCCGACACGGGCAACCTGTTCGGCGCGCTGGAATTCTCCGAGAAGGCCGCCGAGAAGGGCATCCAGCCGATCGTCGGGTGCCAGATCGCGGTCGAGTTCGACGACCGCGCCGGGGAGGCCTCGCGCCGGCCCTCGCTCGTCGCCCGGCGGCCGAGCCTCGTCCTCATTGCCGCCAACGCCGAGGGCTGGGCGAACCTCGTCCGCCTCGTCTCCCGCTCCTTCCTGGGCACCGAGGGGACGGAGGACCCGCATGTCTCCTTTGCCGACCTGGAGGGCCGCACGGCCGGCCTGATCGCCCTGACCGGCGGCCCCGGCGGCCCGGTCGACCGCGCGCTCGTCGACGGCCAGGAGGACCTCGCCCGCGCGCGCCTGGAGCGGCTCGCCGGCCTCTACGGCGACCGGCTCTATGCCGAGATCCAGCGCCACGGCCTCGACGAGGAGCGCTTGGCGGAAGCCGGCCTCCTCGACCTCGCCTACGCGCTCGGCCTGCCGCTCGTCGCCACCAACGAGCCCTACTTCTCCAAGCGCGAGGACTTCGAGGCCCACGACGCCCTGATCGCCATCTCGGAAGGACGCGTTGTCGCCGAGGAGGACCGGCGGCGCCTGACCCCCGAGCACGCGTTCAAGACGCGCGCCGAGATGCAGGCGCTCTTCGCCGACCTGCCCGAGGCGCTCGACAACACGGTCGAGATCGCCCGGCGCTGCTCCTATCGGCCCCTGAAGCGCAAGCCGATCCTGCCCCGCTTCGCCGGCGTCGGCCAGGACGCCGAGGCGGCCGAGAAGGCCGAGGCGCTGGAGCTGCGCGCCCAGGCCGAGGCGGGCCTCGCCGCCCGGCTCGCCGCGCACGGGACCGCGCCGGGCATCAGCGAGGAGACCTACCGCGAGCGTCTCGAATTCGAGCTCACGATCATCGAGCGGATGAAGTTCCCCGGCTACTTCCTGATCGTGTCGGACTTCATCAAGTGGGCCAAGGCGCAGGGCATCCCGGTCGGGCCCGGCCGCGGCTCCGGCGCCGGGTCGCTCGTCGCCTGGTCCCTGACGATCACGGATCTCGACCCCCTGCGCTTCGCGCTCCTCTTCGAGCGCTTCCTCAACCCCGAACGCGTGTCGATGCCCGACTTCGACATCGACTTCTGCCAGGACCGCCGCGACGAGGTGATCCGTTACGTTCAGCAGAAATACGGCCGCGACCAGGTCGCGCAGATCATCACCTTCGGCACCCTCCAGGCGCGCGCGGTGCTGCGCGACGTCGGCCGCGTCCTGCAGATGCCCTATGGCCAGGTGGATCGGCTCGCCAAGCTCGTCCCGCAGAACCCGGCCAATCCCGTGACGCTCGCCCAGGCGGTCAACGACGAGCCGCGCCTCCAGGAGGCGCGCGAGCAGGAGCCCATCGTCGAGAAGCTGCTCGACATCGCCATGAAGCTCGAGGGGCTCTACCGCCACGCCTCGACCCACGCCGCCGGCATCGTCATCGGCGACCGCCGCCTCGACGAGCTGGTGCCGCTCTACCGCGACCCGCGGTCCGACATGCCCGTCACCCAGTTCAACATGAAGTGGGTGGAAAGCGCCGGCCTCGTGAAGTTCGACTTCCTCGGCCTGAAGACCCTGACGGTCCTGCAGACCGCGCTCCAGCTCGTCAGGAAGACGAAGGGCATCGACATCGACCTCTCGTCCATCCCGCTCGACGACGCGCCCACGTACAAGCTCCTGGCCGGCGGCGAGACGGTCGGCGTGTTCCAGCTGGAAAGCCAGGGCATGCGCAAGGCCATCGCCGACATCAAGCCCGACCGTTTCGAGGACATCATCGCCCTCGTCGCGCTCTATCGCCCGGGCCCGATGGCCAACATCCCGGTCTACGGCGCCCGCAAGCAGGGGCTGGAGAAGCCGGACTACATCCACCCGCTGCTCGAGGCGGTCCTGAAGGAGACGCACGGCATCATCGTCTACCAGGAACAGGTGATGCAGATCGCCCAGATCCTCTCGGGCTATTCGCTCGGCGAGGCCGACCTCTTGCGGCGCGCCATGGGCAAGAAAATCAAGGCCGAGATGGACGCCCAGCGCGTCCGCTTCGTCGAGGGCGCGATCCGGCAGGGCCTCTCCAAGGAACAGGCCGACACGATCTTCGACCTCCTCGCCAAGTTCGCCGACTACGGCTTCAACAAGTCCCACGCCGCCGCCTACGCGCTGGTCGCCTATCAGACCGCCTACCTGAAGGCGAACCACCCGGTCGAGTTCCTGGCCGCCTCCATGACGCTCGACATGTCCAACACGGACAAGCTGAACGACTTCCGGCGCGAGGCGATGCGGCTCGGCATCGACGTGCTCGCCCCGGACATCCGCCGCTCCGGCGTCGCCTTCGACGTCGAGGACGGCAAGATCGTCTATGCCCTCGCGGCCGTGAAGGGAGTCGGTGGCCACGCCGTCGAGCATCTGGTGGCGCTCCGCGCCGACCGGCCCTTCCGGGACATCTCCGATTTCGCGAGGCGTTTCGATCCCCGCCAGGTCAACAAGCGCACCCTGGAGAGCCTCGTAGCCGCCGGCGCCTTCGACCGGCTCGATCCCAACCGCGCCAAGCTCGTGGCCGGTCTCGACGTGGTCATGGCCGAGGCCAACCGGGTGAAGACGGCCGATGCCGGTGGCAACCTCGACATGTTCGCCGGCGGCGGCGACGAGAAGCCGCTGCGCCTGCCCGAGACGCAGCCCTGGACGGCGGCCGAGCAACTCCAGCGGGAGTATTCCGCCGTCGGCTTCTACCTCTCCGCCCATCCGCTCGACGAATACCGCTCCACGCTGGAGAAGCTCCGCGTCCAGATGTGGTCGGAGTTCCAGCGCTCGGTGAAGGGCGGCTCCGCCTTCGGCCGCCTCGCCGGCACGGTCACCAGCCGCCAGGAGCGCAAGACCAAGACCGGCAACAAGATGGGCATCGTGCGCATCTCCGACCCGACCGGCCAGTACGAGGCGGTGATCTTCTCCGAGGGCCTCGCCACCTATCGCGACCTGCTGGAACCCGGCCAGTCGGTGGTCATCTACGCCAATGCCGAGGAGCGCGCGGAGGGCGTCAGCGTCCGCATCGACAAGGTCGAGCCGCTCGACGCCATCGCCGGCCGCCTGCAGCAGAACCTGCGCATCTTCCTGCGCGACCCGGGCCCGATCGACTCCATCCACCGCCACCTGCCGCAAGGCGGGGAGGGCGAGGTCTCCTTCATCCTCCTTCTCGGCGAAGGCGGACAGCGCGAAGTCGAGGTCAAGCTGCGCGACCGCTACCGCGTCTCCCCCCAGATCGCCGGCGCCCTCAAGGCCGTCCCCGGCGTGGTCCAGGTGCAGGTCGTCTAGCGCTCCGGGTCGCCCGACTCCGCCCGCCGCAGCGCTGCGGATCGGGGCCCGCGCGGGATCCCGGATCTGCGGCGCGTGCCGCGCCTTGTCCGGGACTGCGGTGGAGAGGATCGGGGACTGAACGGACCCCGACCTCCGGGCCCCGCCTCTCCACCCGCATCCCCGGCCGGAGCGCAGTGGAGGGCCGGGGTCCAGCGCTCTCCGCCGGCCGCAGCGGCCGGCCGGAGCGCAGTGGAGGGCCGGGGTCCAGCGCTCTCCGCCGGCCGCAGCGCTGCGAGATCGGGCCGCGCGCTGGATCCCGGATCGGCGGCGCGTGCCGCGCCTTGTCTGGGAACGCGGTGGGGGGGGCGGGGTTGCGGACGGGGTGGTCTCTGCCCGGCTTGGGCGCGTCAGCTCCTCAGTCCCGCCTCCTTCAGGAAGCGGGTCAGGTTCGCGTAGCCCATGGACACGTAGGTCTTCGGGTTCGCCTTCTCGGGGTCTTGCTCGGCCTCGATGATGACCCAGCCGGAATAGGCGGGCACGGCCTTGAAGACCGACACGTAGTCGACCGTGCCGTCGCCCGGGACCGTGTAGACACCCTCCAGGACGGAGTCGAGGAAGGACCAGTCGCCGTCCGCGGCGCGGCGGGCGACGTCCAGGCGGACGTCCTTGGTGTGTATGTGGCCGATGCGGTCGGCGTAGCGCTTCGCCAGCCGCACCGGGTCGGCGCCGCCCCAGGTGGCATGGCCGGTGTCGAGGAGGAGCTTCACGGCCGGGCCGGTGCCAGCCATGAAGCGGTCGATCTCGGGCTCGGTCTGGATCACGGTGCCCATGTGGTGGTGGTAGACGAGCTGCAGGCCCTCGGCCTTCACCAGTTCGGCGAAGCGGGTCATGCGGGGCAGGAAGACGGCCCACTCGGCCTCCGTCATCACCGGCCGGGTGGAGAGCGGGGCGGACTTCGTGCCGTGCACCGTGCGGGTGCATTCGCACACGATCAGCACCTCGGCGCCCGCACCCTTGCGCAGCGCGATGGCGTCGCGCGCGGCCTCGAGTTCCTCTTCGGCGGTCCGCTCCAGGAGGAAGGTCGAGTACCACCCGGAGACGAAGACGAGGCCGAAGTCGGCGAGCTTCGCCTTCAGGGCCTCGGCGGTCTTGGGGAACTTGTTGCCGAGCTCCATGCCCTCGATGCCGATCTCGCGGGCTTCCGAGAGGCATTGTTCGAGCGGGATGTTGCCGCCGATCTCGATCATGTCGTCGTTCGACCAGCAGATCGGATTGGCGCCGATGCGGATCATGGGGGCGTCTCCAGGGTTCTCTTGCGTGTTCGCGGGGGCGCGGTCGGTCGGGTGGGGCCTGGTCAGTTCAGGAGCCTCTGCCTCTGGCGGGCCGTCTCGTAGGCGGCACGGGCGTCGGTGACCTCCCGCCGGGGGCTCACCTCGGGCACGGCCACGTCCCACCAGTGGCCGCCGGCCTTGGTGGTGGCGAGCGGGTCGGTGTCGATGACGAGGACGGTCGTCCGCGGCTCGGCGCGCGCCTGCGCGAGCGCGGCCTCGAGGTCGGCCAGGGAGGCGACCTTGCGGGCCGTGGCGCCGAGGGAGGCGGCGTGGGCGGCGAAGTCGATCTCGGGCAGGGTCTCGTGCCGGGCGTGCTCCAGGAGATTGTTGAAGTTGGCGCCGCCGGTCGCCATCTGCAGCCGGTTGATGCAGCCGAAGCCCCGGTTGTCGAGAACCACGACGGTGAGCTTCAGGCCGAGCATGACCGAGGTGGCGATCTCGGAATTGGCCATCAGGTAGGAGCCGTCGCCGAGCATGACGACGACCTCCTCGTCGGGCTTCGCCATCTTGACGCCGAGGCCGCCGGCGATCTCGTAGCCCATGCAGCTGTAGCCGTATTCCAGGTGGTAGGAGCCGGGGGCGCCCGCGCGCCAGAGCTTGTGGAGCTCGCCCGGCAGCCCGCCGGCGGCGCAGACGATGGTCGCCGCCGAGCCGACGACGCGCTGGACGGCGCCGATCACCTGGCCGTCGGACGGCTTCTCGGCATTGGTCGCCAGGATTGCGTCGTCGACCGCCTTGCGCCAGTCGTCGGCGAGGCCCTTGGCCCGGTCCGTCCAGGTGGACGGCGCGCGCCAGCCGCCGAGGTCGGCGGCGAGGTCGGCGAGGCCCGCCTCGGCGTCGGCGACGAGCGGCATCGCGCGGTGCTTCGTGGCGTCGAAGACCTGCACGTTGAGGCCGACGAGGCGGCTCGCCGGGTTCTTGAAGAGTGCCCAGGAGCCGGTGGTGAAGTCCTGCAGGCGCGTGCCGACGGCGAGGACCAGGTCCGCCTCCTCGGCGAGCGCGTTGGCAGCCGAGGCTCCGGTGACACCGATCGAGCCCATGTTCAGCGGATGGTCGTGGGGCAGGGTAGACTTGCCGGCCTGGGTCTCGGCGACCGGGATCCCGTGGGACTCGGCGAAGGCCGCCAGCGTCCGGGCCGCGCCCGAGTAGAGGACGCCGCCGCCCGCCACGATCAGGGGCTTCGCCGCCCCGCGCAACGCGCCGACGGCGGCCTGCAGTTCGTCGAGGGCCGGCCTGATCCGGCGCGGCGCCCAGACCCGCTCGGCGAAGAAGGCCTCGGGGTAGTCGCAGGCCTCCGCCTGGGTGTCCTGGCAGAGCGCGAGCGTGACGGGGCCGCAGTCGGCCGGGTCGGTCAGCACTTGCATGGCCCGCTCCAGCGCCGGGACGAGCTGCTCGGGGCGGGTCAGGCGGTCGAAGTAGCGGGAGACGGGGCGGAAGCAGTCGTTGGCCGAGACCGTGCCGTCGCCGAAGTCCTCGATCTGCTGGAGGACCGGGTCCGGCCGGCGGTCGGCGAAGACGTCGCCGGGGAGGATCAGGAGCGGCAGGCGGTTGACGTGGGCGACGGCGGCGGCGGTCACCACGTTGGTGGCGCCTGGCCCGATCGAGGTCGTCACCGCCATCATGCGGCGGCGGAAGCTCGCCTTGGCGAAGGCGACCGCCGCATGCGCCATGCTCTGCTCGTTGTGGGAGCGGAAGGTCGGCAGGCGGTCGCGCACCTGATAGAGCGCCTCGCCCATGCCGGCGACGTTGCCATGGCCGAAGATGGCCCAGACGCCGCCGAAGAGCGGCACCTTGTGGCCGTCGATCACGGTCTGCTGGGCGGCCAGGAAGCGCACGAGCGCCTGCGCCATGGTGAGCCGGACGGTCTGCATGGGGTGAACTCCTCCCGGGGACGTCGTTATCGTGGGGCGGCCTCTTCCCAGGCCCCGACCAGGGCCCGGAAGCGTCCGGCCATGTCTGCGACCGCCGCCCGGTCGTCGATCGCGCCGGCGAGCCAGCGGGCGGCCGCGTCGGCGAAGATGGTACGCCCGACCGCGAAGCCTTTCACCAGGGGCGACGACGCGGCGGCCCTGAAGGCGGCGCGGAGCTCCGCCTCCGGCGCCTCCAGGCCGAGCAGGACGATGCCGCGGCAATGCGGGTCGTTCGCCTCGATCACGGCTGCGGTGCGCGCCCAGGCGGCGGCGTCCGCCTGGGGCTCCAGCTTCCACCAGTCGGGGCGGATGCCGAGGTCGTAGAGGCGCTGGACGACGGTCGCGACGGTGTCGGGGCCGAGGGGGCCGTGCCGCCCGGCGATGATCTCGACCAAGAGCTCGCGGCCGACCGTGCGCGCGGCGTCGTGAAGGCGCAGGAGTTCGCGCTCCTGCCGTGCCTTCAGGTCCGGCGGGTCGTCGGGGTGGTAGAAGCACAGGCCCTTGACGGTGTGGCCGACCGGCCATTCGACGAGGTGGCTGCCGAGGTCCCACATCTGGTCGAAGTCGAGCGGGCGGGAGCCCGGCTTCTCGACGGGGCGGCCGATCCAGAAGGGGTGCCGGGCGGCCCGGTAGAGCGCCTTCTGGCCGTAGGTGGAGTCGAGCAGCATGCCGAAGCCGGGCCGGCCGGCGGCGACCTCGGCGGCGGCCTCGACGGCCAGCACCTTGAAGTCCGCGATGCGCGCGCGCGGCGCGCCGGCCTTGTCGGCCAGATCCTCGAGCTGCGCCCGATGGTCGATCGCGAAGGCCATCAGGCGGTCGGGCTGCGGGCGGCGGGTCGTCGCCCAGTGCAGGTGGTTGATGGCGGCGTCCTTGCGCAGCGCCCGGTGGGGGCTTCCGTGGCGGAGGAAGAAGTCGAGCTCCTCCCAGGTCGGGTACTCGGGCGAGCAGAGCAGGCGCGAGACCGCGAAGGCCCCGCAGGCGTTCGCCCAGGTGGCGCAGGTGGCCAGCGGCTCGCCCTTCAGCCAGCCGCGCAGGAAGCCGGACATGAAGGCGTCGCCGGCGCCGAGCACGTTGTAGACCTCGATCGGGAAGCCCTGGCCGACGATGCCGGCCTCCAGGTCCTCGCTGATCGGGCCGTCGTAGACGATGCAGCCCATCGCGCCGCGCTTCAGCACGATGGTGGCGGGGGTCACGGCGCGGATCGCGCGCAGGCTTTCGAGAACGCCGTCCGCGCCGGTCGCGATGCGAATCTCCTCCTCGGTGCCGACGATCAGGTCGCAGTCGGGCAGGACGGGCTTCATCTCGGCGGAGACGCGGTCCGACTTCACGTAGCGCTCGAAGCCCGCGTCGTGGCCGGCGAGGCCCCAGAGGTTGGGCCGGTAGTCGATGTCGAACACGACCTTGCGGCCGGCGGCCTTGGCGGCGCGGATCGCCTTCCTCTGGGCGGCGGCGCTGTTGGGCCGGGAGAAGTGGGTGCCGGTGACGACGATGGCCGCCGCCGATGCCACGAAGGCCGGATCGACGTCGCCCTCGTCGAGCGCCATGTCGGCGCAGTCGGTGCGCACGAAGATCATGGGCGAGACGCCCTCGTCCTCGACCGCGAGGAGGACCAGGGCGGTCAAGCGGTCCTTGTCGACGCGGACGCCTTCGATCGACACGCCCTCGCGGGCCAGTTGCTCGCGCAGGAAGCCGCCCATCTGCTCGGCACCGACCCGGGTGATCAGGGCGGACTTCAGGCCGAGCCGGGCCGTTCCGATCGCGATGTTGGCGGGGCAGCCGCCGACCGCCTTGGTGAAGGTGGCGATATCCTCGAGGCGCGAGCCGATCTGCTGGCCGTAGAGGTCCACGGAGGACCGGCCGATCGCGATGACGTCGAGCGCTGGCGTGGACAAGGGGCTCTCCTCCGATGGGCGCGGTCGGGCCCGGGGGCCGCAAGGATGAAATCCTTGTTCCATAGCGATGTCAATCTGGAACACACGTTCCGTTCCAACCTGTCGCGCGCGAGGCCGGGGAAGTCAGCCGACGCCCCGCCGCTCGGCGGTGCCGACGGCCAGGGTCATGGCCAGCGCGAAGGTCGCCGCCAGCGAGCGGAAGGCGCCGTAGTCGGCTTCCGCGACCTCGAGCCAGACCGTGGCCGGCACTGCCAGCGGGCTGAACGGCGAATCGGTGACGGCGACCACGGGAACGCCCCGGGCGGCGGCGGCCTGCGCGGCCTCGATCGTCGAGGACGCGTAGGGGGTGAAGCTGATCGCCAGCAGGGCGTCGCCGGGGCGCGCGCCGCCGGCCTGCTCGGGCCCGAGATGCCCGACATTGTCGACGAGGACGGCGCGGACTCCGAGCTTGCCGAAGGCGTAGGCGAGATAGGCGGCGACCGGGAAGACCCGGCGGGCGCCGACGAGATGGATGGTGTCGGCCGCCGCCAGCGTTGCCACGGCGCGCTCCAGGGCCGCCGCGTCGAGCCCCTGGCCGAGCCGGTCGAGGCTCGCGCGGGCGGCCCCGGCGAAACCGTCGCAGAGGCGCGTCAGCGCGCTCGCGTCGCCGGGCTCGCGCAGCGCCTCGATACGTTGGCGGTAGTCGGGGAAGCGCTCCTTGAGGCGGGCGCGGAAGACCCGCTGGAGCTCCGAGAAGCCCTGGTAGCCGAGCGTCTGGGCGAAGCGGACGAGGGTGGAGGGCTGGACGCCCGCGTGCTCGGCGATGCGCGCCGTCGTGCCGAAGGCCATTTCGTCCGGCTCGGCGAGGGCGAAGGCGGCGACCTGCTTCAGGCGCCGGGGCAGGGCCTCGCGCCGCGCCGCAATCTCCGACTTGAGCGCCTCGAAATCCGCCGGCGCGACCACGCTTGCCATCGGCCACCTCCTGCCGGCGAAACGCCCCGGTTCGCCTTGACGCCCGCCCGTGGCTGGGAATAGTCTTTCCAATATCAGAACAAGATGGAATGACAATTCCATTTACGGGACCGGTACCCATTCGGGACACGGACCGATGGGGAACGGCGCAACACGCCGCGCGGGGGGCTGCCGGGAAGGGCGGTTCGGCCGCCGCACGGCGTGGGCCGCGTTCGCCTGGGCCAGGGAGGATATGTCGTGACCGGAGGCCGTCCTTGACCGCGCTCGGCGTCGGGCTGATCGGAACCGGGTTCATGGGCAAGTGCCACGCGCTTGCCTGGAACGCGGTCGCCCCCACCTTCGGCGACGTGGCGCGCCCCCGGCTCGCCCACCTGGCCGACGCGACGGAGGGCCTCGCCGCGGCGCAGGCCGGGGCCTTCGGCTTCGCCCGCGCCTCCGGGGACTGGCGGGCGCTCGCGGCCGACCCTGATGTCGACGTGGTGTCGGTAACGGCGCCGAACCCGTTCCATGCCGAGATGGCGGTCGCGGCGCTCGAGGCGGGCAAGCACGTCTGGTGCGAGAAGCCGATGGCGACGAGCCTCGCGGACGCTCGGCGCATGCGGGACGCCGCCCGGGCCTCCGGCCGGGTGGCGATGGTCGGCTACAACTACATCCAGAACCCGGCGATCCGGCATTTCGCCGGGCTCCTGCGCGCGGGCGCCATCGGCCGGCTCACCCATGTCCGCGTCGAGATGGACGAGGACTTCATGGCCGATCCCGCCGCGCCCTGGGGCCACAAGGATTCCGCGGAGTCCGGGCACGGGGCGCTCGACGATTTCGCCGTCCACCCGCTCTCGCTCCTGACGGTCCTGACCGGCCTGCCGGCCCGGGTGCTCTGCGACCAGGCCCGTCCCTATGCCGACCGTCCGACTGCGGACGGCGGGCGGCGCGCGGTCGAGACCTACGAGATCGCCTCGGTGCTGTTCCGACTGGAGGACGGCGTCTCCGGCGTGCTTCTCGCCAACCGGGCCGCCTGGGGGCGCAAGGGGCGGATCCAGATCCAGGCCTTCGGGTCGGACGGGGCGATCGTCTACGACCAGGAACGGCTGAACGAGCTGCAGCTCTTCTCCCGGTCCGACCCGGCGCCCGAGCAGGGGTTCCGGACCATCCTGACCGGCGGCGCGCATCCGCCCTACCGGACCTTCGTGCCGGCGCCGGGCCACAGCCTCGGCTTCAACGACCTGAAGGTGATCGAGTGCCGCGAGCTGCTGCGGCGGATCGCCGGAGAGCCGGCTTTGGGCCTGGACTTCGAGGCGGGCTACCGGATCGAGGCCGCCGTCGAGGCGATGGCGCGTTCGCACCGGGACGGAAGCTGGGTGGACGTCGCCGCGGTCGCGGGCGCATAGCAGGATCAGGCCGCGACGCGGCCCAACGAGGTGGAGAGGACGATGACGCTGAATTTCGGACTTCTGGGCGCCGGTCGGATCGGCAAGGTGCATGCCGCCGCCGTCGCGGCCACGCCGGGGGCGCGGCTCGCAGCCGTGGCCGATGCGGTGCCCGCCGCCGCCGAGGCGATCGCGGCCGCCTCGGGCGCGGAAGTCCGCTCGGTCGACGCGATCATGAACGCCCGCGACATCGACGCGGTGCTGATCACCACGCCGACCGACATGCACGCCGACATGATCGAGCAGGCGGCGCGGGCCGGGAAGCCGATCTTCTGCGAGAAGCCGATCGACCTGTCGATCCCGCGGGTCGAGACGTGCCTGGCGACGGTGCGGGCGCAGGGCGTTCAGCTGATGATCGGCTTCAACCGGCGCTTCGATCCCAACTTCCAGGAGGCGCGCCGGCGCATCGACGCCGGGCAGATCGGCACGGTGGAGCTGGTCTCGATCGTGTCGCGCGACCCCGGCCCGCCGCCGCTCGACTACATCGCCCGCTCCGGCGGGCTCTTCCGAGACATGACGATCCACGACTTCGACATGGCCCGCTTCCTCCTCGGCGAGGAGCCCGTGACCGTCTACGCGGCGGCCTCGAACCTGGTCGACCCGAAGATCGGGGAGGCGGGCGACATCGACACGGCGTCCATCGTGCTTACCACGAAGTCGGGCAGGATCTGCCAGATCTCCAACTCGCGCCGGGCCACCTACGGCTACGACCAGCGCATCGAGGTGCACGGCTCGAAGGGCATGGTCAGCGCCGAGAACCTGCGCGAGACGACGGTGGAGGTGGCGACCGCGGCCGGCTACCTCCGCGACCCGCTGATGAACTTCTTCATGACGCGCTACACGGCCGCCTACCGGGCCGAGATCGGCGCCTTCATCGAGGCCCTGAAGACCAAGACACCGATGTCGCCCTCCGGCGAGGACGGCCTCAAGGCCCTGCTGATCGCGGAGGGCGCGTACCGGTCGCTGAAGGAGGGCCGGGCGGTCCCGATCGACCTCGGCTGACGGCGCCGGCCCGGCGTCCGGACCGAACTCGCCGCCGGCGACCGTATCGAATGCGTCACCGGCATGCTGTCGTTGGTTCGCACGTGCCGAACGCAACCACGGTGCCGCAGTGGGTTCACCTCTCCGCGGCTGTCACCCCGGCCATCGAGCCGGGGTCCAATGGTGGCTCGGCGCGGAACGGGCGTGCCACGAGGCACGCGCTGTGCAGGGAAGGTCGGTGATGGAGGGCGGCGCTTACCTCGCGGCGCGCCAATCGCTTCGGCAACCGAGCCGGGAAGCCGATGGATCCCGGCGCGATGGCAGGGTCGACATTCGGGGAAAGGCTGTGGGCGCGGACGCCCCGCAGGGCCGGTGTCAGATCCCCGGCGAGGCCAGGTCCATGGAGGTCGGATGCCCCGGCCGCAGGTGCGTCACCACGTCACCAGGAACCGGCAGTCCGGGTCGCCGGCCGCCGCGCAGGCGGTCTCGGTGACCTGCACGCGCGGGCCCAGGATGGCGCCGAACACGCGCTCGAAGGTCGCGGCCGAATAGGCGCAGGCCATCTCCCCGTCGTCGACCAGCCGGCACACGGGGGACCCCGCGATGGTCAGTTCCAGCGAGGGGGCGAAGCGGAACGAGAAGCTGCCGCTGCCCGCGAAGGTCCAAGCATGGCGGGCGATCGCCCGGACGAGGAGCCGCGCGGCGAGCGGCCGGGGGAGGGCGCGGAGCAGGGCCCGGGCCGGGCGCGGGATGCGGTGGGCGAGCAGGTAGTCGCCGGTGAGCTGCCCGGCCTCAGCGGAGATGCGCTGGCCTTCGGCAGGACCCAGCACGGCGCGGAGCGCCCGGTGCAGGCCTGCCACGTCGCCTTCGTCGACCATGGCGGTCGGCGGCGTGCGGACGAGATGGGAGAGGCCCGCCGCGGCGAAGACCCGGTCGCGCAGGATCGGGCCGCGCAGGGCGGCGAGGGCTTCGTCCATGCGCGTGATCGCGTTCGGCCCCACCAGGCCGGGCGCCGCGGGGGCGGGCGCGTGCGGCCGGGCCGTCCCGATCGGGTCCGGCCCGGCCGTCGTCGCCCGGGCCGCCTGCAACCCTTGCGCCGTCATGGCCTCAATGCACCGCGGCATCCGCCCGCTCGGGCGTGCGCGCCGGCGTCGGGAGGGCGTCGGCGACGGCCTCCATGTCCTCGGTCATCTGGTCCTTGCCGCCGCCGCAGGCCATCGGGGCCGCGGCGTTGCCGGCGCTGACGGAGACGCGGGGCTTGCGGTTGTGGGTGGTCTGCCACTCGACCTCGGTGTCCTCCGCGCGCTGGCGGCTCCGGTCGAAGTCGAAATGGACCTTCTTTCGCGACTGCGGGCCCCAATAGTCGACCTTGCCGAGGTCGTAGAACTTCCGCTCGAAGCCGGCCTTCAGGAAGGCCTTGAGGCAGCCGAGCAGGTAGCGGCGGCGCTGGCCGGACCCGGCCCAGGGGTAGGAGAAGAACGCCTTCTTCATGTAGAAGCGGCGGTAGTTGTTCATCACGCGGTCGAGCAGTTCGCCGCGGTCCATCGCCTGCGGCTTGATGATCGGTGTGACGAAGTTATACTTCTCGTAGTCGAATATCTCAACCTTGTCGCCGAGTTCCTTGAAGAGGTCCGAGAAGGGCCAGGGCGTATACATGGACCAGTTGGCAAGGTCTGGCGCCCAGTCGCAGGCCATCTTGTAGGTCTCTTCGAGCGTCTCCGCCGTCTCGTTCTCGAGGCCGACGATGAATTGCGCCTCGACGACGATGCCGGCCTTGCGCAGGAGCTCGATCGCCTTCTTGTTCTGGGCGACCGTGGTCTCCTTGTTGAATAGGTCGAGCTTCAGCTGGGCGGCGGCCTCGGTCCCAAGCGAGACGTGGATGAGTCCGGCCTTGCGGTAGAGGGGCAGCAGCTCCTCGTCGCGCAGGATGTCGGTGACGCGCGTATTGATCCCCCAAAGGATATTCACGTCGCGGCGGATCAGCTCCTCGCAGAAGGCGACGAACTTCTTGCGGTTGATGGTCGGTTCCTCGTCGGCCAGGATGAAGAAGCCGACGCCGTGGTCCCGCTTCAGGGTCTCGATCTCGTCGACCACCTTCTTCGGGTCGCGGATGCGGTAGTCGCGCCAGAACTTCCACTGCGAGCAGAAGGAGCAGGTGAAGGGGCAGCCGCGCGCCATGTTGGGGATCGCCACGCGCACGCCGAGCGGGATGTAGATGTATTTCGACCAGTCGAGGATGCTCCAGTCGGCCGCGATGGCGTCGAAGTTCTTCACCGTCGGGGCCGCGGGCGTCGCCACGACCTTGCCGTTCTCGCCGTAGGCCAGGCCCTTGATCTTCGCCCGGTCCGCCGGCCAGCGACCCTCGGCGACCGCGCGGGCCAGCGCCGTCATGATCTCCTCGCCCTCGCCGCGGACGATCGCGTCGATGTAGGGCGCCTCGGAGAGCACCTGGCGGTACATGAAGGTCGCGTGCACGCCGCCGAGCACGGTCACCGCCGAGGGCTTCACCGACTTGGCGATCTCCAGCACCCGCTCGGCCTTGTAGATCGAGGGCGTGATGGCCGTGCAGCCGACGATGTCCGGATCGGCCTCGGCGATCATCGCGGCGAGCCGCTCCTCGTCGATGTCGTTGGTCATCGCGTCGATGAAGCGGATGTCGGTGAAGCCGTTGGCCTTGAGGGAGCCGGACAGGTAGGCGACCCAGGCCGGGGGCCAGTTGCCGGCGATCTCGGCGCCGCCCGAGTGGTAGTTCGGGTGGATGAAGAGGATCCGCATCTTGCCCTCCCGCGCCGGCCTGCGGCGTGTCAATTGTCATTTACACTCGATCAGTCTACAAGGAGTGACAGTCATCGCGCACCCTCGTAGGATCACGAAGGCCATGGACACCAGCACCTTCCTGACGACGGCGGTCGTCGCCGCGGCCGGCATCCTGCTGGTCGCCGCCGGCGCGACCCTGACCGAGATCGGCCCCTGGTACAGGTCGCTGAAAAAGCCGTCGTGGCAGCCGCCGGAGTACCTCTTCGGTCCGGTCTGGACGGCCATCTTCTTGATGATGGGTATCTCGGCCGTCATGGCCTGGACGGCGGCGCCCGCCGGCTACGGCGTCGTGATCTTCGGGAGTTTCGCGGTCAACGCGGTCCTCAATGTGGCCTGGAGCGCCATCTTCTTCCGGCTGCGCCGGCCCGATTGGGCCTTCTTCGAGCTCGTGCTGCTCTGGCTTTCGATTATCGGCCTGGCGGCCGCGGTCTGGCCGGTGTCGCCGATGGCCGCCGCCCTGCTCGGCCCATACCTCGCCTGGGTGAGCTTCGCGGGCGTTCTCAACCTCAAGATAGTACGGCTGAACGCGCCGTTTTCGGCGGCCTAACCCGATTGAGGTATGTCATCGCCTCGTCTGTCGGGTTGGTATTCAGTTCATGGCCGCATGCATGCATTTCCTGAGGAATTTCACGCCTGACGGCGGGCTTCCGCTTGGAAACGGCCGATTTTTGAGGTCATGATCAAGACGTTTCGAGTCACCGGACAGACCCCCATGAGCGACCTCATCGGATCCGGACGCATCGTGGACCTGATCTTCGCCCTCGTCTTCATCGAGGCGATCCTGCTGTACGCCTTCTGGCGACGCACCGGGCGGGGCGTGGAGCCGCTCGCGGTGATCGCCAACCTCGCCGCCGGCGCCGCGCTCCTGGCCGCGCTGCGCAGCGTGCTGGTCGGGGCCGATCCGTCCTGGACGGCCACCTGGCTCGCCGCCGCCGCCGTCGCGCACGTGGCCGACATCACCTACCGCTGGCGATAGCGGAGCCGGCCGACGGCCATAAGCGGGCCCGCACGGCCGGACGGCGGCGGTCGGACCGCCTCTTGCCGAAAAGGTCGTTCGTGCGGGCGGGAAACGTTCCCGCCCCACCGTGCCCTGGGTCAACACGGCGGGGCGGGACCTTCGGGGTCGACAGGGTCGCGGGCGGCGCGGGGAGGGGGTGACTCGGGCCGCGCAACGGGTTGGGTCTCCGGAGCGGGGCCGGCTCGCAAGGCCGGCCCCGCCCGGGGTCCGCGATCCGCCCCGGAGGTTACTTGGGCGGCACCGGGGCGCCGCCGAGTTCCTTGACGTAGTCCTGCAACATCGACACGCCGTAGAGCGGCTTGTTCACGCCCTGGTGGCAGGTCGCGCAGTTCACCTTGGCCACGTCGCCCTCCGGCCCGAGCCGGTTGGCCGGGAAGGTGGGGGTCAGGGGCACGATGTAGGCGTTGTTGATATCGGCGGTCATGCGCAGGCCATGCCAAGCGGTCACCCGCTGTGGGGTGGATTCGTCCCAGGACATGAACGAGCGCGAGTTGTGGCAGAAGGTGCAGTTGACCCCCAGCCCCTTCGAGAGGTGCATCATCAGGCCGTAGGTCACCTCGGTCTGCTTGGTCCCGATCTGCCCGGTCGGCTCCGCCAGCACGCTGCGGGAGACCACCTTGATGGCGTCCGGCTGCGAGAGGAGGGGTGTGAGCGGATCGGTCGGCAGGGACGAGTAGTTGACCACGGACCCGGCGATGTTCTGGCCGTCGCGCGAGCGGGCGTAGCCGCCGGCCTCGGGCGGGCCGGGGTTCTGGAACCACACGTAGGAGGGAACCGGCTGGCCGCGGTGGCAGGTGTAGCAGGTCACTCCGGTCTGCTGGACGTGCTGCTTGAAGTCCGCGTTGATGTGGCGGGTCATCTGCAGCATGCGCCGGGCGACGACCTTGGTGTAGAGGCTGTCGTCGGCCATGTTGTCCGGGTTGTGGCAGTAGTTGCAGCCCTCGTTGGGGGCCACCCATTCCGTGATCGCCAGCATCGTGCGGGTGAACTCGGCCTCGGAGAGGTCGGTCAGCACCTGGACGTTCTGGTACGCTTCGGTGGCCTTGGGGCCGCCAGGCTCGGCCGGGGGCTGGGCCTCCGGCAGCCCCTGCCCCTGCGCCTTCTTGGCGGTCTCGACGCCCGCCCGGGAGACCTGGACCATGCCGGTCCCGCGGTAACCGATCTGCTGGGAGACGACCGCCTGGTCCTCGCAGGCCGCGAGGCCGAGGAGGGAGGCCGCCCCGAGGAGCGCGAGGGATGTCCTGAGCCTGGTCATTTCATCGCCCCCATGGCTGCTGCGGCGGGGTCGAGCACGGGCGGGAAGATCGCCGGGTAGCTCGGCGCCACCCCGTGCTTGACGGCCCAGAGGTACCAGTTGTCGACCACCGTTCCGGTCAGAAGGATGCCGATGCCGCCGGTCAGCGGGCAGAGGACCGCGAACCACCAGGCCCAGCGATGGATCGACTCCATCGTGGCGTTGAAGCCCATCGTCCAGCGCCAGAAGAGGGCCGCGCGCTCGGTCGCCGTGCCGCGGTCGAGGATCTGCTCGATCTCGCGTTCGCCACCGAAGCGGCTGACCGCCAGGATCGTCGCCGCGTGCATGGCGAAGAGCAGGGTGGACCCGTACAGGAAGGCGATCGAGAGGGCGTGGAAGGGGTTGTAGAAGAGGTTGCCGTAGCGGATCGAGAAGGCGGCCGTCCAGTCGAGGTGCGGGAAGATGCCGAAGGGCACCGCCTCCGACCAGCTCCCCAGGATCGCCGGCCGGATGAAGCCGAGCACCAGGTAGAGCCAGATCGCCGCCGCGAAGGCCCAGGGCACGTGGGTGCCGAGGCCGAGGGCCCGGGCCCGCGAGTACATGCGCGCCCACCAGAGCAGGATCGACATGGTCAGGCAGAAGCCGGCGAGGATCCACCAGCCGCCTTCGTTCATGGGGACGAGGGGGTAGAAGCCCCACTGCGGGCCCGGCGGCTCGAGCGCGAGCCAGGGGAGCTGCCGGACGAACTGGATGACGTCCCAGTTCACGGAGGCCAGCATGTTGAGGCCGATGATCTCGATGGCCGCAAAGCCGAAGATCAGCGAGGCGATGCCGAGCCAGCCGAGGTAGATCGGCCCGATCTGGGCATTGCCGAACTTGCCGATCCAGTAGGACAGGAAGGGCGTGCCCTCCCGGCCCCAGTTCGACCGGTTCATCGGGACGCCGGCGTAGGCCGGGCCGTGCGCCTGGATGCGCGTGAAGATGTTCTGGTATTCGGGCATGGCGTCCTCCGTCCCCTCAGTTCCAGATCGGCAGGTCGAGCCACCAGGTCCACCATTCCGGCCAGCCGCGCGTCCAGAAGGGGCCCGAGATGACGATGCAGACCGCGCTCCAGAACCCGGCCGAGAGGGCCAGGAACAGGCCGAGCCTGTGGATGCCGAGAGTGCCGATCGAGTAGCCGATCGTGTCGCGGAAGTAGGTATCCTCGTGCTCCGGCGTCTTCACGACCTCGCCCTTCTTCGGGTTGGTCGCGGAGAGGACGAGCGAGCCGTGCAGAGCCAGCGCGAAGGTCGTGGTGAAGAAGAACGTCACCGCGAGCATGTGCGCCGGATTGTAGTGGAAGTGCAGGTACTGGTAGCCGACGTTCGAGACCCAGTCGAGGTGGCTGAAGATCCCGTACGGAAAGCCGTGGCCCCAGGCGCCCATCAGCACCGGCCGGATCACGACCAGCGTCACATAGGCGAAGATCGCCACCGAGAAGGCGAAGGGCACGTGGTAGCCCATGCCGAGCTTGCGGCAGATCTCGACTTCCCGAAGCGCCCAGGAGCCGAAGGCGCCGATGGCGCAGACCGTGATGATCTGCCAGAGGCCGCCCTCCTTGAGAGGCGCGAAGCCGAGGCCGTAGGAGAGGTCGGGCGGCGCGATCGAGATTTGCCAAATGTTCCAGGTCGGGCCGATCGCGGCCCCGTAGATGATGAGGGCCGTTCCGAGCAGCGAGAAGAACATCGTCGTGACGCCGAAGAAGCCGACATAGAACGGCCCCACCCAGAAGTCGAACAGGTCTCCACCGATCAGCGTGCCCCCTCGGACACGGTATTTCTTCTCGAAGCTGAGCATGGACATCGATCGTCCCTCCGATCGTGCGGACTGGCGGCGTCCGGTGACGCGGCCGTCTCGGCGGTCGTGACTGGAACCGCCCGGAGTGCCGGCGGCGAGCGGGGCGGGCGGTGCCCGCCCGGCCGCCGCCGGCTGGGGTTCACGCGACCGTGACGCGGGCGTCGAGCGCCGTCGGGGGCACCGTCGGCGTCATCAGGTCCGCCTTGGCGCGCGTGGCCCTGGGGCCTTCGAGCCAGTTGAACCGGTCGGTGCTGAGCAGGATGAAGTGGATCACCAGAGCCAGCACGAACAGGAACGTGAACAGGGCGACCAACGCACGGCGCGGATCGAAGAGAAGCCAAACCTTCCACATGACTCTCTCCTGGTCACACTAGGGCGTTGATGATCGTGCTCACGCCGTCCGTCAGGGCCGCATAGCCCTTCACCGACGGAAGCCAGGGACGCCAGATCCAAGCGAGGATGTGGGCCACCACGGCGACCGCGACGAAGCCGATGAAGCTCGTCATGAAGATCGCGTGGAATTCCTTGGCTTCGGCTTCCGTGAGTCCGGAGATCGAACTTCGCATGTCAGCCATATTCCAGCCTCCGAGAATGGCCTTGCGGCCGTTACCGCGCTGAGGCCCGCGCGGCAGGGTAGACCGGCCGGCGGAGGATCCGCCGCCCGACCATTCCGCCCGGTGGCCCCGGACGGAATCGGGAACCGCTCAGCCCATGAAGGCGAGCGCGATGGTGGTGCTCGCGCTGACGCGGGCTTCCTCGAAAATCGAGCGGCCCGCGGCGCCGTGGCCGACGAGGGCCTTCGTGGCCGCGACGGCGAGGAAGACCGGGTAAATGGCGATGAGCAGCAGCAGGAAGGCGCGCGCGTCCTGTCGGCGGCTTCTGGCCCGATGCTCGCGCTTGGCTTCTTCCGTCATGATCGATCCTCCGATCCTGGCCTTCGCACCTGGTGCCGGGTCGCCCCGGCCGGCCGGTGCCGCCGTCGCCTAGACCGCCCCGAGGGCGGCCCGGGCGCGTTCCACGTTTCCGACCGTCACCGTCTCGGCGCCCGCCCGCCGGGCGTCGGACTCGGCGGCGTCGCGCAGGCGCTTGGCGGCCGAGATCCGGACGAGGACGGGGTGGGAGGCGAGGACGGCGTCGAGCAGGCTCTGCGCCTCGTCGTTCCAGGGCAGCTCCGCGTGGAGCCGCGCCGGCGTGGCGTCGACCCGGTCGAGGTCGGTGCCGAGCGGCAGGATGGCGAAGAGGGCGTCGAAGAGGGCGTTGCAGACCTCCTGGACGAGGTAGGTCGCGCCGGCGTAACCCATGAAGGGCGTGCCGGTGTGCCGGCGGATGATGGCGCCCGGGAACGAGGCCGGGATGTAGACCGACCGGCCGCCGGCCTCCGCCGCGTACATGCGCTCGTTGAAGGAGCCGAAGAGGACGAGCGGGGGCTTTTCCTTGAGCGACCGGCGCACCGCCTCGTTGTCGGTCTTCGCACCGGCCCGCCGCGCAACCGCGAGCGTGCAGGGGAGCCCCATCTCGGTCTCGAGGAAATTCCGGATGCCGCGGACGTAGGTCTCGTTCGCCACCACCGCGAAGCTCGCGGTCGCGAAGAAGTCCTGCGTCACCGAGCGCCAGAGGTCCCAGAGCGGCTTGATGGTCGTGTGCTTTTCCCGCGCGATGAAGGGCTGCGGGTCGAGACCGGTCAGCTCGCCGAGCTTCTCCAAAAAGGCCGTCGTGGAGTGGAGCCCGATCGGCGCCTGCAGGTAGGGCCGCTCCAGCTTCTCGCAGAGGAGCCGGCCGAACTCGCGGTAGAGGCAGACGTTGACGTCGGCGTCGAGGAGCTTGGGGATGTCGGCGAGATGGCTCCCGAGCGGGAACACCATGTTGATTTCGCAGCCGATCCCCTCCACGAGGCGGCGGATCTCGGCCAGGTCCGACGGCATGTTGAAGACGCCGTAGCTCGGCCCGATGATGTTGACGCGCGGCTTCTGGCCCTCGCGGCGCGGCTTCGGCGCCGGGATCTTCTTGGCGCCGTACTCGGTCCAGAGCCACAGCATCGCGCGGTTGGCGCTCTGCCACTGGTCCTCGTCGATGGTGCGCGGCAGGAAGCGCTGGATGCCGGTGCCCTCGGGCGTCACGCCACCGCCGATCATCTCGGCGATGGACCCGGTGACGACGACGGCCGGCAGGCTCGGGTCGAGCACCTTGTGGGCGCGCTTCATGGCGCCCTCGGTGCCGTGCTGGCCGAGTTCCTCCTCGCCGAGGCCGGTCACCACGATCGGGAGTTCGTGCGGCGGCAGCGCATCGGTGTAGTGCAGCACGGAGGTGACCGGCAGGTTCTCGCAGCCGACCGGGCCGTCGATGATGACCTGCAGGCCCTTCACCGCCGTGAAGACGTAGACGGCGCCCCAGTAGCCACCGGCCCGGTCGTGGTCGAGCACGAGCATCAGACCATCTCCTCCGACTTGCGCGCCTTGGCGAGCTTCTCGAGCTTGCGCGCGTGGGCCGCCCGGAACTCCGGGTGCGGCTCCGGCCGGTCCTCCCAGACGCCGGCCGCGTCGCCGGTGCCGACGCCCTCGAAGAAGGCCGTCATCCGGTCGAAGCGCGCCTTGCCGGCGATCGCCGCGTTGACGACGGCGGCGAGGGATCCCGCGCCGGCCGGCCCGAAGAGCGGTCGCGCGGAGATGAGGTTGGTGAAGTAGAGGGCCGGAGTGGACGCCTCCTTGGCCTTCTGCACGACCGGGGTCGTGCCGATGGCGAGGTCGGGCCGGTATTCGGCGAAGGCGGCCAGGTCCTGTTCCAGGGAGGCCCGGTACTGGACGTGAACGCCGCGCGCCTCGAGCCAGTCCCGGTCGGCTTCCGAGAAGCGGGTCCGCGGGCATGCGGTGCCGACGTAGCGCAGGTCCGCGCCGCTCTCGACCAGCAGGCGGGCGACGAGGAGCTCCGAGCCCTCGTAGCCGGAGAGCGTGATGCGTCCCCGGATCGGTGCGCCCGAGAGAGCGCCGCGGATCGCCGGCAGCACCCGGTTCTGCGCGTCGGCGATCCGGTCGGCGGCGACGCCGGCAGCTCGCCCGACCGCGTCGAGCCAGGCCGCCGTGCCGTCGTGGCCGACCGGGCCCGAGCCGACAGCGGGGCGGCCGGCGGCATCGAACTCGCGCAGGCTCGCGGTGTAGAAGGGATGGATGGCGGCCACCACCGCGCAGTCGAGCGCGGCGTAGAGCTCGCGCCACTCGCGGGTCGGCACCACGGGCCCGGCGGCGAGGCCGAGGGGCTCCAGCATGCGGCCGATCCCGACCGGGTCGGCCGGGAACATCTCCCCGAGGAGGGTGACGGTCGGACGTTCGGAGCGCCCGCCACGGGGCGCCTGCACGGGCCCCTGCTCGGCTTCGCGCCGGGCATAGGCGAGCATGGCGCCGGCGATGACGTCTTTCGCCTCTGCGTGGGTCGGGACACCGAAGCCAGGCACGTCGATGCCGATGATGCGGACGCCGTTGATCTCCTTCGGGAGGAGCTGCAGCGGCACGCCGGAGGCCGTGGGCACGCAGAGGTTCGTCACCACGATCGCGTCGTAGAGCGTCGGGTCGGCGAGCTTGAAGACGGCCTCGCGGATGTCCTCGAAGAGCTTGCCGGTGACCAGCGTCTCGGAGTTGAAGGGCACGTAGCCGACCGTGCGCTTCGCCCCGTAGAAATGGGAGGTGAAGGTCAGGCCGTAGACGCAGCAGGCCGAGCCGGAGAGCACGGTCGCGGTGCGGCGCATGCGGAGCCCGACGCGAAGGGAGCCGAAGGCCGGGCACATGCTCTGCGGCTGGTCGTGGGGCCCGGCCGGGTAGTCGGCCGCGTAGCGCTCCAGCACCTCGCTCTTGCCCGAGGCGGCCGCGGCGCGGCGCATCTCGTCCCGTCCGGCGTGGCAGCCGATGCCGTCGCCCGAGGGGGTGAGCACCGGGGTGGACGCGTCGGGGCGCCCGGGAGGGGAGATGTCAGGCCGGCCGGCCGGTTCGGGACCCATGATCGCCTCCTCAGACCGCGTCGTAGACGATTTCGAGGGACGGCTTGCGCAGCTCGGATCGGCCGCACATGTCCTCGAGGGTGGCGGGTTGAAGCACCACGCCGCGCCCGACCGCATCCCCCTTGAAGAGCCCGAGGAGGTCCTCGTGGGCGAGGGGCGTGGGCTTGACCGGCGGCGCGGTGGCGACGTTCTGGGCGAGCACGTCGAAGAGCGGCGCCCACCGGTCGCCGGGGCGGCCGACGATCTCGTAGTTGGCGCTCTTGCGGCGGATGTCCTCGTCGGCGGGAATGGCGGCGAGGATCGGGATTCCGACGGCCTCCGCGAAGGCGTGCGCCTCGCCGGTGCCGTCGTCCTTGTTGACCACCATGCCGGCGACACCGACGTTGCCGCCGAGCTTGCGGAAATACTGGACCGCCGAGCAGACGTTGTTGGCGACGTAGAGGGACTGCAGGTCGTTGGAGCCGACCACGATCACCTTCTGGCACATGTCGCGGGCGATCGGCAGGCCGAAGCCGCCGCACACCACGTCGCCCAGGAAGTCGAGCAGCACGTAGTCGAAGCCCCACTCGTGGAAGCCGAGCTTCTCCAGGAGTTCGAAGCCGTGGATGATGCCGCGCCCGCCGCAGCCGCGGCCGACCTCCGGCCCGCCGAGTTCCATGGCGAAGACGCCGTCGCGCTTGAAGCAGACGTCGCCGATCGCGACGTCCTCGCCGGCGAGCTTCTTCTTCGCCGAGGTCTCGATGATGGTCGGGCAGGCCCGGCCGCCGAACAGGAGCGAGGTCGTGTCGCTCTTCGGGTCGCAGCCGATCAGCAGGACCTTCTTGCCTTGCTGCGCCATGTTGTAGGACAGGTTGGCGAGCGTGAAGGACTTGCCGATCCCGCCCTTGCCATAGATGGCGATGACTTGGGTCTCCTTGGTCACCGGCCCCGTGGCGACGGGTGCGGGCGCCTCGGCCGCCTCGTTCCTTAGGCGCGCCGTCATGGCCTCGCCGAGAAGGGTGACATTGCCGGTTTCCGGTCTCGCGTTCATGCGCATCCCCTCCAGTCCAGGATCATCTTCAGGCAGCCCGGATCATCGAAAGCGGTCCGGTAGGCGTCCGCGGCGCCGTCCACGGCGCGGACGTGAGTGACGAGGCCGTCGAGCGAGAGGCGGCCGGAGTCGACCAGGGCCTTGGCGGCCGTCAGATCCTCCGGCTTCCACTCGGCGGCGATGCGGATGCGCGCCTCGCGCATGAAGGCGGGCGGGAAGGCGAAGCCGACGCGGCCCTCGTAGAAGCCGGCGAGCACCACCTCGCCGCCCGGGGCGAGCCGGGCGATCATCCGGTCGATGGCGTCCGGGGCGCCGCTCGCGTCGAGGGCGACCGAATAGTCCCGGCGCGTGTCCTCGTCCGGCTGCAGGACCGTGTAGCGGCCGTCGGGCCTGGCGCGGGTCGGGTTCGTCTCCCAGACGACCGGCGGGGCGGCGCCGAGCGCCATGGCGACCCGCACGATCAGACGGCCGAGGACGCCGTGGCCGACGACCAGCTTCGGCGGCGGACCGCCGGCGACCGCATGGTGCGCCGTGGCCGCCAGGGCGAGCAGGACACCCTTCTCGGCCAGGTCGGGGCGGATCGGGGCCGCGCGGCTGCCGGGCACCACGAGCCGGCTCGCGGCGCCGCCGAACAGGCCCCGCACGGAGGTGAAGCAGCGCGATCCCGGCACGAAGACGGTCTCGCCGACCGTGCGGCCCGAGTCGGGCCCGGCCTCGACGACGCGCCCGACCGTCTCGTAGCCCGGCACCAGCGGGTAGCCGAGCCCGGGGAAGGGCGGCATGCGGCCGGAATAGAGGAGGCGTTCAGTGCCGGTGGAGATGCCCGAATAGGCCACGTCCACCACCACATCCGAGGCCGAGGGCTCCTGCAGCTCGACCGGTTCCACGGCGAGCCGCTCCGGAGCTTCCAGGACGACGGCGAGGGCTTGCATGGAGGTTCTCCGTCCCGGCGACTGCGCGGTTGCTTGTTGAGTGTCAGTATGGATGGACGTCAGAAAGTGTCAAGGAAAGTTTACGCCTCTTCCTGTCAATCCGGATTCGGCCGAGCCAGGAGCACCCCGGCCAGCATCGGCCGGGCGGTGCGCACCGGACGCACGGAGGCGAAGCCGGCACGGCCCAGGAGGGCGGCGAGTTCGGCCGCGGAGCGCGGCCGGCCGCTGCCCATGGCGAGCAGGTAGAAGCCGAAATACGCTTCTCCCATGCGCTCCGCGCCCGGCGTGTCCGCCATCGGTTCGGCGACGATCAGCATGCCGTCGCGGGGCAATGCCGCGCGGGCCTTGGCGAAGAGGTCGAGGACCACGTCGTCGTCATGGTCGTGCGCGACTCGGACGATCGAGATGGCATCCGCACCGACGGGCAGGGCCTGGTCGCGGAAGCTGCCGCCGACCGCGTCGGCCCGGTCGCCGAGGCCCGCGGCCGCGAAGCGGGCGCGTGCGATCTCCGCGACGGGCGGCAGGTCGAACAGCGTGACATGCAGGCCGGGGGCGCGCGCGGCGGCCCGGCGCAGGAAGGTGCCGTCCCCGCCGCCCACGTCCATCAGGCGGCGAATCCGGGAGAGCGGCACGGCGTCCAGCACATCCTCGGCGACGAAGCCCTGCGAGGCGGCCATGAGGCGGCTGTAGGCGGCGACGTCGTCTTCTGCCGGGCGATCGCCGGCGGCGCGGCGCGCATAGGGCCAGAATCGCCCCAGCTCGGTCTCGGGTCGCGCGCCGGAGAGGAGCGCGAGCGGGTCGGCGAGGTCCCGGTAGAAGAGGTCGTGGTGGGCGATCATCTCGGCGAGGCCGGGATTGCCGAGGAGCGCCGCGCCGCGCCGGCCGAGGCCCCAGCGGTCGTTGCTGCGGCGCTCCGTCAGCCTCAACGTGGCGGCAGCGGCAAGGAGGCGCTCCATGCCGGCCGGAGGCAGGCCGGTTCGCGCCGAAAGGGCGGCGGCGGTCGCCGGTGCCTCGGCGAGAATCGCGAAGAGGTCCAGCTTCACTGCGGCCGAGAGCACCTGCGCGTAGACGAAGCCGGCCGTGATGTCGAAGAGCGCGCTCGCCTCCGCGGTGGCGATCGGCCGGGTCAGAGGGAAACGGGCCGCGGCGCGCTGGAAGCGCTGGCTCGACAGGATGCGGTCGCGCAGGCCGAGAAGCCTGTCGCGGAGGCCAAGCGGGGCGGGCCGCGAGGCGCCTTGCGGGGTCATGCTGCCTCCCCTTGGAGAATCGGGCGGCGGGGTGGCCCCGGTCAGGCCGCCGAGAGGGCCAGCTCCGCCGGCACGAACGACTTGCATTCCTTCACGACCAGCGCCTCGAGCGAAGTCCGGCCGGGGCAGGGCGGGATGGCTGCAGCGGCATCGGCCACGAGGGTGTCGAGGCGTGCCAGGGCCCCGGCCAGGCCGAGTTCGAGGGCGGCGCTCGGGCGGCCGAGCGCGGCATCGCGGCCGACCGGCTTGCCGATCGCCTCGGACGTCGCGGCGAAGTCGGCGATGTCGTCGGCGACCTGGTAGGCCTCGCCGATGAGGTTGCCGAAGGAGCGCCAGGCGTCGGCGGGCGCGCCGGCCGCCGCGGCGCCGGCCATGGTGGCGCCGGCGAAGAGCGCGCCGGTCTTGGCGCGGTGGTAGTCGCCGAGGGGCACGAAGGGCTCGCATTCCCAGGCCTGGCCGCCGACGATCCCGCCTCCGGCACCGACCGCGCCGGCGACGATGCGGACGAGGTTCGCCAGGCGCCGGGGCTTGCCGGCCGCCTGCAGGGCGAGAAGCTCGAAGGCCAGCACGATCAGGCCGTCGCCGACCAGGAGGGCGGTCGGCTCGCCGAAGGCCCTGTGGACGGACGGGCGCCCGCGTCGGGTCGCCGCGTCGTCGAAGCAGGGCATGTCATCGTGGACGAGCGAGGCGCAGTGCAGGAGCTCGATCGATGCCGCCGCCGCGTCCGCCGCGTCGGGGTCGTCGTCGCCGCAGGCCCAGGCGACGGCGAGCGCCAGCCTGGGACGGATGCGATGCCCGCCGGGAAAGACCGCATACCGCATGGCTTCGGCGAGGCGCGGCGGACAGCCGGCTTCCGTGGACAGCGCAAGGGCACTCCGGAGCGCCCGTTCCAACCGCGTCTTCACGTCCATGCCGACCTCCCAGGAGACTGTCCCCGGCTTGCGGTTCTCATCGACTGTCAACTATGATGGACACCACAAAGCGTCCAAGTCAATGAGGGACAGCGCGGGGAGGGAGAGGTGGCAGAGGACACGGTGGTGATCGTCGGTGCCGGCATGGGCGGTCTTGCCGCCGCCCTCCTGCTGGCCGGCCGTGGCCTCGACGTGCTCGTCCTGGAGAAGGCGGCCACGCCGGGCGGCAAGATGCGCGAGGTGATGGCCGGCGGCCGCCCGGTGGATTCCGGGCCGACTGTGCTCACCATGCGGTGGGTTTTCGACGCGCTCCTGGAGGCCGCCGGAGCGCGCCTGGACGACCACGTCCGGCTGGTGCCGGCCGGGATCCTGGCGCGGCATGCCTGGAGCGAGACGGAGCGGCTCGACCTTCACGCCGATCCCGAGGCCTCCGCGGAGGCCGTCGGGGCCTTCGCGGGCTCCGCAGAAGCCCGCCGTTTCCGCGACTTCTGCCGGGCCTCGGCGGCCGTCTATCGCGCGCTCGAAGGTCCCTTCATCCGGGCGCCCCGGCCCTCGCTCCTCGGCATGCCCTTTGATCTCGGCCTCGCGGGGGCGGGCATCCTGGCCCGCAGCGCGCTCGCCGGCACCATGATGCGGGCGCTCGGCCGCCAGTTCCGCGACCCGCGCCTCGTCCAGCTCTTCGGCCGGTACGCGACCTATTGCGGCTCGTCACCCTACCGGGCCCCGCCGATCCTGACCCTCGTCGCGCATGTGGAGCAGCAGGGTGTCTCGATGGTCGCCGGCGGCATGCACCAGATCGCCCGCGCCCTCGCGGGCCTCGTGGTTCGGCGCGGCGGTCGGATCCGTTACGGGGCCGAGGTGCGGGCGATCCTGACCCGGGACGGCCGGCTCGACGGCGTCCGCCTCGCCGGCGGGGAGGCGATCGCGGCCCGCACGGTGCTCTTCAACGGCGACGCCGCGGCGCTCGCGACCGGCCTCCTCGGCCCCGCCGCGGCGCGCGCGGTGCCCCCGCAGCCGGCGGCGCGGCGCAGCCTGTCGGCGGTGACCTGGTCGGTGTCGGCCGACACGACCGGGTTCCCGCTCGTGCGCCACAGCGTCTTCTTCTCGCGCGACTACCAGGCCGAGTTCGACGCCGTGTTCCGGGACGGCCGGCTGCCGGGCGAGCCGACCGTCTACGTCTGCGCCCAGGACAGGCTGGACGGCCCGCCTGAGGCACCCGGCCCGGAGCGCCTCCTCGTCCTCGTCAACGCGCCGGCGACCGGCGACGCCCGTAGCTTCCCGCCCTCGGAGATCGACCCATGCCGCACGCGGACCTTCGCGCAGCTGGCCCGTTGCGGGCTGGCTGTGCATCTCCGGCCGGAGGCCACGGTGACGACGACGCCGGCCCATTTCGCGCGGATGTTTCCGGGGACGGGGGGCGCCCTCTACGGGCCGGCGAACCACGGCTGGCTCGCCTCGTTCCGCCGACCGGGGAGCCGGACGGCGCTGCCGGGCCTCTACCTGGCGGGGGGGAGCGTTCATCCGGGACCGGGGGTGCCGATGGCGGCGCTGTCGGGGATGCGAGCCGCCGAGGCGATCCTCGCCGACCGGATCCGGAGACCTTCCGCTTCGACCGTCCGGTCCCCCCGGGCGGCTATGTCTGGTGGTACCTCGACGGCCTGAGCGACGACGGCCTCAACGCCATCACGGTCATCGCCTTCGTGGGCAGCGTCTTCTCGCCCTACTACGCCTGGGCGCGCCGGCGCGGGGGCGGGCTGGCCGACCCGGAGAACCATTGCGCCATCAACGTCTGCCTCTACGGCGCGCGCGGCCGCTGGGCGATGACCGAGCGGGGCCGGCGCCATATGGTGCGCGAGCCCGCCCGCCTGCAGGTCGGGCCGAGCGCGGTCGCCTGGGACGGTCGGGCCCTCGTGATCGATGTGGACGAGACGACGGTGCCGGTGCCGCGGCGCCTGAAGGGCCGCATCCGCCTGACGCCCCTGCTGGCCCCCGGGCGGAGCTTCGAGATCGGCACGGCCGGTGCCCATGTCTGGCGCCCGATCGCGCCGCGCGCGCGTGTAGAGGTGCGCTTCGACAGCCCGGCGCTCGCCTGGGACGGGGACGGCTATCTCGACATGAACGAGGGGCGGGAGCCGCTCGAGGCCGGGTTCCGGTCCTGGCACTGGTCGCGCGCGCCCTCGGGCGACGGCGCCCTGGTCCTCTACGACATGCTCCGGAGGGACGGCACCGCGGGACGGCTGGCGCTCGGCTTCGAGGCGGACGGCACGGTACGGGACCTGGAGCCGCCGCCCGAATTGGCCCTGCCGCGGACCGGCTGGCGCGTCGCCCGCGCCGCCCGCAGCGACCCCGGTGCGCCGCCGGCGGTGCTGCGGACCCTGGAGGACACGCCCTTCTATGCCCGCTCCCTCGTCAGCTCGACGATCCGCGGCCGGCCCGTCACGGCCATGCACGAGAGCCTCGACCTCGACCGCTTCGCAGCCCCGATCGTGCAGGCGATGTTGCCGTTCCGGATGCCGCGCCGGAGCTAGCCGCTCACGGCCCGTCCGGCTCGGGTCCCTCGTCGACATAGTCGGGCAGGTCCCGATCGAAGCCCTTGGCGGCGGCCCTGCGCGTGTCGACCCAGATGTTGCGCACCGCCTCGACCCGGTCGGGCTCGTCGAGCGTGGCGACCGTGACGTCGATCCGGCGCTCCTCGTCGACGTGGAAGAAGAGCTGCGTGCCGCAGTCCCCGCAGTGCAGGCGCTTGGCGTTGGGGGAGGAGCGGTAGGTGGCGGGGTCGCCCTGGAGGAGTTCGAACTCGGTGAGCGGCACCGTCGCCCAGGTCACGAAGAGGGCGCCGGACGAGCGTTGGCACATGGAGCAGTGGCAATGACCGACGTCGGTCGGCCGCCGCTTCAACCGGTAGCGGATCTCGCCGCAAAGGCAGCCGCCCTCGTGCGGATCTTCGTCGTAGGCCTCGCTCATCCGTCCACCTTGAGTTCGACCCAGACCGGCACATGGTCGGAGGGCTTCTCCCAGCCCCGCGTGTGCTTGTCGACCCCGACCGCCAGGAGCCGGTCGGCGGCCTGCGGGGAGAGCAGGCAGTGGTCGATGCGGATGCCGTCGTTCTTCTGGAAGGCGCCGGCCTGGTAGTCCCAGAAGGTGAAGACCGGACCGTCCGTCACGGCCCTGACGGCGTCCACGAGGCCGAGCGACTTGAGGCGCCGGAAGGCCGCGCGGCTCTCGGGCTGGTAGAGCGCATCGTTGACCCAGTTCTCCGGGCGGCGAGCGTCGGCGGGCTCGGGGATGACGTTGTAGTCGCCGATCAGCAGGAAGGGCTCCTCGAGCGCGAGGCGGTCGGCCGCGTGCGCCTCCAGCCGCTCCATCCAGCGCAGCTTGTAGGCGAACTTCTCCGTGCCGATCGGATTGCCGTTCGGCAGGTAGAGGCCACCGACCCGGACGACGCCGGCGGGGACCGAGACCACCGCCTCGATGTAGCGCGACTGGCCGTCGTCGGGGTCCCCCGGCAAGCCGCGAATCACTTCGTCGAAGGGGAGGCGGGACAGGATCGCGACGCCGTTGAAGCCCTTCTGGCCGTGGGTCGCAACGTTGTAGCCGAGCCGCTCGATCGCCTCGGCCGGAAAGCCCTCGTCGACCGACTTGATCTCCTGCAGGCAGACGATGTCCGGCGCCGCCTCGGTCAGCCAGGCCGTGAGGCTGTCGATGCGCGCCTTCACGCCGTTGATATTCCACGTTGCGATCTTCATCCCGGCTCCTTCGAGAGTCGCCGCCCGATGTTAGCCGTGCCGGACCGCGCGGTCGATGGCCGGGGGCGGAGCCGGTCCGCGTTGCCTCTCGGTTGCCGACCCGGCGGCGGCGCGCCAAGATCGCCTGCGGTCTAGCCCGGGAGGAGGAACCACCATGCGCTCCGGCAGGCCGCGTCCCTGGTGGCAGACGGGGATCGTCTACGAGATCTATGTCCGCTCGTTCCAGGACACCGACGGGGACGGGGTGGGTGATCTCGCCGGCATTGCGGCGCGGGCGGACTACCTGGCCGATCTCGGCGTGGACGCGGTGTGGCTGACGCCCTTCTACCCGTCGCCGATGGCGGACTTCGGCTACGATGTCGCCGACTATGTGGGCGTAGACCCGGTCTACGGCACGCTGGCCGATTTCGATGCGATGCTGGCGGCGCTGCGGGACCGGGGGATCCGGACCGTCCTGGACCTGGTGCCGAACCACACCTCCGATCGGCATCCTTGGTTCGTCGAGTCCTGCGCGTCCCGCACCTCGCCGCGGCGCGCGTGGTACGTGTGGCGCGACGCAGCGCCGGACGGCGGCCTGCCGAACAACTGGCTTAGCCAGTCCGGGGCCTCCGCCTGGACATTCGATCCGGCCACGGGCCAGTACTACCTCCACAGCTTCCTCCCGGAACAGCCGGACCTCGACTGGCGCAACCCGGCCGTCCGTTCGGCCATCCTCGACGTGATGCGGTTCTGGCTCGATCGGGGCGTGGCGGGGTTCCGGGTCGACGTGTTCCAGGGTCTCCTCAAGGACCCGGCGTTCCGCGACGATCCTCCGAACCCGGACTTTCGGGACGGCGACCCGACCTTCACGCGGCTGGCGCAGACGAACAGCTCCAACCAGCCTGGCGTGGTCGACATCGCGGCCGGGATGCGGGCGCTGCTCGCCGGGTATCCGGGCGACCCGGTCCTGATCGGGGAGATCTACGCGCCCGTCGAGAGGCTGGCCGGCTACTACGGGCCCGGGCTCTCCGGCGTGCAACTGCCCTTCAACTTCAACCTCTTCGCCGTCCCCTGGGAGGCCGCCGCGATCCGCGACCTCGTCCTGCGCTACGAGGCGGCGCTGCCGGACGGCGCCTGGCCGAACTGGGTGCTCGGCAACCACGACATCGCCCGCGTCGCGACCCGCCTCGGCCCGGCCCAGGCCCGTATCGCGATGATGCTGCTCCTCACCCTCCGCGGGACGCCGACCCTCTACCAGGGCGACGAACTGGGCATGGAGGACGTCGAGGTGCCTCCCGACCGGGTCCGCGATTCCTTCGCCCGCTTCGGCAAGGGGCGGGGGAGGGACCCCGAGCGGGCGCCCATGCCTTGGGACGAGGGTCCGTACCGGGGCTTCTCGAGGGTCGAGCCCTGGCTTCCGGCGCCCGCGCCGGGGCGCCCGCCGTCCGCCGCCACCCAAGCCGGCGAACCGGGCTCCTTGCTGGCGTTGACCCGGGCTCTCGTTGCGCTCCGCCGTGCCGAGCCGGCGCTGTCGGAGGGCTCCTGGCGGGCCGTGTCGGCCCCGGACGGCGTGCTGGCCTACGACCGGGCCGAGGCCGGTCGGACCTGCCGGGTCGTCCTCAACCTGACCCCGCGTGCGGCGACGGTCGAGGTTCCGGCCGGGATGCGGATCGCGGTCGGCAGCCACGGCCCGCTCTGGGATCGGGCCGGCACCACGATCCGGCTCCGGCCCGACGAGGGGCTCGTTCTGGTGCCGCCGCCGGCCGATGGTTCCGAGACCGGCCCCTAGCCGGCGACCGGCTCGGGCGGGGCGAGGACGCCGGCGACCTCCATCTGCGCGAGCAGGTAGAGCCCCGCGCCGTAGCCGACCATCGGGGTCGAGCCGGTGTAGCGGCCCGGCACCTCGAAGGGGGCGACGCCGTAGGTCTCCGCGATCAGGCCGAAATTCGCCGCCGCGCGCCGCGTCGTCAGGTCGAGGAGCGCACGCGCCCTGTCGTGGTGCCCTCGCCGGGCCGAGAGGCCGGCGACGCGCAGATTGACGAAGCCCCATTCGCTCGCCCCGTAGGCCTCCGGGCCGAGATTGCGGCAATAGCCCCCTGAGGGCACGCGAAGCGCCTCCAGGTGCCGGTAGGTGGCCAGCGCGTAAGGCGCCTCCAGGTCGGCGGGAACGCCGAGCGCGAACAGCTCGAAGACGGCGCCGTCCACGTCCGTCTCCAGGCTGCGTTCGCGCGCGCCGAGGAGCGCTCCGTCCGGCCCGCCTGCAAAACGGACGGGAATGGCGGCCGCCACCGACCGGGCGAGGGAACGGTAGCGCGCGGCGTGGGCCGGGCGCCCGAAGCGCTCGGCGATCCGCGCGAAGTCGTTGAGGCCGCGTGCGGCGGTCGCGCTGGTGTAGAGGAAGTGGCGGGCATGCTCCTGGTGCACTTCCCAGATGGACGAGTCGGCCCGCACCACCAGGCTGTCGGGCTCCACCTGCGCGGCGAGCGCGCGGGCGATCTCCTCCTCCAGGACGTCGTAGAGGCTGGCGTCCCCGAGTTGCTCCGCGAGCCAGCCGATGTCGGCCGAAGCCTCCAAGAATTCGCCGGCCGCCCAGAGCACGAGGCCCCAGCCGTCGAGCTCGATGTTGGGCGTATCGTGCTCGGCGTAGTCGGCCTCCTCCTGCCCGTCGCCGAAGTACCGGGTGAGCGAAATTCGGTAGGGCACGTCGCCGACCCACTTCCGGTAACGGCCGGCTCTGCCGCGGCGGAGATAGAAGTCGAGCGAGCGACGGGCTTCCTCGATGTAGCCGGCGTGGGCGAGCGCCACCGTGGCGTAGCAGCCGTCGCGGACCCAGCCGATCGACCACTCGCCGGGGGGCAGGGCCGCCAGGATCATCCCGTCGACCGCGAGCTCGGCGACCTGGCCCATCCTGAGCACCGCCTCGGACTGCCGCCAGACCATCCGCTCCTCGGCGGTCTGCAGCCAGTCCGGGGTCGGCCGCCGCCAGTCGCGCCAGCCACTCAGTTCGGCTGCCAGCAGCGCGGCGGGATCTCGGTCCTGGAGCCATCGGGACACCTCGGCCATGGCGGCGGGCGCGAGGGCGGGGTCGTCCAGGTAGACGACGAGGACCGCCAGGGTGCCGGCCTGGCTCTCCAGCGACACGGTCTCGGGCCGGTCCGCGCCCGCGGCGGCGAATCGCGTCGGTCCGAGGGGGACATGGAGGAAGGCGCCCACCCCGGGGCCGCTCTGGAGACGGGCGGCCGGTCCGAGATCCCGGAGCACCGTGCTGCCGCCCGCCCGGACGACCCCGAAGGGGCTCTGCCAGAAGGGATCGGCGACCGGCGGCAATCCGAGATGGAACGCGAACTCGGCCGTCAGGCGACCGGCCCCCGCTGCCTCGGCGACGAAGAGCGCGCCGTTCGCGCGCAGGCCGAACGGGGCGACGACGGTCAGTTCGGCGCCGCCGGCGAAGCGGCTGCGCACCATGCCGGTTTCCTCGACATAGCCGGCCTGCTCGACCGGCCCGAACGGACTGCCGTCGGCGGCGAAGGCCATGCCGGCGAGAAGGTTGCGCCGCTCGATCCCGAAGTGTCGCTCGTCCGGCACCGGCCGGAGATAGCGATACGGATGGTCGAGGAAGGCGTAGGGCAATCCCGACCGGGCATCCACCAGGGTGACGTTGAAGCCGTTGGCGGTGGTCAGGGTGAAGTAGCTGCGGCCGTCCATGCGGTGCCTCCCTTCAAGGGGCCGCCGTCCCGCTCCGCACCCGCGAGACCAGCACCGTGCGATCGTAGAAGCCGAGCCGGTCGGGATTGCGGCTGGTGGCGATCACGGCGGTGTCCGGCAGGCGGCGGCGGACGGCGGCGAGCATCCGCCGCGCCTCCTCGGTGTCGAAGGCGCTCGCGGCATCGTCGAGGAAGACCCAGTCCGGCCGGTGCAGCATCAGCCGTGCGAAGGCGAGCGCCTGCTGCTCGTCGAGGGAGAGGTTGCGGTCCCACCGGCCCTCGCGCTCGAGGGCGGCGCCGAGATGCGCGATGCCGGCCTCCGCCAGGACCTCGCGCAGCGCATGTTCGGGGAAACGGTCCGGCACCTGCGGGTAGGCGAGGGCGGCCCGCAGGGTGCCGGGCGGCAGGTACGGGCGTTCCGGCATGAACATGACCCGGTCGCGCGGCGGCATCCGGATCGTGCCGGTGCCGCGTGTCCAGAGCCCGGCGAGCGCCAGGAACACCATGCTCTTGCCGGTGCGCAGGTCACCGACCAGAAGGATGCGATCCCCGGCGCGCACCGACAGGTCCTTCTCCTCGAGGCTCGCCGGGCCGCCGCTGATATCGACCTGCAGGCCCTGGATCTCGAGGGTCGGCGAATCGGCCTCGACCACGATGTGGCCGTTGCCGCCGTTCGTCTTGGCGAGGCTTTCGAGCGCGTCCTCGATCGCTTCCACGCGCAGCAGCGCGGCCTGCCAGTCGGCAATGCGCTGAAAATTGTCGACGAACCAGCGCAGCGAGGACTGTACCTGGTTGAAGGCGTTGACCACCATCATGAGCCCGCCCAGGGAGAGCGTGCCGGAGAAGTAGCCGGGCGCCGCCGCGAAGAGCGGGACCACGAGGGCGAGCCAGCCATAGCCGGAGGTCACCCAGGTCAGCCGGGCGATCTGCCGCGCGATCAGCCCCATCGCGTCCAGCAAGCCGTCGACCTGGCGATCAATGGCGCGGCGCTCGTCGGCCTCGCCGCCGTAGAGCGTGATGCCCTCCGCCGCCTCGTTCACCCGCACGAGGCCGAGCCGGAACTCCGCCTCGCGTTCGTAGCGCCGCTGGTTGAGGCCGATCAGCGGCTGGCCGAAGCGCCACGTCAGCCACGATCCCGCGAGCGCGAAGGCGACCGCGCACCACACCATCGAGCCCGGGATGGTCACCACCCGGCCGCCGATCGGGAAGCCGACCTGCTCTGACAGGATCCACAGCACGCCCACGAAGGTGACCAGCATCAGTCCCGACTGGAAGAGGCTCGTGCCGAGATCCGCGCTCAGTTCCGCCAGGCGGCGGGTGTCGTCGTGAATGCGCTGGTCCGGGTTGGCGCCGCCCTCGCCCGCGTAGGCGAGCAGGTAGGTCCGCTTGGGGACGAGCCAGGAATCGAGCAGGCGATGGGTGACGATCCGGCGAATGCCGATCTTCAGGCGCTCGACGCCCCAGGTCTGGGCGACGACCAGCACCAGGAGCGTGCTTGCGATGGCGACGTAGACCATGATCTGATGCAGGAAGGCGGCGACGTCGCGCCCCTCGATGCTGTCATAGAATCCGCCCTGCCAGGTGTTGAGGCGGGTCTGCACGAGCGTGTTGGCGACGATCACGCCCGCGAGGCCGAGCGTCGTCAGGCCGACACGGCGGCGCGCGGCGAGGTCGTCGCAGCGCCGGACGAGGCCGATGAACCCGCCGAGCAATGGCAGGAGATTCTCGCCCGGCACGCGGGGCTCGGGTCGGGGTTCGTCCTGCTGCTCCATCGGCCCTTTCCGGCGTATCCTGGCTCGGCCGCCGACCCTCGCGTCCTCGAAGGCGAGCGTCAACGAGGAGTAACACGGACCGTGCCGAAGGCCCGCGCCCCGCAGCTCTCGCCCGCCCTCGCCCGCCTCCTCGCCCGGATGTCGCCGGAGGAGAAGACCGGGCAGCTCACCATGATCTCGATCGCAGGGCCACCCACCGGCCCGGTGACGGACGCCCCGACCCTCAGCGGTCTCGCGCGCGGGGAGGTGGGCAGCGTCCTCAACCTCGTCGGCCGCGACCGGATCGAGGCAGTCCGGCGCGTCGCCCGGGAGGAGAGCCGGCTCGGCATTCCCATCTTCACGGCGCTCGACGTCGTTCACGGCTACCGCACGGTCTTTCCGGTGCCGCTCGGCGAGGCGGCGGCCTTCGACCCGGACCTCTGGCGCGCCACCGCGGCCGCCGCGGCCGGGGAAGCGGTGCGGGACGGGGTCGACGTGACCTTCGCGCCGATGCTGGACGTCTGCCGCGATCCGCGGTGGGGACGGATCGTCGAGGGGGCCGGGGAGGATCCCTGGGTCGCCGCCCGCTTCGCGCGCGCCAAGGTGGAAGGCTTTCAGGGCGGGGGCTCTGGGGGCCGCGGCCTGGCGGCAACCGCGAAGCATTTCTGTGCCTACGGGGCGGTGGCGGCCGGGCGCGACTATGCCAGCGCGGACGTGTCCGCGCGCACGCTCGAGGAGGTCTACCTGCCGCCATTCCGCGCGGCGGTGGAGGCCGGGGTGGCCGCGATCATGCCGGCCTCCGTGGACATCGCCGGCGTGCCGATGACCGCCCATGCCGGGCTGATCAGGGATCGGCTGCGCGGCGCGTGGGGCTTCGAGGGCGTCGTCATCAGCGACTGGACCGCGATCGCGGAGCTGATGGCCCATGGCATCGCCGCCGACGAGGCGGAGGCCGCGGCGCTCGCCCTGCGCGCCGGCGTCGACATCGACATGATGAGCGGCATCTACCGTCGCGGCCTGCCCGCTGCCCTCGCGCGCGGGCTGGTCGGGGCGGAGGACGTCGACGCGGCCGTCGCACGCGTTCTCGCGCTCAAGGAGCGCCTCGGGCTCTTCGACCGCGCGCCGCACCGCATCCCGCCGCCTCAGGTGGACCCGCGTCCGCTCGCCCGCGAGGCCGCGGTCCGCTCCGCGGTGCTGCTGCGGAACAGGAACCATCTGCTGCCGCTGGCGGACGGCCGGACGATCGCGCTGGTCGGGCCCTTCGCCGGGTCCGGGGCGGACGCGATCGGGCCCTGGGCGGGCTGCGGCGACCCGGTCGAGGCCACGACCCTGGCGGCCGCCCTGCCGGATGCCCTGCCGGGGTCGCGGATCCTGGTCTCGGCGGGGGTCGACGCGGTGGCGCCCGGCCGCGCCGGCATCGAGGCGGCGGTCGAGGCCGCGCGCAGGGCCGACGCCGTGGTCCTCTGCCTCGGCGAGCCGGCCAAGTTCAGCGGGGAGGCGACCAGCCGGGCCGATCCGGGGCTCACCGGCGACCAGGAGGCGCTCGCCCGGGCGGTGCTCGCGGTAGGGCGGCCTACGCTCCTGATCCTGACCTGCGGCCGGCCCCTGATCGTGCCCTGGCTCATCGAGGCGGTCGACGCGGTCCTGATCGGCTGGTTCCTGGGAACCGAGGCGGGGCCGGCCCTCGCCGAGCTGATCACGGGCCGGCGCGAGCCGACGGGTCGCCTGCCGGTCACCTGGCCCCGCCATGTCGGCCAGATCCCGATCGCGTTCGGCGCGCGTCCGACCGGCCGCCCCTTCCATCCCGCGGACCCCTTCACCAGCCGCTACGTCGACCTGCCGAACGAGCCGCTGTTTCCCTTCGGCGCCGGCACCGGTTATGCGACGCTTTCCCTGCGGGGCGTGTCGCTGTCGTCCGACCGCATCGGCCCCGGGCAGAGCGTGGATGTCCTCGCCGAGGTGTCGAACGACGGCGACAGGGAGGGAACGGCGGTCCTGTTCCTGTTCGTGCGCGACGTGGTGGCGATGCCGAATCGCCCGCTCCTGGAGCTTCGCGGCGTCGCGCGGACGATCGTCGCCCCGGGGTCGACCGCCCGGATCGCCTTCGAGCTGCGCGCCGAGGACCTCGCCTCGCTCGACGAAACGCGCCCCGGCCCCGAGCCCGGCCGCTTCGAGATCCGGGTGGGCTTCGACGCGGACCGGGCCGGCCACCGCGTGGCGGCCCTGGATTGGGTGGCCGAACCGATCGCCTGACCGGACGGTCCGCGGACGACGACCAAGCAGGTGAGCGGCGTCGCCGGGAGAAGCTCGAGACATTCGGCGGCGCCGCCGATGGGCCGGCCCGGCCAGCCGGCCGAGCTCGCCTCGATCCACGTGCAACTCGCCGCTCCGGACGTGAGCTGCGCCACCGGCCAGCCCTGAGGTCGCATATCCGGTCTGGAAGGGGCTGGCTCAGGCGGAGGTCGGCGCCGGCTTCAACGCGGTCCCTAACGGCATCGCGCTCGCGGTCTGGTCGTGCTTAAGATAGCATCATGTGAATGTTATGAGGCGCGAGACGGCGGGGCGGGAGGGCAGGGGCTTGGCGAGACGGGTTGTCTATGGAGTCGCGGCTCTGGCCTTTCTCGCACTCGGGTTGTGGGGTGCGTCGCATCTGTGGCCGGGAAACCGGCCGGGCGGGGAGGGTGCCGCGGGCACGGCGCGCGCGGCGACCGCGATGCCGCCGCCGGAGGTGGGCGTCCTCACCACGGTCGCCCGCGAGACGCCGCTTCCCCTCGACTATGGCGGACGGGTCGCCGGCTATCGCGAGGTCGAGGTGCGTGCGCGGGTCAGCGGACTCCTGCTCAAGCGCCATTTCAACGAGGGGACCCGGGTCGTCGAGGGCCAGACGCTGTTCGAGATCGACCCGGCCACCTACCGGGCGGCCGCCGCTCGAGCCGAGGCGCAACTCGCCCAGGCGGAGGCGACGCTGCGCGCGGCGGAAGAGAACTTCCGACGTGCGGACGAACTGGTGAAGCGGGGCGTCTCCACGGAAAAGCAGCGCGACGACGCCCAGTCGGCCCGCGACCAGGGCCGTGCGGCCGTGCAGGTCGCCGACGCCGAGCTACAGACGGCCCGGCTGAACCTCGGCTACACCTCCGTCACCGCTCCCGCCTCCGGCACCACCGCCATCGAGGCGCCGCCGGTCGGGACCCTCGTGCAGGCGCAGACGACCCTCCTGACGACCATCACGCCGCTCGACCCCGCCTATGTGAACTTCTCCTTCACGGACGAGGAGGCCCACACTTTCCGCGAGCAGAACGCGCAGCGGGCGACGCCCCTGACCGAGAAGGATCTCTCCGCCGAACTGCTCCTCAACGGCACCCGACCCTATCCCCTGCGCGGCCGGATCGACATTTCCGCCCAGCGCGTGGACCCGCAGACGGGGACCATCCAGACCCGCGCCGTCTTCGCCAACCCGGAGGGCGTGCTCCTGCCGGGCCAGTTCGTCCGGGTCGTCATCCACGGCATCACGCTTCCCTCCGCGATCGTGATTCCCGCCCAGGCGGTCTCCCAGGGACCGCAAGGTCCGGCGGTGTTCGTGGTCGGGGCCAACGACGTCGCCCAGGCCCGCCCGATCCGCCTCGGCCGGCAGCTCCCCGACGGCTGGATCGTGCTCGACGGCCTCAAGGAAGGCGAACGCGTGGTGGTCGACGGGGTCATCCGGGTCAGGCCCGGCGCTCCCGTCCGCCCCGTCGCCTGGACGCCGAAGGCCGAGCCGGCCCCGCGCGCGGGAGGGGCGGCCCGATGATCTCCCGCTTCTTCATCGACCGGCCGATCTTCGCCTCCGTCCTTTCCATCGTCATCCTTCTCGCCGGGCTCGTGTCGATCAGCGTCCTGCCGATCTCCCAGTATCCCGAAATCGTGCCCCCGGAGGTCGTCGTGCAGGCGACCTATCCGGGCGCGAGCGCCGAGACCATCGCGGAGACCGTGGCGGCGCCGCTCGAGCAGCAGATCAACGGCGTCGAGGGCATGATCTACATGACGTCCACCGCGACGGGGTCGGGGAGCATGAGCCTCTCGGTCCTGTTCCGGACGGGCACCGATCCCGACCAGGCGACGATCGACGTCAACAACCGTGTCCAGCGGGCGACGGCGCTCCTGCCCGAGGAGGTCCGCCGACAGGGCGTGCAGGTCAGCAAGCGATCGACCTCGATCCTGCAGATCATCGCCATGTCGTCGCCGGGGGCGCGCTACGACCCGGTCTTCATCTCCAACTACGCCCTCGTCAACGTCATCGACGAACTGCGCCGGACGCCGGGCGTCGGCGACGCCTCGCTGTTCGCGGCGGCGAACTACGCCATGCGGATCTGGCTGAGGCCCGACAAGGTGGCCCAGTACGGCCTGACGCCGAGCGACATCGCGGCGGCGATCCGCGAGCAGAACGCCCAATTCGCCGCCGGCCGCTTCGGCGAGGAGCCGATGCCGGGGATCCAGGCCTTCACGTATTCGGTGACCACCAAGGGCCGGCTCGCCGACCCCCGGGAGTTCGAACAGATCATCCTGCGCTCGGACTCGAACGGCGCCGCGCTGCGGCTGAAGGACGTCGCGCGGGTGGAACTCGGGGCGCAGACCTACTCGACCGACTCCACGCTGAACGGCGCCCCGACGGTCCCGATCGGCATCTACCTGCAGCCCGGCGCCAACGCCCTGCAGGTCGCCGCCGCGGTCCAGACCACCATGGACCGGCTCTCCGCGCGCTTTCCGGACGGCATACGGTACGACGTCCCGTTCAACACGACGCGCTTCATCGAGGTCTCGGTGGAGGAGGTGGTGAAGACCTTCGTCGAGGCGATCGTGCTGGTCGTTATGGTGGTCTTCCTCTTCCTGCAGAACGTGCGGGCGACCTTCATTCCCATCATCGCGGTCCCAGTCTCCATCATCGGGACCTTCGCGGGGATGTACCTGCTCGGCTTCTCGATCAACCTGTTCACGCTGTTCGGCATGATCCTGGCGATCGGCATCGTGGTCGACGACGCCATCATCGTGCTGGAGAACGTCGAGCGCATCATGAGGACCGAGCGGCTGCCGCCGCGCGAGGCCGCCATCAAGGCGATGGACGAGGTGGCCGGGCCGGTGATCGCGGTCGTGCTCGTGCTCTGCGCGGTGTTCGTGCCGGTCTCCTTCCTGGGCGGGCTGGCCGGCGAGCTCTACCGGCAGTTCGCCGTCACCATCGCGATCTCGGTCGTGATCTCCGGCATCGTCGCGCTGACCTTGACGCCGGCGCTCTGCGCGCTCCTCCTGAAGAGCGCGCACCACGAGCCCGCGGCGCCCTTCCGGGCCTTCAACCGGGGATTCGACTGGCTGACGGAGCGGTTCCTCGGCGGGGTGACGTTCTTCCTCCGACACGCCGTCGCCGGGCTCGCGGTCATCGCGGTGATGCTCGGCGGCACCTGGTGGCTGTTCCAGACGGTCCCGGGCGGCCTCGTGCCGCAGGAGGACCAGGGCTACGTCTTCGTCGTCACGGCGCTGCCGCCGGCCGCCTCGCTCGACCGGACCCTGGCGATCACGGCGTCGGTCAGCGCCGGCATCAAGGAGAATCCGGCGGTCGCCGACGTCGTAACGATCGCGGGCTACGACCTCCTGTCGGGCGCGCAGAAGACGAGCTCCGGCATCTCCTTCGTCACCCTCAAGGACTGGGCCGAGCGCGAGCGGCCGGAGGAGGACGCGCGCCGGCTGGCGCCGGGCTTCGCGGCCCTCAACGCCCGCTTCCGAGACGGGGTCGCCATCGGCTTCAACCCACCGGCGATCCAGGGGCTCAGCACCACGGGCGGCTTCGAGTTCTTCCTGCAGGACCGTAGCGGCGGCAGCCTCGACTCGCTCAACCAGGCGACGCAGCGGGTCATCCAGGCCGCGGCACGGCGGCCGGAACTGGCGGACGTCTCGACCACCTTCAACACGGGCGTCCCGCAGTACCGCATCGACGTCGACCGCGAGAAGGCCAAGGCGCTCGGGGTCCCGATCAGCACCATCTTCGACACGATGCAGTCGACCTTCGGGAGCCTCTACGTCAACGACTTCACCCTGTTCGGGCGCAGCTACCAGGTCAGCCTCTCCTCCGAGGGCGAGTTCCGCAAGCAGCCCGACGACCTGCGTCACGTCTTCGTGCGCTCGACCAACGGCACCATGGTGCCGCTCAACGTCCTCCTGGCGGTGGTCCGCATCACCGGGCCGGACATCGTCAACCGGTTCAACGTCTTCCCGGCCGCGAAAGTGCAGGGATCCCCGGCGCCGGGCTACTCGTCGGGCCAGGCGATTGCCGCCATGCAGGCGGTAGTCTCCGAGACCCTCTCGTCCGACTACACGATCGGATGGACGGGCTCGGCCTACCAGGAGCTCGAGACCGCCGGCACGGGCAACACCGCCTTCCTGTTCGGGCTCCTGCTGGTGTTCCTGATCCTGGCGGCCCAGTACGAGCGCTGGTCACTGCCGCTGGCCGTCGTCACGGCCGTGCCCTTCGCGGTCTTCGGTGCCATCCTGGCGATCTGGCTCCGGGGCATCGAGAACGACATCTACTTCCAGGTCGGCCTCGTCACGCTGATCGGGCTGGCCGCCAAGAACGCCATCCTGATCGTGGAATTCGCCGCCGAGCGCTTCCGCGAAGGACTTTCGGCCTTCGACGCAGCCCGCGACGCCGCGCGGCTCCGCTTCCGGCCGATCGTCATGACCTCGCTCGCCTTCATCCTCGGCGTCGTGCCGCTGGCGATCTCGACGGGCGCAGGCTCGGCCAGCCGGCATTCGGTCGGCACCGGCGTCATCGGGGGCATGCTGGCGGCGACGTTCCTGGCCGTCCTCTTCGTCCCGATGTTCTTCCGCCTGCTGACCCGGGACCGCCGCCCGGCGCCGGAGCCCCAGGCGGCCGAGCCGTCCCGCTGAGGCGGCAGGGGCAGCGGCGCGCCGCCCCGGTCCTCAGGCGTTCTTGGCGATGCGCTCCCAGAATTCCTCGCGCGAATTGCTGACGGGGTAGGGGGCATCGGGCACGTCCACGCCGAGGAAGGCGCAGAGGGGGCCCCAGCCCTCGCGGACGCGGTAGACGAGCAGCCGGTCGGCCGGCAGGCTCGCCCGGACCTCCGCCTCGTGGGCCTCGAAGGCGCGCCTCAGGCCTGCCCGGTCGAGGTCGGCGGTGACGCCGTTCCGTGCCAGGGCGCCGCGCGCCATCGCCAGCCAGGGCTCCATGTGCGGCGGAACCGCGAAGGCGCCCGAGATCAATTGCTGGATGGTCGGCTCGAAGCTGGCGATCCAGTCGTCGGGATTGCGGGTGGTGAGGATCACCTTGGCGTCCGGGTAGGCGGCCGACAGCTCGCGCCAGAAGCCGGCGGTCGGCCAATCCACGGCCGATCGGTAGCCGTCGTAGATGGCGCCCCAGTCCGCATCGCCGTGGACGGCGCGGGTCCAGAGCGGGATCTGCCGCTCCGGCATCTTGATGACCTCCTCCATGTGGTGGCAGGGGCCGAGCCCCAGGGCCTCGAGCGCAAGCTTCAGCGAATACGTTCCCGTGCGCCCGACACCGGCGCCGATCACGGCCAGACTCATGAGTTCCCCCTCCGTCCCGGGTGCGAACCCGCTCCGCACCACTCTCTAGTCCGGCAGCCCGGCGGCCTTCAGACCGTCACGCCAGAGCTGCCGGTGTTCCGGTGACCGAAAGTCGAGCCATCCCGCGGCGTCTGCGAGGCGGATTCCGGGACGGGCCGCGAGCAGCCGGCCCAAGGCCCGGTCCCTCTCGGCCTCCGCTCCCATCATGGCGGCCGCGGCCGCGGACACGCAGGCCGACACGAAGAAATTCGGCCGCTCGCCGAGCGAGCTCTCGCTCCAGCGGTAGGCCTCGGCAAACCGGCCCGCGCAATAGTTGGCCAGGCCCATCATGCCCTTGGTTCCGAAGGCCTGGGGGTCCTGCGGGCTGAGCCGCATGGCCTCGCTGGCGAGCTCGATGGCCCGCTCCGGTCGGCCCAGGAGGACCTCGGCGAGGGCCCCCATGTGCTTGGCCCAGGCGAGATTGGGGTTCAGTTCCTGCGCCCGCTCGATCTGCGAGGCGCCGTCCTCGATTTCGCCGAAGATGAGGAAGGCGAAGCCCGCCGCCGCGAGGGCCACCGCGTCGTCGGAGCCCAGCGCAGTCGCGAGCCGGGCCAGCCGGAGCGCCTCCAGCCGCTCGGTCGCCGGCGCGCCCGTCCAGCCGAACCCGCGCCTCTGGCCATAGCATCGCGCCGCCATGCCGTGCGCGCAGGCGTAGCCCGGGTCGAGCGCGCCCGCCTTGCGGAAGCTCTCCAAGGCCTCGGTGTTCGCCTCGCTGCTGAAGCGGTGGAACGCCGAAAGGCCGCGCAGGAAGTGGTCGTAGGCGTCGAGGCTCTCGGTCGGCTTCTGCAGGACCCGGTCCATCTCGGCATGCTCGAGCCGGGGCGCGATCGTGGCGACGACCCGGGAGGTCACCTGGTCCTGCAGGTCGAAGACGTCGGCGAGTTCGCCGTCGAAGCGGTCGGCCCAGAGGTGGACGCCGGTGGCCGCCTCGACCAGCTGGGCGGTGATCCGCAAGCGGCTTCCGGACTTCCGGACGCTGCCCTCGAGCACGTACCTCACACCGAGTTCGCGCCCGATGTCGCCGAGGTTCACCGCGCGACCCTTGTAGGAGAAGCTGGAGTTGCGGGCGATCACGAACAGGCGCTTGAAGCGGGACAAGCCGGTGATGATGTCCTCCGCGATGCCTTGCGCGAAGTAGTCCTGCTCGGGGTCGTTGGACATGTTGGCGAAGGGCAGGACGGCGATCGAGGGCCGGTTCGGCAGGCCGGGCAGGGCGGGCGTCTGCGGCGGAGGCGAGGGCTGCCGCCGTCCCGAGGTGTCGAGCCCGTAGATCCGGACCGGGTCGGCGATGTTCTTCAGGCGGGTCTCGCCGAGATCGACGAGCGCGAAGTCGATGCGGGAGCGGACCTGCCGGTAGGCGTCCTCCGAAAGGCAGACCGAGCCCGGGGCGGCGACGCCCTCGAGGCGGGCGGCGATGTTGACGCCGTCGCCCATCAGGTCGCCATCGGTCTCCTCCACGACGTCACCGATGTGGATGCCGATCCGGAACTCGATGCGGCGGTCCTCGGGCACGCCGGCGTTCCGCTCGACCATCGCGGTCTGGATCTCGATCGCGCAGCGGACCGCGTCGACCGCGCTCCGAAACTCGACGATCGCCCCGTCGCCCGTCCGCTTCACGACGCGGCCGCCATGGACCTGGATCGTGGGGTCGACGAGATCGCTGCGCAGGGTCCGCAGCCGTGCCAGGGTGCGCTCCTCGTCGAGGCCCGCCAGACGGCTGAAGCCGACTACGTCGGCAGCCAGGATGGCGGCGAGCTTGCGACCTGAAGGCATTTGTATGCAACCCTCTTGGAGGGTCACATTAGCGAAGGGCGATATGTTGCGAAAGGGCTCGGCCCCCGCTTCGGGCCGGTGCTCGCGGGCGATTGAACGAGCAAGGGCGGGCGCGCCGGGCCGGTTATCCTTCCGGGATCAGGTCGCGAGCAGGCATGCGTCGCCCCGGTCGCCGCTCCGGCGGACGAAGGGCGGGCGCTCGCGTCCGCAGCGCTCTTCGGCGAGAGCGCAGCGCGGGCGGAAGGCGCAGCCGTCGGGCAGGTCGGCGAGGTCGGGGGGCGATCCCGGAATGGTCGTCAGGCGGGCGCCGGGCTCCGCCTTGTCGACGCGCGCGGCGAGGAGGCCGCGCGTATAGGGGTGGCGCGGGTTGCGAATGACGTCGCCGACCGGCCCCTCCTCGACGATCCGCCCCGCATACATCACGGCAATGCGGTCGGCCACTTCCACCGCCACGCCGATATCGTGCGTGACGAAGATCACCGAGATGCCGAACTCCCTCTGCAGATCACGCAGCAGGAGCAGGATCTGGATCTGCACCGTGGCGTCGAGGGCGGTCGTGGGCTCATCGGCGAGAAGCACTTTGGGATTGCACGAGAGCGCCAGAGCGATCATGGCCCTCTGGCGCATGCCGCCCGACATGGCATTCGGATAGGCCTGCAGCCGTCGCTCCGGGGCCGGGATGCTGACCTTCCGGAAAAGGGCGAGCGCCCGCTCCTCCGCCTCCGACCACGAGACCCCCTCGTGACGCCGGATGGTCTCGGCGATCTGGCGGCCCACCGAATAGACCGGATCCATAGCGAGGCCGGGGTCCTGAAAGATCATCGCCACCTTGCGGCCGCGATAGTCGGCGAGCGCCCGGGGGCCGAGGGCCAGCACGTCCTCCCCATCGACCCTGATGCTGCCGTCCATGGTCGCGCGGCCCTTCGGATGCAGCCGCAGCAGGGAACGCAGGGTGACGCTCTTGCCCGATCCGGATTCGCCGAGCAGCGCGACCACCTCGCCGGCGCCGACCTGGAGCGTGACGTCGTCGACGGCGCGCACGGGCTTCCTGCCGCCGGTGAACGTCACGCTGAGATTTCGGATGTCAACGATGGGATCGGAGACGGCCGTCATGCCTGCATTCCTTCTCCGGCGCGCGGATGACCCGAGCCCGGCACTTGCATGAGGCAGGCCGCCGAATGGGCGGGGGAGAGAGCCGCCACCCGGGGGGCCACCTCCCTGCAGACCGCGTGGGCGTGGACGCAGCGCGGGTGGAAACGGCAGCCGGCAGGCGGGTCGATCGGATTCGGGGGGTCGCCGGCGAGGGGCGCGCGGGCCACGCGGCGGTCCGGATCCATGCTCGGCATGGAAGCCAGGAGGGCAGCCGTGTAGGGGTGGGCGGGCGCCCCGAAGACGGCATCGCGCGCGCCGATCTCGGCCACCTTGCCGAGATACATCACGAGCACCCGGTCGACCATGAAGCGGACGACGTTGAGGTCGTGCGAAATGAAGATGTAGGTGAGATTGAACTCCTGCTTGAGGTCGAGCAGCAGGTTCAGAACCTGCGCTTCCACCGACTTGTCGAGGGCTGAGACCGCCTCGTCGAGGATCACCAGCCGGGGTTCCATGGCGAGCGCGCGGGCGATGTTCACGCGCTGGCGCTGGCCGCCGGAGAGTTCGTGGGGAAAGCGGCCGGCGTAGCGCGCGGGGTCCAGGCCGACCCGGGCGAGGAGGTCGTGGGCCCGCCGGACGGCGGCGCCGGCCGGCAGGCCGTGGACGCGCGGCCCGAAGGCGATGGAATCCTCGATCGTGAGGCGCGGGTTGAGCGAGGCGTAGCTGTCCTGGAAGACCATCTGCACCTGGCGGAGATAGTCGGAGAGCGGCAGGTCGCCGCCGAGCTCCTCGCCGTCGAAGACGAGGCGGCCGGCATCGGGGGCCATGATCTGCATGAGCAGCCGGGCGGTGGTCGACTTGCCGCAGCCCGACTCGCCGACGATGCCGAGCGTTTCGCCCTTGAGGAGCTCGAAATCGACCCCGTCCACCGCACGCACCACCGTCTTCCGGCCGAACAGCGAACCGCCCACCGTAAAATGCTTGACCAGCCCCGCCACCGTCAGGAGCGGCTGCGCCGGCCCGCCGCGGTCGCGCGCGTCGCGCGGCTGCTCGGTCCCTCTCCGGCTGTCCGTCCGCCAGACCTCCGGCGGCCAGACGGCTTCCGCATTGGCGAGCCCCGTCCGGGACGTGGTCACGCTCATGCCTTCACGTCCATGGCCGAACGCAGTCCGTCGGACAGCGTGTTGAAGGAGATCGAGGTGATGAAGATCATGATGCCGGGAAGGGCCGCCACCGTCGGCTGCGTGTAGATGGCGGTGCGCAGCGTGTTCAGCATAAGCCCCCATTCCGCCTCGGGCGGACGCACGCCGAGGCCCAGGAAGGAGAGACCCGCGGCCAGGATCATCGATACCGAGATCAGGCTCGTCGCGTAGACGAAGACGGGGCCGAGCACGTTGGGCAGCACGTGGATGCGGATGATGCGGGCCGCCCCGGCCCCGCTCGTGCGCGCCGCCTCTACGTAGTCGAGCCCGCGGACCTGGGTCGTCACGCTCTCGGCGATACGGGTGACCGGGGGCACGAAGACGATGGTGAGCGCGACCATGGCGTTGACGAGGCCGGCCCCGAGCGCGCCTGAGAGGGCGACGGCGAGCAGCACGCTCGGGAAGGCGAAGAAGATGTCGACCGTGCGCATGATCACGGTGTTGACGAGGCCGCCGGCGTAGCCCGCCGTGACGCCGAGCACCGTGCCGATCGCGAAGGCGATCGGCACCGGCGTGACCCCCATGACGAGCGACAGGCGCGCGCCGTAGATGAGCCGGGAGAGCATGTCGCGGCCGAGCTCGTCTCCGCCGAGCGGATAACCGGGCGTGCCGATCGGCTTCAGGCGGCGCAGCATGGTCGCCTTGGCGGGGTCGGCCGGCGCCAGGTAGGGCGCGAAGACCGCCACCAGCACGATGGCGACGAGAACCAGCAGCGCGACCATCGCGAGCTTGTCGCGCGACAGGCGCGAAAGGACGCCGCGCCAGTAGCCCGGCGAGCGGGCCACGACGACCGGGGCGGGGGTGGGGATCGCAAGCGAGACCAAGGCCTCAGCTCCTCTTGACGCGGGGATCGACCGCGGCCTGCGCCACGTCGACCACGAGGTTGAGGACCACGAAGAACATGGCGAGCACCAGGATCGTGCCCTGGAGGAGCGGCAGGTCGCGCTGGAAGATCGCGGTGTTGAGCAGGAAGCCGGTGCCCGGCCAGGCGAAGACGGTTTCGATCAGGATCGAGCCGCCGAGCAGGTAGCCGAGCTGCAGGCCCATGACGGCGAAGGCGGTTGGCGCCGCGTTCTTGACCACGTGGAGGAAGACGCCCCGGTCGAGCAGCCCCTTGGCTGTCAGACCCTGCACGAACTCTTGGCTCAGGATCTCGGCGACGAGCGCCCGAAGCGTGCGCGCGATGATGCCCATGGGAATGACCGACATGGTCACGGCGGGCAGCAGCAGGTAGCAGAGGTAGTCCCAGTCGAGGCTGCGCGCGTCCGACGAGCCGCCCGGGCCGCCCCCGGTCGCCGGCAACCAGTTGAGCCAGACCGAGAAGACGATGACGAGCACCATGCCGAGCCAGTAGTGCGGGACGCTGACCCCGATCACGGCGAGGAAGCTCGCCAGTTTGTCGATCCAGGTCGAGCGGAAATAGCCGGCCACGAAGCCGAAGAGCGCGCCGAAGAAGAAACCGATGGCCGTCGCGGCGGCGGCCAGGATCACCGAGTTGACCACGGCCCGGGCCACCTCGATCGCCACCGGACGTCCGGTGGCAATCGAGACGCCGAGGTCGCCCGTCAGCACGCGGCCGAGCCAGATCGCGTATTGGACGGGCAGCGGCTTGTCGAAGCCGTAGAGCTTGCGCACCTCCGCCTGCATCTCGGCGGAGGCGTCCGTCGGCAGGATCGCGGTCAGCGGGTCGCCGGGCGCGAGATGGACCAGGAGGAAGCACAGGAGGCTCACGCCGAGCGCGACCGGCGCCATGTAGAGCACGCGCTTCAGCGCATAGGCGAACATGTCCGACGAATCCTCGCGGGCCAGGGGCGGCCGGCACCGATCCACCTTCGGCGCCCCGGCCAGATCGGGCAGGGCAGGGCGGCCCCGCCGGCGGAACCCCTCGGGTCCACTGCCGGGGCCGCGCCAGCACCTCAGTCCATGGTGACGGAGGAGAAGTTCTGGAACCAGTTCTGCGCCTGTACGAAGCCCTTGACCTTCGGGCTCATGGCGCGGGCGTTGACGTCGTGGGTCACCATCAGGAAGAGCGCCTCGTCGACGTACTTTTCATGGATCTTCTCGAGGGTCTTCTGCTGCGCGGCCGGGTCGAAGGTGGAGCGGACCTCGTCGAAGAGCTTGTCCATCTCGGGATCGCAGTAGAAGCCCCAGTTGGTGCCGGCCGGCGGCGCGAGGTTGCACTGGAGATGCCGGATGAAGCCCGTGAAGGGGTCCTGGATGAAGTAGGTGTAGTTCATGCCCGTGGCGCCCTTGGAGCTCTCGTGCTTGGCTCCGGCGCGCCAGATGTTGATCAGCGTGTTCCATTCGACCACCTCGAAGGACACCTTGATGCCGACCTCGGCGAGGTTCTGCTGCACGAACTCGTTCATGGGCAACGGCAGCATCTGGCCGGAGCCGGACGGCGAGATCAGGATCTTGGTCTCGAGCGGCTTGTTCGGCCCGTAGCCGGCTTCGGCGAGCAGCTTCTTGGCGGCCTCGGGGTCGTGCTTCAGCTTGAAGGTCGGGCGGCCGAACCACTGGTGGCCCGGCGGCAGGAAGCCCTCGGCGGGAATCATCAGCCCCGAGAGCAGTTCCTTCATACCCTCACGGTCGATCGCCAGGTTCGCGGCCTTGCGCACCCGTACGTCGTTCCAGGGAGAACCGTCGACCCGCGACAGGTGCCAGGTCCAATTGTGCGGATAGGCGTTGGTGACGATCTTGAAACCGGCCGACTTCAGCGACGCCACCGTGTCCGGGGCCGGGTTCTCGATCCAGTCGACCTGACCGGAGCGAAGCGCGGCGGTACGGGCGGACGGCTCGGGGAGGGGGACGACGACGAGCTTGTCGAGCTTGGGCACGCGCGCCTTGTCCCAGTAGTCCGGGTTCGGCACCATCTCGGCCTTCTCGCGTGGCACGAAGGCCGTGATCTTCCACGGGCCGGTGCCCGACGGGCTCTTGGCGACGGCGTCCCAACTCTTGCCCTGCTTCTCCCAGTTGGCGGGCGAGGACATCATGATCCAGGCGATCTGGTAGGGCAGCGTGGCGTCCGGGGTCTTGGTGACGATCTCGACGGTCAGCGGATCGACCGCCTTGTAGCTCGCCACCGCCGGGATGCGCGAGCGGCCCTGGGCCGACTGGCGCGGATCGAACTGCGGCGCGTCCTTGTTGAGGAGCTTCTCCAGGTTCCAGACGACCGAGTCCGCCGTGAAGTCGCTGCCGTCGTGGAACTTGACGCCGGGGCGCAGCTTGAAGGTCCACTTGGTCTTGTCGGCCGCATCGACCGCCCAGGAGGTCGCGAGGCCCGGCACGATGGTGGAGGGCTTGTCGGCCGACGAGAGGTCCCACTCGACGAGCGAGTCGTAGGCCGTGTAGCCGAGGAAGCGCATGCCCTCGCCGCCGTTGTCGGTCTGGCCCGTCGTGAGGGGGATGTCCGAGGCGGTCATGCCGATCCGGAGCGTACCGCCGGCGAGCGCGAGCACCGAGGAGCCGGCGAGGAGTGCGGCGGCCAAGAGGGACTTCTGGAGGAGACGGAGGGCCATGTCGGACCTTTCGGTTGGCGGTGACAGCGAGCTGACGCCAAGTCTTCAAGATCCGTGCCACCCCTCCGCGTATCCGATTTCTCTCGACTTCGTACTCAACGCCGATCCGTCCGCCAGAAATTTCGCCTACGTGCAGGGCAGGCCGATGCACGGCTAGGCAATCTCCGCCATCACCCGGGTACGCGACGGACAATCTAGGCGGGCCGGAACCCCTCGACGAGCCAGGCGTGGACGGCAGGCGTGGCGGCGAGGATCGCGCCGGTCGGGGGGATCGGTCCGCCGTCGAAACCGGTGACGATGCCACCGGCCTCCACGACGCAGAGGACGGCGGCGGCGTAGTCGTAGGGCGAGAGGCCGTCCTCGAAGAAGGCGTCGTGGCGGCCCGCGGCCACATAGGCGATCGAGAGCGCGGCCGACCCCATACGCCGGACAGCGCTCGCCCGCTCGGCGACCCGCCAGAAGGCCGCCCGGTAGGCGGCGTCACCGATGTTGCGCAACTGGCCCGGCACCGGGATGCTGGCGCCCACGACGGCGCGGTCGATGCCACGACCGGCCGGCACGTGCAGCCGCCGGCCGTTCAGCGTCGCGCCGCGCCCACGCTCGGCCGCGAAGGTCTCGCCGCGGACGGGGTCGTGCACCACGCCCGCGATCGTCTCCCCGTTCTCCTGCAGGGCGATGCAGACCGAGAAGAACGGGATGCCCCAGGCGAAGTTGGTGGTGCCGTCGATCGGGTCGATCAGCACGGTGAGCCCGCTCACCCCGGCACGGTCCGCGACCTGCTCCTCGCCGACGATGGCCACCCCCGGTATGGCCTCCAGGATTTCCGCCGCGATCGCCCGCTCGACCGCGCGGTCCCCCTCGGTCTGGTAATCGCGGGCCTTCTTCTCGACCATGTCCATCGCGGCGCCCGGGTCGGCGCGATGGGCGAGCGCCACCGAGCCGCCGAGGCGGGCCGCGCGGATCAGGATCGAGAGACGGTAGCTCGGGACATGCGCCGAAAGTCCGGTCATGACGTACAATTCTCCTACGATGCACGGCATTGCGGGGCTCGGGGCGCCATAGGTCAGGCGATGCCGCCGGCGGCCGCATCGCGCCAGCGATGGCAGGCGACGGCATGGTCCGGCCGGTCGGCCGGCTCCAGGGCCGGCGCCTCCGCGGCGCAACGCGCGACGGCCAACGGGCAGCGGGTGTGGAAGCGGCACCCCGGCGGCGGCGCGATAGGGGAGGGTATCTCGCCCTGGAGCCGCCCCGCCCTCTGCCGGTCGTCAGGGTCGAGGGAGGGGATCGCCGAGAGCAGGGCGCGCGTGTATGGGTGCCTCGGCGCGGCGAAGAGGCGGCGGGTCGGCCCCGTCTCGACGACCTTGCCGAGGTACATCACCGCCACTCGGTCGCAGACATGAGCGACGACCGCCAGGTTGTGGCTGATGAAGAGGACCGTCAGCCCCGTCTCCCGCTGCAACTCGCGCACCAGATTGAGCACGTCCGCCTGGATGGAGACGTCGAGCGCCGCAACGGCCTCGTCGGCGACCAGGAAGCGCGGGGCGGCGACGAGGGCCCTCGCGATCGCGATCCGCTGGCGCTGGCCGCCCGAGAAGGCGTGCGGATAGCGGCGCAGGTGCTCGAGGTTGAGCCGGCACCGGGCCGCGATGGCGCGGACGCGCCGATCGGCCTCGGCCCGCGTCGCGGCGAGGCCCATGACCTCGAGCGGCTCGGCGATGATGTCCCGTACCGTCATGCGTGGGCTCAAGGAGGCGTAGGGATCCTGGAACACCAGTTGTGCACGGCGGCGGTAATCGGCCAGCGCTGCGCCGTCGAGGCCCACCACCTCGTGCTCGATTTCCTCGTCTCGATAGGTCACGCGACCGGCCGCGATCGGAGCAGCCTTGAGGAGCGCGCGTCCGAAGGTTGTTTTTCCCGATCCGCTCTCGCCGACGAGCCCGGTGATCTCGCCCCTGGCGAGGTCGAGCGACACGCCGTCGACCGCCCTCAGGGCGGTTCGGCCGAACAGCCCCTTGCCGATCGGGAACGAGACCGTCAGGTCGCGGACGGAAAGGAGCGGGGGGAGTGGTGCAGGCACGGTGGCGCTCATGCAGGGTCCGCTACGGCAAGGCGGTGGCAGGCGGCGCCATGGCCGGGTCCGACGGCGAGCCGCGCGGGAACCCGCTCGCGGCAGACAGGCCCGACCACGACCGCGCAGCGGGTGTGGAAGGGGCAGCCGGCCGGCCGTTCGAGCGGGGAGGGAATGTCCCCCGGCACCGGCATGAGCGGACGGTCGAGATCGTCGAGGCGTGGAATTGCGGCGAAGAGGCCTCGCGTATAGGGATGCGCCGGCGACCGGACCGCGGCGCGGACAGGGCCCGCCTCGACGATACGGCCGAGATACATGACGGCGATGCGGTCCGCGATCCCGGCCACGACGCCGAGGTCGTGGGTGATCAGCAGAACCGCCATGCCGAGCTCGGCGACGAGTTCGGACATGAGGTCCAACACCTGGGCCTGTATGGTCACGTCGAGGGCGGTCGTCGGCTCGTCGGCGATCAGCAGCCGCGGGCGTGTCGACAGCGCCATGGCGATCATGGCGCGCTGCCGCATGCCACCGGAAAGCTCGAAGGCATACTGGTCGAAGCGGCGCGACGGATCGGAGATGCCGACCCGGTCGAGCATCTCCACCGCGATCTCGCGGGCGCGCTTGGCGGACACGTCCGTGTGCAGCCGCAGCTGCTCGACCATTTGGCTGCCGATGGAGATCGCCGGCGCGAAGGACGCCATCGGCTCCTGGAAGATCATCGAGACGGAGCCGCCGCGCACGACCCTGAGATCCTCCGCCCGCTCGAGCGCCAGGACGTCGACAGGGCCGGAGGGCCCGTGGAAGAGGATGCGGCCGCCCGCGCCGTAGCGCGCGTTGCGCGGGTTGAGCTGCATGACCGAACGGGCGAGCACCGACTTGCCGGACCCGCTCTCGCCGACGAGGCCCACGACCTCGCCCTCCCGGATCTCGAGCGAGGCGTCCTCCACTGCCGTGACCGGCCCCTCCTCGGTCCGGAACGTGACCGTAAGGCCCTCGATGGAGAGAAGCATGGTCAACGCCGTATCTCCGCATAGGGGTCGACCGCGTCGCGCAGGCCGTCGCCGACGAAGACGAAGGCGAGCACGAGGGCGATGAAGAAGACGACCGGGATGAAATACCACTGGTGGTTCAGGATCACGTCCGCGCTGGTGGCGTTCTGCAACATGACGCCGAGCGAATTGACGGGATCCTTGAGGCCGAGCCCGATGAAGCTCAGCGCCGTCTCGGAGAGCACCATGTAGGGGAAGGAGATCACCAAATCGACGATGATGTAGCTGGTGAAGCTCGGCAGCAGGTGGCGGCGCAGCACATAGGGCATGCCGGCTCCGCAGAGCTGCGCGGCCAGCACGTAGTCCTGGGAGCGCTCGGTCAGGATGTGGGTGCGCACCCGCCGGGCGAGAGTCGGCCAGCCCTTCAGGCCGAGGAGGGTGGTGATCAGCAGGAACCGGGTCTCGGCCGACCACTCCTGCGGCAGGAAGGCGGCCATGGCCATGAACAGCGGCAGGCGCGGGATGATCTTGACCGCGTCGCTCACGGTCTGGATCACGCTGTCGACCCAGCCGCCGACGAAGCCCGAGATCCCCCCGATGACGAGCGCCAGCACGAAGGCCACGAGGACACCGAGCACGCCGACCGTCAGCGAGGTCCAGATCGCGTGGAGCGTGCGCGAGAAGATATCCTTGCCGGCCGAATCCGTCCCGAACAGGTGGATGTAGCCCTCGTCGACGCCGAAGAGCCGCGTCTCGAGGGTGAAGAGGCCGAACAGCCTGTAGGGCGCGCCCGGCACGAGGAAGCGCACGTAGCGCCGCTCGTCCTCGCTGACCCGCTCGACCCAGCGCAGGTTGGTCTCGATTGAACGGACGCGCTCGACCTTGTGCAGGAAAGGCCTCGCCGAACAGCCGTTCCGGTCGCAGAAGCGCGGGATCGTCGGCGCCCCGTCGAGATAGGCCCGATCGCTCCCCGCGATGGTCGGGTCGTGGGGCGACAGGAACGGGGCGAACAGTCCGCACAGGATCAGCAGCAGCAGGACCATCGCCCCCGCCATAGCGGCCCGCTGGCGCCGGAAGCGCTCCAGAACGAGCCGCCCCTGCGAGACGGTGAAGTAGGCCTCCGGGTCGATACGGTGCTCGGGGCTCGACATGGCTATCCGATCACGCCCGCCCGCACCCGCGGATCGATGGCCGCGAGCAGTACGTCGGTGGCGAAGTTGAGGGTGACGATGGTGGCGGTGAGCAGGAAGATGATGGCCCCGGCGAGCTGCTGGTCGTTGGCGCGGGCGAGAGACTCGATCAGGAGCGAGCCGACGTCGGTCAGCGACAGGATCAGCGCCACGATCGGCAGGTCGCTGAACACGCGGCTGAGGTCGAACCCGAGCGAGTTGACGATCGGCGGCAACGCGTGGCGCGCGGGATAGCGCCAGAGCAGCGCCGCCCCGGAGAGGCCGCGCGCCCGCGCGGCCGTAACGTAGAGCTTGCCGACCTCGTCCGACATCAGCGCCCGTACGGTCTGCAGCGCGAAGGCCGTCGCCGACCAGCCGAGCACCAGGATGGGAAGCCAGATGTGGCCGAGCAGGTCAGCAAACTTGGCGCCACTCCAGGGCGCGTCCCGGTAGGCCGGCGAGAACAGGCCCGTCAGCGTCTCGCCGAACCAGAGGGTCGAGAACAGCATGACGAGAAGCGCGAGCAGGAAGTTCGGGATCGCGAGGCCGAGATAGCTGATCACCCTGAGCGTGCCGTTGAGGACGGGCCGATCCGACGCCGCGGAGATCATGCCGACCGGGATGGCCACCGCGTAGGCGAGCAGGAGCGCCGTCACCGACAGCGCCGAGGAGATCAGGAACTTGGTGCCGACGAGCGTCGTGATGTTCATGCGCAGGGTGCAGCTCTCGCCGAAGTCGCCCCGGAAGGCGCCCGTGATCCATTCGAGCCAACGCACCATCAGCGGCCGGTCGAGCCCGAGGCGCTCGCGCTCCGCTTCCAGTTCGCTCAGCGAGATCGAGGCGCCCTGAGTTTGCTTCAGCGCGAGGTAGCGCTCCGCGCAGTCGCCCGGCACCAGTTCCATCATGCCGAAGATGACGATCGACACCGTGACCAGGGTGACGAAGGCGAGGAAGGCCCGGAGCGTGACGAAGCGCAGGAAGGCGGTCATCGGGGGTCCCAGCGGGAGGCGACGTGAACGGCAAGGCAGGAGAAGTGGAGCACGATGTCTTCCCTTACGGAAGAGACGTCGGCGGACCCGGAAAGCGTCATGCCTCCGGGGTGGCGCCTCCCGGCACCGACGCCCCGACCGCCGCCGGACCCTTCGAGGGCCCGGCGCGGTCCCGTCGCGACCTCAGTTGGCGAAGTACCACTGCTGCGGACGGTAGGGGTAGGTCCACCGGAACTCGTCCGCGTGGGCGGCGAACTTGGGGACGTTCGCGAGGACGTTGCGATGGAAGATGGGGCCGGGCGCCCGGACCGTGCCGATGAAGACGAGATTGCCCGCCATGTTCTTCATGAGCCGGTTGCCGAGTTCGACCGAGGCCGGGCCGCCCACCGGTGCCGACTGAAAGGCGTCCACGTCGGCACTCATCTGCTTCGCCCAGTCCGGCGGTTCGACACCCTTGGCGCCCTTGCTCTCCACCCACTCGCCCCACAGCATGGCCGGACGGGCGCTGAAGTACCCGCCGAACGGAGGCCTGAAGCGCTCAGCCTCGGCGAGAATGGTGCCGAGCGGCTGGCCGAGCTGCCAGATCGACACGTCGAGTTTGTTGGCGGATTGCGCCGCGCGGAACTCGTCGGTGGTGACCTCCTTGACGGTCGTCCTCACCCCCACGTCACCCCAGTACTTGCCGACGAGTTCCACCACCTGGGCGCTGGTGGCCTGGGTCGAGAAGAGCAGGCTGACCACCAGCTTCGAGCCGTCGGGGAAGTCGCGGAAGCCGTCGCCGTCCCTGTCGACCAGCCCGATGCCGTCCAGCAGCGCCTTCGCCTTCTTGGGGTCGAACTCGGCGAAATGGCCTTCCCAGCTCTGGTCGAGGAATTTCGGGACCGGCGAGAAGCCGGCGAACTGAACGGGCGTGCCGAGACCGAAGAAGGCGGCTTCGTTCATCTCCTTGCGGTTCAGGGCGAGCGACATCGCCTGCCGGAAGGCGAGATCGCCGAACAGCTTGCGGCGGGCGGGGTCGTCATGGGTCAGATTGAAGCCGAACACCGCGAAGGCGACCTGGGGCCTGAGCTGGATCGTGAAGTTGCCCGCCTTCTGCCGGTCGAGCAGGAGCGGCGCCGCGGCGAGCTGCAGGGACTGTGCCTTGTAGTCGACCTCCCCGTTGATGAGCTTCAGGTTCCGGACCTCCGCGTCCTTCACGTAGATCTCGTTCTGCTCGGGGATGTAGGGGAGTTGCTGGCCCGCCGTGTCGACCATGAAGAAATAGGGATTGGCCACCGTCTTGCGGTTCTCCGGCGTGTCCTTCACGTAGATCATGGCCTCGAGCGTCGGCATCGTGTCGCGCGGCAGCCCGGCGATCTTGTCGGGCAACGAACGCATGGGCGTGATGTCTGTCCAGTCCGAATTGCCGGTATAGGCCTTGATCGCGTCGTATCCGTTGCTGAAGCCCAGTGCCTGTGCGGTCTCGTCGGCCTTCGGGTTCACGGCCGGGTGGAACTGCCCGAGGAAGTGTTTCGGCCGGAACGGCGGCGCATGCGTCACAGCGAAGAAGGCGAGGAGCCCCGGCTTCGGCGCCGGCAGCTTGAAGACCACCTTGAGCGGATCGTCGGCGATCACCGTCATCGGCTTGCCCCCGACCAGTACGTAGCTCTTCGGGGTCTTGTTGACGGCCGGATCGAGCGCCAGGTTGTCGTACCAGAACTTGACGTCGGCCGAGGTGAACGGCTGGCCGTCCGACCACTTGTGGCCCTTGCGGAGGTGGAAGGTCAGTTCGGTGAAATCGGCGTTCCATTCCCAGGACTTCGCCACGTTCGGCACGATGGTCTGCAGGTCGTCCGAATAGCGGACGAGGTTGACGTGGCGGAGCGACAGGACGTCGGCGGTCCCGGAGTCCGGTCCGTTCGACATCACGTTGAGGACACCGCCGAACTTGCCGACCGCCTGATAGGGCGCCACGACCAGCGGCTCGGCCGGCAGGCGCTCCGCGAGCGGCGGCAGTGCGGCATTGCCGCGGATGCGGGCGTTGATGTCCTTGATGGCGGGGTTCTCCGAGAAGACCAGCTTGCACCTCGCCTTGGCCTCGAAGTCCGCCAACTCGTATTGCTGGGGAAAGGCGCCGGCGGGGACGCCCTTCGGGTCGGCGACGGTGACCGCCGGGCAGGCGGCCTCGGCGAGGGCCGGCGCCAGTAGGGCGGCGGAGCCGAGCAGGATGCGGACGAGCATGCGATCCCCCTTCTGCTTTCGAACTGTCGGACCGCGACGCCGGCTTCGGATGCCGGCGCCCGGAGCTTCGCGCGCAGGGACGAGGCCCTGCGCAGGATCGGGTCGGCACCCGACCCCGCCTCTTCCACGCCGGCCGGGTCGCAGCCGGCGGGAATTGGCGATTACGCTGGATCCCTCCGGACCACGGGCTCGACCCGCCCCGAGACCAGGGCCCGCCGGGCGGCATCGACCAGCCGCTGGGCCGCGAGCCCGTCGGCGAGGCCGGGCGAGGGCAGGGCGCCGCGCAGGACCGTTTCCAGGAAGGCCGTCGTCTCGGCGGCGAAGCTCTCCTCGTAGCGCTCCGCCCAGCCGGGGAATGTCCGGCCGCGCCGGCGGACCGGCCCGGGCTCGTCCGCGGCCTGCGATGCCGACGGGTTGTCGAGGGAGAGTTCGCCGCCGGAGCCGAAGACCTCCACACGCTGGTCGCAGCCATAGGCCGTGCGCCAGCCGTTCTGGACGATCGCCTGGCGACCGTCGGCGGTTCGGAGCACGATCGTGACGGTGTCGACGTGGTTGACCTCCGCGTAGCGCGGATCGATGACGGCCGCGCCGAAGGCCATGACCTCGACGAAGTCCTCGCCCATCAGCCAGCGCGCCTTGTCGAGATCGTGAATGCTGGTCTCGGCGATCATGCCGGCCGAGTTGCCGAGCCCGTCCGGGCGCGGCGGCACGTGGTCCCGGCCGACGATGCGGATCTGCTCCGGCCGGCCGATCTCGCCCGCGTCCATCCGCCCTTTGAGCCGGAGATGGGCCACGTCGTGGCGGCGGTTGAAGCCGATCTGAAGCAGGCCCTCGAGCAACCGGATCTCCGGCCAGCCCGCATCGAGTTCCGCGAGCGAGCCGGCGAGTGGCTTCTCGCAGAAGACCGGCTTCCCGCGGCGCGCGAGCAGCCGGAGCTGGCCGGCATGAGCGGGGGCGGAACTCGCCAGCACGAAGGCGTCGAAGTCGCCCGTGAGAGCCGCCTCGAGCGATGCCTCGGGCACGCCGAGTTCCCTGCCGAGCCGCTCGCTCGCGTCCGGGAGTGCGTCGGCGACGGTCAGCGCCACCGGCGTCGTCCCGGCGAGGGCCGCCCGGGCCCGCAGGCGACCCATGTGGCCGCAGCCGATCAGGCAGAGCCGGAGGACGGTCATCGCGCCACTCCCCGGACTGCGCGGGCCGATGGCACGCCGGCCTCCGCGAGAAGCTGGGTGAGGTGGTCGTACGCCCGGCGGGCGAGCAGGCCGGGCGAGATCGTGGTCGGATCGCGCTCGGCCTCAACCACGCACCAGCCGTCGAAACCATGCTGCGCGATCGCCTGGGCGAGCGGCGCGAAGTCGATGTCGCCCTCGCCGGGCACAGTGAAGAGACCCATCCAGACCGCGTCGTCGAAACTGTGCAACGCAGGGTCGAGGCGCCCGAGCACCCGGCGGTCGACGTCTTTGAGGTGCAGGTGGACCACGCGCGGCCACCAGGCCTCGACGATCTCGCGATAGTCGCCCCCCGACATTGCGATATGGCCGGTATCGAGCAGCAGCCCCACGGCCAGCCCGGTCGACTCCATGAGGCGGTGGATCCGGTCGTTGGTGTCGACCGCCTGCATCATGTGCGGGTGATAGGCGAGGGTGAGACCCGTAGCGGCCAGGCGCTCCGCGAAGGCGGTCACCCGGTCGGCGTAGTCCTGGCCGACCTCGTGGGGGAGGGCCTGCCCGAGCGGCGCGGCGCTGCCGGCTGCGGGCCCGTGGCCGCACTCGCCGTAGACCAGGACGCCGCAGCCGAGGGCGAGCAGATGATCGACGAAGGTCCGGGCCGCCGCCCACTCCTCCTCGACCCCGCGGCGGGCCAGTTCCCCCGAGTACCATCCGGTGACCGGCACGAGGCCCCGTTCGGCGAGCCGCGCCCGGAGCACCATCGGGTTCTCGGGAAACTTGCGCCCGAGCTCGATCCCCTCGTAGCCGGCAGCCGCCGCCTCCGCGATGCAGGCTTCGAAAGGCACGTGGTCACCCATCGCGATGATCGCGTTGTTCGTCCACCCGATCGGCGAAATCCCTAGCCTCATTCCGATCCCCTCGGCGGCGCTCCCACCGCAGCGAGTACCCGACAGGGAGCACCTTTGCACGCGCGTGCATTGCTGGCAAGATGCCCTAGCGGCTTTTTAGGGGTTCGCGCAGTGGCCGGTGCTCGCGTCGGCGCGGGAAGTTGCCGCGATTAGGACGCCGTTCCGTAGCACGCAGGTCAGCGGCGCCGGGCTCGCGCCTCATTGCTCCGGCGAACGTTCCGGTCTATTCCTGACTTTGCACGCGAACGCATGCCGCGCCCGGGCAGCCCGGACGAGGGGAGGGCTCTTTTTCGGTGGTTGCAGGCCCGCGCCGCCGTCCATAGCCTGCCTCCAGCGCGCTCGAGGAGCATCGCCGAATGACCGAGATCACGGCCAAGGATGTTGCCGCCCTCGCGGGGGTGTCGCGCTCGGCCGTTTCGCGCACCTTCACGCCGAGGGCCAGCGTCGCGCCCGAGACCCGTCGCCGGGTGCTCGAGGCGGCCGAGCGCCTCGGATATCGGCCCAACGCGCTCGCCTCGTCGCTGGCGAAGGGGCGCAGCGACCTGGTCGCGCTGGTCGCCAATTCGCAGCCCGACCTGCGGGAACCGTACCTGTTCCACGCCCTCAACGCCGCCCTGCAGGGGATCGGCCGCCAGCTGGTGACCGTCAGCCTGGACAACGCCGACCGGGGCACCGAATCGCTGGCCGATCTCATCCGGTTTCCGCTCGAAACGGCCGTTGTGATGGCCGACTCCGTCGACGCGGCGACGATCGCGCCTTACTGCACCCTACGGCCGCCAATCATGCTGAACGGTCGGGCCGGCGAGGCCGATTGCGATCTCGTCCGGCTCGATGAGGCCGCCGGCATCGGCCAGGCGCTCGGATGGCTCTCGCAACGGGGCATCCACCGCCTGTGGTACGTGGCCGGACGACGGACGGCCACCGCCCACGCGAGCCGGCGGCTCGCCTTCCTGGAGGCTCTCGCGAAATATCCCATGCTGCTCGTCGACGAGGATATCGGCGACTTCTCGTACGAGAGCGGCGCCGAGGCCTGGCGTCGGCTGGCCGCACGCGGAGACCGGCCGGACGCCCTCATTGCAGCCAACGACGCCATGGCGATGGGGGCGCTCGACGCCGCGAGGGAGGCGGGCAGGGGCTCGGACGTCACGGTGATCGGCTTCGACAACGTCCCGCAGTCCAACTGGGCGCCCTATCGGTTCCCGACCGTGGAACAGCCCATCGCCGGCATCGTCGATGCCGTCTGCGACATTCTCCGCCTGCGCGCCGACGAACCCGGGTCGCCACCCATCGAACGTGTCGTCCAGACACGGTTCATCCCGCGCTAGCTCGCGGCCCGGCCACGCCGGCGCCGAAAGAGCAAGACCGCCGGACGGGTCGCCCGCGAACCGCCCGCCGCGCCCGCTCAGACGAGCGGTCCCTCCGATCTCCATCATCGGCCGGGCGGCGCCTTGTCGACGCGAGCCTCGAGCCTGGGCAGGCGGCGCGCGCTGCTCCTGACGGACTTGATCCTGCCGGTCTCTCCACGGCGACGTCTAGCCGCCCGTCCGTTGCAACCGCCATTCGCATAAGATGGATTATGGAACTTTTCTCCGGCCCTCGGATCCACGACCTTGGTCGCGGATTCCCGGGTTATCGGCGGGTCGGCAACCATCGGAGGCCGGCGGCTCATCAGCGCCGGCGGCCGATGGCGTCGGGTGTGTCGGCGGTGCGGCGCAGGAAGCCGAAGCGGGATTCGAGTTCGCCGGCGTTCGCCTGGCCGTCGGCGAGCCGTACGGTCGCCGCATCCGTGGGCCCGTGGAGCCGGCGGGTCACGTCGACGCTGGCGCGTGCGAGAAGCGTCAGCGCGCGGCCGAGTACGTCGGTCGAGGCACGGATGATCGGTACGGCGACGCTGAGCGCGACCACGACCGCGCCGGTCGAATCGCGGACCGGCACGGCGACGCAGACGAGGCCCGGCGTGTACTCCTCGTCGTCGACCGAGAAGCCGGTGGCCCGGATCCGGGCCGCTTCGGCCAGGAGCGCGTCGAGCGACGTGATCGTGTTCGGGGTCATGCGGACGAGCGGACGCCCGGCGTGACGGCGCCGGATCTCGTCGTCCGGCAGGCCGGACAGGAGTGCCTTCCCGAGCCCGGTCGCATGCGCGGCGAGACGAGCGCCCACCTCGGACTGGAGCCGCAGCGGGTGCGTGCTGTCGACCTTGGCCAGGTAGACGTTCTCCGTCCCGTCCAGGCAGGCGAGCTGGACGGTCTCGTTCAGCTCGCGCCCGATGCCGCCCATGGCGTCGCCGGCCTCGCGCACGATGCTGCGGCTGCGCAGATAGGCCTGCCCGTTCTGCCAGACCTGGATGCCGAGACTGTACCGGTTCGTTCTCTGGTCAAAATGCGCATAGCTCCTTTGCGTGAGCACATCGAGGAGCGCGTGCAGGCTGCTCTTGGGAAATCCGGTCCGGCGCAGCAGGTCGGTGAAGGTGAGGCCCTGTTCGCTGGCGACCAGAATTTCAACGAGATCAAGGACTCTGCCGGCGGACTTCACCCGGTCGGGGGCGTCGGGGGCTCCTGCCGCGGGGATCGGCGCCGAGTCCAGGGGTTGCGCGGGACCGGATTGACTCGCCAAGGCAACGACCTCAGACTTTCGAACAAGAGTTCTCATTTATGAACCAGCTTGCCGGCAAGGCAAGAGACAAAGCGGGAGGAAGACGTTCATGGCTCGCGTCCTCTGGGGCGTCGCGGCGGCTGTCGGGCTGCTCGCAGGCGTCGAAGCATCCGTCGCCCAGGATCTCAAGCCGGTTCCGCGCAACCGGACCCTGATCAGCCAGGGCTGGGACTTCTACAATCAGGTCCCCTCCCCGACCAGCATGAGCCCCTATGCGGGCCTGCTCCTGCACCAGCGCAACAGCCTGCACTACACGGTGAACGAACCCTTGTTCTTCACCAACCATATGACCAACGAGATCATCCCCTGGCAGGCGGAGAGCTTCGCCTACGACGAAGGATTCCGGACGATCACCCTCAAGCTCCGGGATACGGTGAAGTGGAGCGACGGCCAGCCCTTCACGGCCGAGGACGTCGTCTTCACGGTGGACATGCTGAAGTCCGTCGCGCCGGACCTCCTCCTGTCGGCCGCCATCAAGGAATGGATCGCGCGCGCCGAGGCACCGGACCCGCGGACCGTCCGCATCACCCTGACCAAGCCCGGGCCCCGCTTCGTGCAGGACTTCCTGGCCCAGGGGCAGGCCGCGCGGTTCATCGTCGTGCCGAAGCACATCTGGACCGGGCAGGATCCGAAGACCTTCTCGTTCTTCGACCTGCAGAAGGGCTGGCCGGTCGGCACGGGCCCCTACAAGCTGGTCAAATCCGACGCGAGTTCGATCGTGTACGACCGGCGGGAGTCCTGGTGGGCAGCCGAGGCGGGCGTCGCCAAGGGGATGCCGGCCGTCGAGCGCGTCATCTACAAGCCGGCGACCGTCGACGCGGTGCCCCAGCTCTTCACCAACAACGAGATCGACATCGGCCGGGCGCTGCAGGTCGGCGCCTTCGAGGCCGGCAAGGCGCGCAATCCCGGCCTCTCGTCCTGGAACGCCTCCGGGCCGGTTTGGGGCGCCCCGGACGGCTGCACCTTCCGCCTGATCCTCAACACCCAGCGCCCGCCCTTCGACGACGCGGACGTCCGCCGCGCCATCAACCACGCCATCAACCGCGACCAGATCGTCAACCTCGCCTACGAGGGCTCGATGCCCAAGGCGGTCTGGCCCTTCTCGTCCTATGGGGGCGTGGTCGCCTATACGGCGCAGATGAAGGACCTTCTGGCCGAGAGCGGCATCGACAAGGCCGACAAGGCCCTGACGGAGAAGCTCCTCACGGGGAAGAAGTTCGTGAAGGGGGCGGACGGCCAGTGGGCGAAGCCCGGCGGCGAGGCCTGGCCCTTCACGATCATCATGCAGCAGGGCAATCCGAGCGGGCCGGTGGTCGTCCAGCAGCTGAAGAGCGCCGGCTTCAACGTCGTGTTCCAGGCCCTGCAGGACGCCGCCCACAACGACGCCATGGCGACGGGCAACTTCGACGCCTCGCTCACCGTCCACTGCGGCAGCGTCTACGATCCCTGGCAGACGCTCGAGCACTTCCACGGGAAATACGCGGCGGCCGCCGGCCAGAAGGTCACGAACCCGCGCTCCTACACGCGCTATTCCAACCCGGAGCTCGACGCCGTCTTGAACAAGATGGAGGCCGTCACGCCGTCGCCCAAGGACCCGGCCTACATGGCCCTGGTGCGCGACGCGACCCGGATCTTCCTGCGCGACCTCCCGGAGATCACGCTCGCGGAGGAGTTCCACGTGGTCACCAACAACACGACCTACTGGACCGGCTTCCCGACCGCCGCCGACCCCTACGTGGCGCCCTACCTGCCCTGGGAGGGCTTCGCGCTGGTGGTGCACCGGCTGAAGCCGCGCAGCTGAGGCCTGCCCGGCGCGCCGCCCGCCTTCGCCGCAGCGCGTCGGAGTCCCGCGATCCGCAGAGGACGGCCCCTTGTACCTCGCCTACGTCGCCCGTCGCTTCGGCATGATGCTGGTCGTGATCGCGCTGGCGGTCACGATCAACTTCGTCATCCCGCGGCTCATGCCGGGCGACCCGATCGAGCAGCAGCTGAACCAGCTCGCCGCGTCCGGCGGCGGCCAGATCGGCGACGTCCAGGCCATCGCTGCGGCCTACCGCGCGAAGTTCGGCCTCGACCAGCCGATGCTCGCCCAATATGCCAACTACTGGAAGGCCCTGTTCAGCCTGGACCTCGGGGTGTCCCTCGCCCACCACCCGGCGACGGTCGCCGAGACGATCCTGGCGGGGCTGCCCTGGACGGTCGGGCTCCTCGGCTTCACCACCCTGGTCAGCTTCGCGCTCGGCACCTGGCTCGGCGCCCGGATGGCCTGGCCGCGCGGGTCGCGAATCGTCAAGGCGCTCGGGGTGCCGGTGCTGCTCGTCTCGGCGCTGCCCTACTTCCTGATCGGCCTGGTGCTCCTCTTCCTCTTCGCCACGGTCCTGAAGGTCTTCCCGGCCGGCGGCGGGCATCCCTTCACGCTGCAGCTCGGCTGGACCTGGGAAAGCGTGAGGGGCATCGCCTACCACGCCGCCCTCCCCGCCGCGTCGATCATCCTGGCCGAGGTCGGGGCCTGGGCGATCGGCATGCGGGGCATGGTCGTGAGCGTGCTCGGGGAGGACTACATCACGCTCGCCGAGGCCAAGGGGCTGCCGGACCGCCGGATCTTCCTCTGGTACGGGATGCGCAACGCCATGCTCCCGCAGTTCACCGTGCTCGCGCTCACCCTCGGCCACATCGTCTCCGGCGCGATCCTGGTGGAGGTCGTCTTCGCCTATCCGGGCATCGGCTACCAGCTCTACCAGGCGATCCAGACCAAAGACTATTTCGTCATCCAGGGCATCATCCTGCTGCTCTCGGTCTCGATCGCACTCGCCATGTTCCTCCTCGACCTGGTCTATCCGCTGATCGATCCGCGCATCGCGGCGGGCGGCCGATGAGCCTCGCGGTCCCGGACGCCCCCTCCCCGGCCCGCGCCGTCGCATCCCGGGTGCTGCGCGAGCCGATGCTCGTCGCGGGCCTCGCGCTCCTCCTCGCGATCCTGATGATCGCGGCGCTGCTGCCGCTGGCGGTCGATCCCGGGCTGGCGCAGGTCGGGGCGACGCTGCCGCGCCAGCCGCCGTCGGCCGAGCATCTCCTCGGCACCGACGTGCAGGGCCGGGACGTCCTGGCCTCGCTCGTCGCCGCCACCCCGCAGACGCTGAAGATCGGGCTTCTCGCCGGCATCATCGGCCTGACGGTCGGGACCCTGCTAGGCCTTGCGGCCGGCTTCTTCGGCGGGCTGGTCGACACGGTGATCCGGGTCGCGGCGGACGTGATGATGACGATCCCGGGCATCGCGGTCCTGCTCCTGGTGGCGACCAACGTCCGCGCGATGAGCGTCGAGCTGATGGCCGTCATCGTCGCCTCCCTGTCGTGGATGACGGCGACGCGGACGGTGCGGGCGCAGACCCTGTCGCTGCGCGAGCGGTCCTACGTGGACGTCGCCCGCCTCAGCGGCGACGGCGGCGTCCGGCTCGTCCTGGTCGAGATCCTGCCGAACCTCCTGCCCTTCCTGGCGGCGAGCTTCGTCACCGCGGTCTCGCGCGCCATCCTGGCGACCATCGGCCTGGAGGCGCTCGGGCTCGGGCCCCAGAACGACCTGACCCTCGGCATGATGATCTACTGGGCCCAGTTCTACAGCGCCATCCTGCGCGGCCTCTGGTGGTGGTGGGCGCCGCCGGTGGCCATGATCGCCCTCATCTTCGTCGGGCTACTGCTGACCTCGGCGGGCCTCGACCGGATCGTCAACGTGCGCCTGAGGACGACCGCATGACCGCGGCGCCGCAGCGGAGCTTCGAGGTCGCCGCGGGCGAGCCCGTGCTGAAGGTGCGCGACCTGGAGGTCCGATTCGAGACCTCCGCCGGTCCCGTGCGCGCGGTCGACGGGGTGAGCTTCGACCTCCGGCCCGGGGAGCGCCTCGGCCTCGTCGGGGAGTCCGGGTCCGGCAAGTCGACGACCGTGCTCGCTCTCCTGCGCATGATCCGGCCGCCCGGGCGGATCGCCGGCGGCGCGGTCACGCTCGGCGGCGAGGACGTGCTCGCCCTCGCCCCGGAGGCGCTGCGGCGGATCCGGTTCTCGCGCATGAGCCTCATCCCGCAGGGGGCGATGAGCTCGCTGAATCCGGTCCTGACCGTCGGCGACCAGATCGGCGACCTCCTCGCCGCCCACGGGGTGCGCCTCTCCGGCGCGGCGCTCCGGCAGCGGATGACGGACCTCCTCGCCCGCGTAGGCCTCGGGGCGGAGGTGGTCCGGCTCTTCCCGCACCAGCTCTCCGGCGGCATGAAGCAGCGGGTCTGCATCGCCCTGGCGATCGCGCTCCGGCCGCAGGTCATCGTCGCGGACGAGCCGACCAGCGCGCTCGACGTGGTGGTGCAGAAGCAGGTGCTGACGACGCTCGGCGCCGTGCAGGCCGACATCGGCGCGGCGGTCATCCTGATCGGCCACGACATGGGGCTGATGGCGCAGTTCGCGCATCGGATCGGGGTCATGTATGCCGGCCGCCTCGTCGAGATCGGACCGGTGCGGGACATCTTCGCGACACCCGCGCACCCCTATACGCGGATGCTGATCTCCAGCCTGCCCTCCCTCGTCCGCCGCGGCGTCTTCAAGGGCATCCCGGGCGTCGCCCCGTCGCTCCTCGATCCGCCGCCCGGCTGCCCCTTCCACGTCCGCTGCCCGGCCGCCGTCGACCTGTGCCGCCGCGACCGCCCCGCGCTCAGGGACGTCGGGACGGGCCGGCAGGCGGCCTGCCATCTCGCGGAGGCGGCGCCGTGAGCGGGCTCCTCGAGGCACGGGACGTCTCCGTCGTGTTCGGCGGCGGGTTCGGCCGGCGCGAGAAGCGCGCCGTCGACGGCATCTCGTTCGGGATCGGCGGCGAGCGGCCGCGCATCGTCGCGATCGTCGGCGAGAGCGGCAGCGGGAAGACCACGCTGACCCGCCTGCTCCTCGGCTTCCAGCGGCCGACGGCCGGGTCGGTGCGCTATCGCGGGACGAACCTCGAGGCCATGAACTCCCGTGAATACAGAGGTTTCCGGAAGGACGTTCAAGCGATTTTCCAGGACCCGTTCGACGTCTACAACCCCTTCTACAAGATCGACCGCGTCCTGCTGAAGCCCCTCCTCGCCTTCGGCCTCGCGACGGACCGGGCCGACGCCGACCGGCGGATCGCGGAGGCCCTGTCGCGGGTCGGCCTGCGCCCGGCGGAGACCCTCGGCCGCTACCCGCACCAGCTCTCCGGCGGCCAGCGGCAGCGCATCATGATCGCCCGCGCGCTGCTGCTGAAGCCGCGCATCATCCTGGCCGACGAGCCCGTCTCCATGGTCGACGCCTCCCTCCGCGCGACCATTCTGGAGAGCCTGCACCGGCTGAAGACGGAGCTCGGCATCTCGCTCGTCTACGTCACCCACGACCTCACCACCGCCTACCAGATCGCCGACGAGGTGGTGGTGCTCTATGGCGGGCGGATCGTCGAGGCGGGCGACGCGGAGGCCGTGATCCGGCAGCCCGAGCACCCCTACACGCGGGCGCTCGTGGACGCGATCCCGCCCCCCGACCCGCTCCTGCCCTGGGGCCGCGCAGAGGCCGCGCCGCGCGCCGGCGACGGGCCGGCTATCGCCGACCGGGGCTGCGCCTTCGCCAACCGCTGCCCGGAGGCGCTCGACCTGTGCCGGACGGCGGTGCCGCCGCTCGTCGAGACGGGCGCGGGCCGCCGGACCGCCTGCCACCGCCGCCAGCCCGTCGCGGCGCCCGCGCCCGCCCCCGACCCTGAGCCGCTCGGAGCCACCCCATGATCGTCGACGCCCATTGCCACGCCTGGGAGACCTGGCCCTATGACGAGCCCGTGCCGGATCGGGAGAGCCGCGGCCGCGTCGAGCAGCTCCTCTACGAGATGGACCGGGCCGGCGTCGCCAAGGCGGTCGTCGTCTGCGCGGGGCTCGGGGGGAACCTCGGCAACAACGCCTATGCGCATGACGCCGCGCGCCGGCATCCCGGACGGCTGGTGCCCTTCGCGGACGTGGACTCGCGCTGGCTCGACACTCACAAGACGGCCGGCGCGGCGGCACGCCTGCGGCAGGCCGCCGAGGCGTTCGGGCTGGCCGGCTTCACCCACTACCTGTGGGAGACCGACGACGGCTCCTGGCTCGTCGGGGACGAGGGCTCGGCCTTTCTCGCCGAGGCCGAACGGTCGAACCTGATCCTGAGCCTCGCCTGCACGCCCGACCACATGCCGGTGGTCGAGCGGATCGCCGAGCGAACGCCGATCCCGATCCTCTGCCATCATATGGTGCGGGTGCGGGCCGGCGTGCCGCGCGACACCGGGCTTCCCGCGGTGCTCGCCGCCGCGCGCCATCCCAACGTCTACGTCAAGGTCTCGGGCTTCGGCTACGCCGGAGCGGCGGGCGAGCACTTCCCCTACCCGTCCCTCACCTGGCTGACCCGTGCCCTCTACGAGGTCTTCGGCCCCGAGCGGCTCTGCTGGGGCTCGGATTATCCGGTCAGCCGCCGCTACATGACCTATCCGCAGAGCCTCGAGGTCGCCCGGCGGCACTTCGACTTCGCGCCCGAGGCCGACCGCGCCCTGATCCTCGGCGGCACGATGGCCCGGCTCCTGTCGGAGCGGGGCGCCTGAGGGCCTCACGCCTTCAGTTCGAACATCTTCTCCAGCGGCCAACTCACGGCCATGTCGCCGTCCATCTCCAGGACGTCCGCCATGTGGGCGCGCCAGCGCAGCATGACGGGGTTCGTCCGGTTGGCCGGCATGGTGTGGTCGGTCCGGCGCAGGATGTGGGCGAAGAGCGTGTGGCTCGCCTCGTCGAGATAGATCTCGTAGTGCAGGATGCCCGATCCGAGCAGCATGGCCTTCATCTCCGGCCAGAGGGCGTCGTGGCGGGCCTTGTACTCCGCCGCCATGCCGGGGCGGAGCTTCAGCGCGAAGGCGATCGTCTCGGTGTCGCTCACGGCCCCGCCTCCGGCCGGTGGACCCGGCCCTCGCCGCCGCGCGCAGCGTCCAGCATGGCCGCGATCGTGCCCACGGCGGCAGCTCCGATGCGGCCGGGCGACCGGTTCTCGCCGCGGCCGAGCGCGAGGTCGACGAGGGCATCGGTCGGCGTCCGGCTCTCCGGGATCCAGGTCCCCTCCGGCACGGCGAAGACACGGCTCCCGCCGTCGCCGCGGCGGATTTCGGCCCGGTCGCGGTCGATGTCGAGGATCGCGACCCCGTCCGTGCCCGACACGGTCAGGCGCATCAGCACCCGGTGGCCTTCGGGCATCGCGGCGGCCCCGTGGAAGGTGCCGATCGCGCCGCCCTCGAACAGCACCGTCGCGGCGTTACAGAGGTCGACCCCCTCGGCATCCACGGTGGCGGCCCGGACGGTCCGCGGGACGAGGCCTGTCAGCCAGAGGGCGAGCGGGATCGCGTGGGACATCTGCCCGTACGCGAAGCCGCCGCCCTGGCGCGGGTCCTGCCAGGTCGCCCGGTCGGGGCGGAAGAAGGTGCTCTTCCACTTCGACAGCCCTTCCGCGCCGGTGAAGACGCTGCGGGTGACGGAGACGAAGGAGCAGGCGACGCTCTCGATCCGGCCCACCGCGCGGCCGTCCTGCAAGAGCGTCCCGATCTCGTCGAGGACCGGCAGGTATTGGTAGGGGTTGCAGACGAGCAGGTGGCGGCCGCGCGCCTCGGCGAGGCGGACGAGCGCCCAGGCCTCGGCGGGGTCGAGCGTCATGGGTTTCTCGACCAGCACATGGGCGCCGGCCTCCAGCGCGTCGGCGGCCTGGCGGAAATGCAGATGGTGGGGCGAGGCGACGACGACCACGTCGGGGCGGCGGGCGAGCACGTCGCGATGGTCCTCGGACGCGAAGGCGACGCCGAAATGGGCCCGAACGCGCTCCAGCTCTTCCGTCCCGAGCCGGCACACGCCGTCGAGGATCACCTCCGGGCGGGAGGCCAAGGTCGGCAGGTGGCTCGCCGCGCCCCACCAGCCCGCCCCGATGACGGCCGCCCGGATCCTGTCCCCGCTCATGCCGCCAGCCTCCTTCTCCGGGGTCTCAGCTTGCGTAGCGCCGGCCAGGCGAGCGCGGCGACCGCCACGGCCAGGAAGGCGAGCGCGATCGGCCGGTCGAGGAGCGCGGCGGGCGTGCCACCGGAGGCCATGAGGCCGGTGCGCAGTTCCTGCTCGGCGATCGGCGCGAGCACGAGCCCGACCACGAAGGGGGCGATCGGCACCTTGGCGAGTTCCAGGCCGTAGCCGATGACCCCGAAGGCGAGCATCACCCAGACGTCGAACATGCGCGCGTTCACCGTGTAGGCGCCGAGGATGCAGACGACGAGGATGGCCGGGAAGATCCAGACCCGGGAGATCAGCATCAGCCGGGCGAAGAGCAGTACGCCCGCGGTCATGAACACGAACATCAGGACATGCGCGGCGAGATGTGCGGCCATGATGGCGTTCACGATCTCCGGGTGGTGCACGTAGAGCATCGGGCCGGGCGCCAGGTTGTGGATGATGAGGGCGCCGAGGAGGACGGAGTCGGCAAGGCCGCCCGGGATGCCGAGGGTGAGGAGCGGGATCAGGGTGCCGCCGGTGGTGGCGTTGTTGGCGCTCTCGGCCGCCACGATGGCCTCCTCGCTGCCGCGGCCGAACTGCTCCGGATGGCGCGAGACGCGGCGGGCGGTCGTGTAGGCGACGATCGACGCGATGGTGGCGCCGACGCCCGGCAGGATGCCGATGCCGATCCCGATCAGGGAGGAGCGCAGGATGTTCCAGCCGTGCACGACGTAGTCGCGCAGCGACAGCATGATGCCGCTCATGTTGGCGCGCACGTGCTCGGTGTCCTCGTCCTCGATATTCACCGTGTCGGCCATGAGCTGACTGATTGCGAAGATGCCGAGGATGACCGGCAGGATCTCGAAGCCGGCCGTCATGTCGACGGATCCGAAGGTCAGCCGGTTCGCGCCCGAGGACGAGTCGAGCCCGGGCATGGCGGTCAGCATGCCGAGGAGGGCGGAGATGAGGCCCTTCAGCATCGAGCCGCGGGACAGGCTGGCGATCAGCACCATCGCCATGCAGGCGACCGAGAAGATCTCCCAGGGGCCGAACACGACCGCGACGCGGGCGAGCGGCGGCGCCAGGAGCACCAGGGCGACCCAGGAGAGCGCGCCGCCGACGATCGAGGCCGCGTTGCCGAGCCCGAGCGCCCGGCCGGGGCGGCCGGCCTTGGCCATCGGGTAGCCGTCCATGCAGGTCATGATGGCGTTCGGCTCGCCGGGGATGCGCATCAGCGTCGCCGTGACGAGCCCGCCGCTGACGCCCCCGACGAAGAGCGCGATGAGGAGCACGACCGCGTCGACGCTCGGCATCGTGAAGGTGAAGGGCAGGACCAGGACCATCAGGGTGCCGGTGTTGATGCCCGGCAGGACCCCGATCGCGATGCCGAGCAGGACGCCGCCGCAGAGAAGCGCGAAGACCGTCGGGTCGAGGAGGTGCAGGAAGGCGTCCAGGAGGGTCATCGGCGCCGGGGTCCGGTCACGGGAGGGGGAAGCCGAGGAGCGTGCCGAAGCCGAGCGTCAGCACCGCCGCGACGCCGGCCGCCACCGCGAGCGCCAGGAGCGCCGAGCGGAGGCTGCGGTCGCTCATGGCGAAGCCGGTCGCGAAGACATAGGCGGCGGTCGCCCAGAAGAAGCCGACCGGGGCGTAGCCGAGGAGCGCCGCGTAGGCGGCGGTCGCCAGGGCCACGAAGACGCCGAGCCCGTGGCGCGGACGGCCCTCCCCCTCCCCGGTCCCGACGCCGACGATGAGCGAGGTCTCGGCCGCCCCGAGATCCCGGCCGGCGGCGGCGAGGACGAGGGCGGCGGCGGAGAGAAGGGCCAGGAGGACGCAGATCGCGATCGGGAAGGCGCCCGGCCCGAGCGGATCGAAGCGGGAGGCCGGCAGCTTCCACGATTCCCTTAGGAAGACCAGGCTCGTGATCAGCACCGCCCCGGCGAAGACAGCGTCCGCCAGCCGCCGCTTGGACATCCCGTCCCCTCCCCGTCCGGTCCGGCCTACTGGCCGCCGAGGTCCTTGCCGAGCGGCTGGACGGCCGCGTCGATGGCGGCGATCCGCTTCGCCAGCGGCTCGCCGCGCATGAACTCGTCGGCCACGCCCTGCTTGGCGAGCGCGTCCTTCAGGCCGGGGTCCTGCATGGCCTTCTCGATGGCGCCGGCGAGCTTGTCGACGACCGCCTTCGGCGTGCCCTTGGGGGCGAACCACCAGGTGTCCACGGAGACGTCGACCTCGTAGCCGAGCGCCTTGGTGGCCGGCGCATCCGGCCATTCCGGGTTCGCCGCGGGCCCGATCAGCGCGACGGCCTTGATGCCGGACCCCTGGAAGCCCTTGTACTCCTGCGGGGAGACGACCGTGTAGGCGGAGTGGCCGCCGAGCACGGACTGCAGCCGCTTCGGGCCGTCGCCGACCTGGACGACGCGGGGCTGGTAGCCCGCCTTCTGGGCAAGGAGAAGGGTGGCGATGTGGCTCGCCCCGCCGATCGAGTTGGCCTCGGTGATTTCGTTCGGCTTGGCCTTGGCGGCGGCGAGCAGCGCCTTGAAGTCGGCATAGGGCCCCTTCTCGGCGACCGCGACGAGGAACCGCGTGCTGCCGGTCTGCGCCACGGCCTCGAAGGCCTCCGCCCCGAAGGCGAGCTTGCCGACCGCCTTCGTGCCCAGGAGACCGATGTGGTAGACGAGGATCTCGTGCCCGTCCGGGGCGGCGTCCTTGACGCGCGTCGCCGCGATCGGGCCGCCGTTCACGTTGATGACGACCGTCGGCTGGCCCAGGGTCTTCTGCTCGGCGATCTTGTTGAGGACGAGCCGCGCGACGGTGTCGGTCGCCGAGCCCGGGCCTGCCGGGACGATCACCTGGATGGGCTTCTCGGGAAAGTCCGCCCGCGCCGGAGCGCCCGACAGGGCGAGGACCAGGCCGGCCGCGATGCCCGCGGCGCCGATGATGCTCTTCATGCGCTTCCTCCCGATGCTGGGACTCGCGGGCGGGGTTCGCCCCGCCTCCGGTCCGGTTCGATTGAGTCAGGCGACGTGCCGGTCGATCCAGTCGAGGTCGATGTCCATGCCGAAGCCGGGGGCGTCGGAGGGGACGAGCACCCCGTTCTTCGGGACCGCCATCCCGGGGAAGACCGCGTCGCCCTCGAGCGGCTGGCCGGGCGGGCCCATGGGCAGGAACTCGCCCCAGGGGCAGTTCGGCATGGCGAAGACGAAGTGCTGGCCGAAGGGGTAGTTGAGGCTGGCGTGCGGAATGACCGGGATGCCGGCGGCCTCGGCCAGGAGGCAGATCTTCAGGAGGCCCGTGACCCCGCCCGACCATTGGATGTCCGGCTGGAAGATGTCGGCGAGCCGCTTGGCCGCCGCATGCGAGAAGACCTGCGGGGTGTACCAGTGCTCGCCGGTCGCCAGCGTCTGCCAGGGGACGCGCTTCCTGACTTCCGCGAAGCCGTCCATATCCTCCGGGATGAGGTAGTCCTCCAGCCATTTCAGCCGGTAGGGCCGCATCCGCTCGGCCATGCGGACCGTGAACTCCACGTCGAAGGCCATCCAGCAGTCGAGCATCAGTTCGACCTTCGGGCCGACGATGTCGCGGGCGCGGGCGACCAGTTCCTCGTTCAGGTCGAGCGCTTCGAGCCCTTCCGCGACCCCGTGCGGGCAGGCGAGCTTGGTCGCCTTGAAGCCCAGTTCCATGTACCAGTCCGTATCGTTCCCGGTCGCGTAGGCGACCTGCGCGTCGCGCGCCGGGCCGCCGAGCAGTTCGTAGACCGGGCGCTTCAGGATCTTGCCCTTGAGGTCCCAGAGCGCGAGGTCGACGGCGCTGATGGCGTAGCTGGCGAGGCCGCCGGCGCTGTAGGGCGAGGCGGCCCTCGCCATCATGTCCCAGAGCTTCTCGGTGGCGAGGCACGACTCCCCGGCCAGGAGCGGGGCGAAGTGGTCGTTGATGATCGAGACCGCCGGCGCGTAGCGGCCCGTGGCGAAGCCCCAGGTGCCGTCCGATGCGGTGACGAGGCAGCCGAAGTCCGGCCAGGTCGGCCGCCACAGCGACCGGTGCCGCTTGAAGCGCGGGTAGCGCGACATCGGGCCGGCGACTTCGGTGTCGGTGCCCCAGTAGGGCCGCGCGCCGGGCGCGGCCGGGGGACCGGGGCGCCGAAGCGGTTTCATCGGGAAGGCCCGGATGCTCTCGATCTTCATGCCGGCATTCCCCTGCCGTCGCCCGATCCCGGCGAGTTCACATTTGTGAACCGTTGTTCTCGTTCAGGATCTCACCCCCGGCGAAGCTCCGTCAAGGCGGGACGAAGCAGACCCGGATTGCGTCGGCGCAGAGTGTGTGGCAGATTTTATAAAATATCAAATTTGAAACGGGGAGGAGAATCATGACGTCCTTGTCGCGCCGCACCGTCCTGGGCGGAGCCGCCGCCGCGCTCGTCGCCTCGGGCCTGAAGGCCTCGGCGGCGCCCGTCACCCTGAAGGTCGGGCACGTGCTGGCGCCGACGCACCAGTTCCACCTCGGCCTCGAACTCGCCGCCCAGAAGGTCGCCGCCGCCACGGAGGGTCGGGTCAAGCTGCAGGTGTTCCCCTCGTCCCAGCTCGGCACCGAGCGCGATATGAACATCGCCATCCGGTCTGGCGCGGTCGACATGCTGCTCGCCTCGCCGGGCGGCGCGAGCGTGCACCTGAAGGAACTGGCGATCCTGGACGCGCCCTATCTCTTCCGGGACAACAAGCACTGGGAGGGGGTCGTGTACGGCCCGGTCGGGGCGACCTGGACCAAGGCCATGGTGGAGAAGTCCGGGGTCCGGATCGTCGGCTGGTTCCACCGGGGTACCCGCCACGTGATCTCGCGCACGCAGCCCTACGCGACCCTCGGCGCGATGGCGAACCAGAAGATCCGCGTGGCCGACCTGCCCCCCTACCCGCAGGTCTTCAAGGCGCTCGGCGCCGTGCCGACGCCGATCGCCTTCTCGGAGATGTACCAGGCCCTGCAGTCGGGCATCGTCGACGGGGCCGACGCGCCGCTCGACACGATCCTGTCGCAGAAGCTCTTCGAGGTCGCCAAGTTCGTGAACCTCGTCTCATGGTCCTTCGGAGCGCCGGGGCCGATCCTGATCAATGAGGCCACCTTCTCGCAGATCGCGGCGCCCGACCAGGCGGCGCTCGTCGCGGCGATCCGGGAGGGCTCGGCGCTGGTCACCGACGCCTTCACGAGCGGCGAGGAGAGCGTGAAGCAGAAGCTGACTGCCGCGGGCATGACGCTCGTCACGCCGACCGACCTGCCGGCCTGGCGCGCGGCGGCCGAGAAGGCGATCCCGTCCATCGCCTCCACCTGGGGCGGCGACGTCGAGCTCTATGCCCGCATCCGCGACCAGGCCTGACGTCCGGATCCCATGCGCAAGCTGATCGCTCTCCTCGGCGCGGCCGGGAACGGGATCGGCCGCCTCGAGGAGGCGGCCGGGATGGCCCTGATCGTCGCCATGGCGGTCGTGGTCAACCTGCAGGTCTTCGCCCGCTACCTCTTCCACGCGCCCTTCATCTGGCCCGAGGAGGTGGTCCGCCTCATCCTCGTCTGGCTGACCTTCCTGGCCTCCGCGGCGCTGACGCGGCGCGGCGCCGACATCGCGGTGGACACGTTCGTCGACATGATGCCGGCGCGGGCGCGGCGGGCCTTCCTGGTCGCCCGCGACATGGTGCTGACCGTCCTCTTCGCCTGGCTGGCCCTGCAAGGTTGGTGGCTCGCCGGGTCGGTCGCCGACATGCCGCTGGTCGCGACCGAATGGCCGACGTCGCTGCTGGCCTGGCCGGTAGCGATCGGCGGCGGCCTGATCGCCTTCCACGCGGCGACGCGCCTCCTCGGCACGCTGTTCGCCGACCGGGAGGGCATGGCCCGATGAGCGTCCTCTACGTCGCCGGCCTGCTCGCGCTGCTTTTCTCGGGCGTCCCCGTCGCGGCCTCTCTGACGATCGTCGGCATCGCCGGGGTCTGGCTGGCGGGCGTGCCGATGACCATCGTCGGCCAGCGCCTCGCCTTTGGCATCGACAGCTTCACCCTGATTGCCGTGCCGATGTTCCTGCTGATGGGCAACCTGATGAACGCCAGCGGGGTCACCCGCCGCATCTTCGACTTCTCGGTCGCGATGGTCGGGCACTGGCGGGCTGGCCTCGCGCAGGTGAACATCCTCGGCTCCATGGTCTTCTCCGGCATGTCCGGCTCGGCGCTCGCGGACGCCGCCGGCCTCGGCACGGTCGAGATCAAGGCCATGATGCTGAAGGGCTACAGCGCCCGCTTCTCGGCCGCCGTGACGGCCGTCTCGGCGACGGTCGGCCCGGTCATCCCGCCGTCGACGGTCGCGGTCCTGTACGCCTTCATCGCCGACGTCTCGGTCGGCCGCATGTTCCTGGCCGGCGTGATCCCGGGGCTGATGATGGTCGCCGTCCAGATGCTGATCGTCTACTGGCGCGGCAAGTCGCTCGACCTGCCGGACCTGCCGCGCGCCAGCATGCCCGAGCGCGTGGCCGCGACCTGGCGGGCACTGCCGGCCCTGGTCGTGCCCTTCGCGATGATCGGCGGCATGCGCACCGGCATCTTTACCGCCACCGAGGTCGCCGCCGTGGGCGCCTTCTACGCGGTGCTGCTCGCCGCCGTGTATCACCGGGAAACGGTCTTCGCCGAGGTGGTCGACGCGGTGCGCAGCACGGCGCTGTCGACCGGCGGAATCATGCTGATCGTGGCGAGCGCCAACGTCTTCGCCTGGATCCTCGCCCGCGAGCGCATCCCGCAGGAGATCACCGAGGCGGTCGTTCACCTGCAGCTGTCGCCCTGGGTATTGCTGCTGGTCCTCAACCTCCTGCTCCTGCTCCTCGGCATGATCCTCGACAGTGCCGGCATCCTGATCCTGGTGACCCCGGTGGTGGTCCCGGCCGTGGTGGCGGTCGGCATCGACCCAGTGCACTTCGGCATGGTGATGATCGTCAACATGATGATCGGGCTCGTCACACCGCCGGTCGGCATGGCCCTCTTCATCGTCGCCAACATCTCCGGCGCCTCGATCGCGGCCGTTGCGCGGGAATGCCTGCCGTTCATCGGCGGCTTCCTGGTCGTGCTGGCCCTGATCACCTTCGTGCCCGGCCTCGTGCTGTGGCTTCCCGACCTCGTCTACGGGCCCGCCACGCCATGACGACGCCCTCCCCCGCTCCCGTCCTGCATGGCGGCGCGCGCCGGCTGCCGGTCCGCTGGCTGAACGTCGAGGCCGCGCCCATGACGGTCTCCCGCTACCTCGTCCTGCCGGGCGAGGCGGTGACGCTCCACGCCCATACCGGCAAGGCGGAGTACTGGCTGATCGTCGCCGGCGCCGGCGTCGCCCGGGTCGGCGGGGTCGACCTCGCGGTCGGGCCCGGCGACGTGGTGGCGACGCCCCCGCCGGTGCCCCATGCCCTCCACAACACCGGGACCGAGCCGCTCGTCTTCGTCAACTTCGTGCAGCCGACCGGCGACGGTCCGATCAGCACGACGGAACTCATCCGGAGTCCCGGGCCATGACGACCATCCTGGTGACGGGCGGCAACGGCATGGTCGCCCAGCACGTCGCGGAGGCCGCCAGGGCGCGCGGCTGCCGGGTACGCCTCGCGGACATCGCCTTCTCGGAGGAGCGGATCTGGGCGCCGCACGACGAGCGCGTGGTTCTCGACGTGCGCCACCCGTCCGCCTGCCGCGCCCATGCCGCCGACTGCCGGGCGATCGTCCACTGCGCCGCGGTGGTCGGGCCAGTGCGGGCCCGCGCCGATCCGCTCGCGACCCTCGCGGTCAACGTCGACGGCACCGCGAACCTGCTGGAGGCCGCGCATGCGGCCGGCGCCCGCTTGGTGAACGTCTCCACCGCCACCCTCTACGGCAACCGGCCGGACCTCGCGCCGCTGGCCGAAACCGACCCGACCGATCCGCTCACCGTCTACGACGGCACGAAGCTCATGGCCGAGACCTGGTGCTCGGCGCACCGGCGCACCTATGGCAGCGACGTCGCCTCCGTGCGGACCGGATTCGTCTACGGCCGCGGCAACCAGATCGGGGAGTATTTCCTGCCCCGCGTGCTCGCCGGCGAGGCGGTGCGCGAGGCGGCGGGGGGAGACCACCCTTGCGACTTCACCTATGTGGCGGACCTGGCGGAGGCGCTGGTGGCCGCCGCCCTCGCCCCGTCCCTCGCTCACCCGGTCTACAACGTGACCGGCGGCGTCCTGCGCACGCGGGGTGACTTCGCGGCGGCCGTGCGGCGGCTCGTCCCGGGCGCGTCGATCGAGCAGCCCCCGGGCATCGACCCGGCCCGCCACCTGCGCGGGCCCTGCCGGATCGACCGGGCCGCGGCCGACTTCGGCTGGCGCCCGCGCTTCGACCTCGACGCCGGCCTGGCCGATTGGCTCCGGAGGCTCGCGTGACCGGGCCTCGTGCCGCGGGCGCGGGTCCTGGCGGGCAGGCCCGTGCCCGTGCCAAGCTTGCGGCCCACGCGGCGGAGCGCTCGCCATGACGGACGACCACGACACCCGCGCCGCGCCGGTCCTGCAGCATCGGACCAAGGCCGAGGCCGTCTACGAGCACCTGCGCGAGCAGATCGTCAACGGCACCTACGCGCCGGGGCGGCGAATCACGCTCGCGGAACTCTCGGCCGAGATCGGGCTCTCCAACATGCCGATCCGCGAGGCCATGCTGCGGCTCGAGCGGGAGGGCCTGCTCGTCAGCGAGCCCCACAAGGGCATGCGGGTCGTACCCCTGTCGCTCCGGGACGCCCGCGAGATCTTCGAGATCCGCTGCGAGCTCGAAGGCCTGGCGGCCTGGCGCGCCTGCCGGGCCGGGGACGCGGGGCTGGCGGACGACCTGGAGGCGCTCAACGCCCGCTTCGCGGCCGCTCATGCCGCCGCCGACTTCACCGGCCTCGGCGCCGCCAACTGGGCGTTCCACCGCCGCATCCTGCAGGCGGCCGCGAGCGCGCAGCTCGCCCGCGCGCTGGAGGACGTCTGGACGGGCTCGCAGCGCTATCGGCTCGGCTACCAGCTCATCCCGGGCCGGGCCGCACACACCATCGCCGAGCACGCCGCCATCATCGCGGCGATCCGGGCCGGCGACCCGGAGGCGGCGCGCGCCGCCGCCCGGGCGCATATCCAGCGCGCCGGCGAGGAGCTGGCCGTCACCGTCGCCAACACCCCGGAGACCTGACATGCCGATGGCCGGCCTCGACCTTCCCGCCCGGGTTCTCGTCGCCGGCGCCGCGGGCGCGATCGGGAGCGCGCTGGCCGCCCGGCTCGCCGGGGCGGGCGTCTCCGTCACGGGGACCGACCTCGGCGAGCGGCCGCAGACCTCCGCCGCATCCGACTGGATCGCGGCCGACGTGACCCACCCCGGCGCGGCGGAAACCTTGGCGGACGCAGTCGCGCCCGGGCTCGGCGGCTTCGTGTACGCGGCCGGGATCCTGGATCCCGCGCCCTGGGACGTCGTCGAGCCCGAGGCGATGGACCGGATCTTCGCCGTCAACGTGAAGGCCCCCTTTCTCATGGCCCGGGCGCTGGCCACGCGGATGGAGCCGGGCGGCGCGATGCTCTTCGTCGGCTCGATCGCGGCGCTTCGGGCATCGCCGAAGACGCCCTTCTACGGCGCGTCCAAGGCCGCGCTGCACCATCTCGCCGCCACGCTGGCGGTCGCGCTGGCGCCGCGCGGGATCCGGGTCAACGTGATCGCGCCGGGCCTGATCGACACCCCGCTCAGCGATGCGCTCGACCGGCGGCTCGCGGACGAGCGCGGCGTCACGATCGCTGAGGTCCGGGCGGAACGGGACGGGGCGGTCCCGCTCGGCCGGCGGGGCACGCCGGAGGAGGTCGCGGCGGCGGCGCTGCCGCTCCTGGCGCGCGAGGCGAGCTACACCACGGGAAGCGTGGTGTTCACGGCCGGAGGCGCCCTGGCCGGGGTGACCTGACGACGCTCCGGCGGGCAAGCCGGACCCTGCGCCGTCGAACGCGGGCCACACGGCCATGTCCTCAAGGGCGTTGCCGGTAGGTCACGAAGGCTTGTATGCGATTGGTCAAGGGATATCGCGTAGTTTGGAGCGGGTCGCGCTCCGGGGAGCGGGGCCCATCGGCGGCATCAGCGTACGGGGCCTCATGAAGATTGCCATCGTTCTGGCGGGGATCGGCGCGGGCGGCGCGGAGCGCGTGGTGAGCCTGATGGCAGCCGACCGGGTGGCGCGCGGAGACGAGGTCCATGTGATCGGCTTCGCGCGCGCGGCCGAGGCGAGCTATTTCTCGCTTCATCCGGCGGTCAGGCTCCATGCGCTCGACGACGGCGGCCGCGAGGGCACGTCGATCGCGCGCACGCTCGTCCGCATCCTCAGGCTGAGGCGCGCGCTGAAGGCGATCGGCCCCGACCTCGTCGTCTCCTTCCTGACCAAGATCAACATCGTCACCCTGCTGGCGACGCGCGGCCTCGGCATTCCCGTCGTGGTCTCGGAGCGCAACAACCCGGAAGCCCAGCGCAGCCACCCGCTCTGGGGGCGGCTCGGCCGAATCGCCCTGCCCTGGGCCGACGGCCTGGTCATGCAGACGGACCGGATCCGCCGGACCCTGCCGGACCGACTGCGGGCGAAGGCAGTCGTGATCGCCAACCCCTGCGAGATCCGGCCCGAGCCCGTCAGCGCCGCGGCTGCGCCGCGCCGGATCGTGGCCGTCGGCCGCCTGACGGAGCAGAAGGGCTTCGACCTGCTGATCGACGCCTTTCGGCGAATCGCGGACAGGTACCCGGACTGGTCGCTGGTGATCTTCGGCGAGGGGCAGGACCGCGCGAGACTCCAGGAACAGGTGGCCGCGGCGGGACTCGCGGAGCGGATCACGCTGCCTGGCCTGACGACGAGCCCCGGCGCCTGGGTGCGCGAGGGGCGGGTCTTCGTCCTGAGCTCGCGCTACGAAGGCTTCCCGAACGTTCTCGTCGAAGCCATGGCGGCCGGTCTCCCGGTCGTCTCGACCGCCTGTCCCTATGGCCCGTCCGACATCGTGGAGGACGGCCGGTCCGGCCTGCTCGTGCCCGCCGAGGATGCCGTGGCGCTGGCGGCGGGCCTCGACCGCCTCCTCTCCGACGCGCCGCTGCGGGCAGCGCTCGCTGCCGCCGCGCCCGCCGCGGTCGGCCGCTTCGCCAAGACGACCGTCTTCGGCCAGTGGGACGCCCTGTTCCGGCGCGTTCTGTCCGGCACGCCGCCCGAGGCGTCCGGCGTGATGGTCGGATCGGACGCCGGGAGCGGCGGATGAGAGGGCCGGCCGGGGCCAAGCCGCCGATCCGCGTCGTCGCCGTCGACGACCACCCGATCGTGCTGGCCGGTGCCCGGGCACTGATCGGCGCCACGACCGACATCGTCTGCGTCGGCACCGCCTCGACCGGGAGCGAGGCCCTGGCGCTGCTCGAACGCGAGCCCTGCGACGTGGTCGTCGTCGACGTGACGCTGCCGGACATGAACGGCTTGGCGCTCGCCGCCGAGATCACCCGCCGCGGCCTTCCCGCAAGGCCCCTCCTGCTCACGTCCGACGGGGATCGCGGCCTCGTCCAGCGGGCCCTGCAGGCGGGCGCCAAGGGGTTCGTCGAGAAACGCTCCTCGGGCGAGAACCTGCTGCTCGCCATCCGGACCCTGATGCTCGGGGGGCTTTTCCTCGACAGCTACTCGGCGCTGGAAATGGCCGTCGGCTCGGAACCGGGCCCGACGGAGACCCAGCTCGGCACGGTCGGCCTCACGCCGCGCGAGCTCGACGTGCTGCGCCTCGTCGCCCTCGGTCATTCCAACAAGGAGATCGCGGCGCAGTTCGACCTGTCGGTCAAGTCGGTCGAGACCTACCGGGCGCGCGCGACCGAGAAGCTGTCGCTCCACTCGCGCGCGCAGATCGTGCGCTTCGCGCTGAGCCAGGGCTGGCTCTCCGGCGACTGACCGGCGCCCGCCCCGGCGCCCTTGTCAGGGTTTCCCCGGCTTCAGGTAGAGGGCGAGCGTGCCGAACCGGTCCTTGACGGCGAAATCCTCCACCTTCACGTAGCCGTTCGCCTCCGCGAAGCGGGCGAGCGGCGCCTCCAGGACCTTGTCGAAGCCGAGCAGAACGGCGGCCGGCGGGTCCTTCTGCAGGAGGGCCTCGATCTGGGTCGGGCTGGTGAAGCGGTAGTGCTGGGCGAGATCCGGCGGGGTGAGGTCGCCAGTGCGGTACGCGAAGGGACCGGTGGCGAGTTCGGCATAGACGGGAAGCCGGCCCTCCAGGGGATAGATCGGGTTAAGGGTGGCGACCTTGCCCGTCGCCCCGGCGGCCGCCATGCGGCGGGCGAGGTCGAGGCCGGCGGCATGGACCCGCGCCACCTCCCAGCGCTCCGGCTTGAGGGCCGACGGCGCGGCCTGCGCGAGGCGGGGGGCGTTGACCACCAGAGCCACGAGGGCTGCGGCGAGGAGCGCGGTCGAGGCCCGCCCCCTCCCCTCCGGCCCCAGCCGGGCGAACAGCATGGCGACCAGGAGCGGCAGGAGGGCGAGCGGCGGCGCGAAATATTGGGGGAAGCCGGGCGTGGGCACGAAGCTCATGACGATGCCGACCAGTCCGGCCAGGGCCACCACGGCCACGAGGGACCCGGGAACCGGCGCCGTGCGCGGCGGGGCCTCCGGTTCGCGCCGGAAGGCCAGGAGCAGGACGGCGACGAGGCCGACCAGCGCCAGCGCCACGCTTCCGCCGAGCCAGACTTCGTGGGCGAGCAGGACCTTGGCGCCGGCCGTCACCGCCGCGCCTTCGTCGGCGGCCTCCGGGAGCTTCCAGTAGGCAACGTGGGGCCCGCGGTGCCAGGCGACGACGTGCGCCATGAAGCCGGCCGGGTCGCGCGCCAGGGGGACGAGGATCGGCAGGCCGCCGAGGATCCCGCCGAGGCCGAGCGGCAGCAGCACCTTGACGAGGCGCCCGGCGGCGGAGAGACCGCGCGGCAGCAGCAGGGCGGCCAGCACCACGACGGGGACGACGACCACGGCGCTGATCTTCATGGACGCGCCGAGCGCCAGCATGAAGCCGGCCAGGAACACGAGCCCGGGATTGCCCCCGGCGCGCAGGCCGAGGATGAAGAGGGCGAGGCCGAGATACGAGAAGGGCAGCGGCAGGAAGTTGTTGGTGGCCGCCATCCCGGTCTGGCTCAGGAACAGCTCGTTGCAGACGGTCAGGATGGTGATCGACCAGCTCGCGATGCCGGACCGGGTGAAGGCATAGGAGACGACAAAGAGAGCGACCAGGAAGAAGACCCAGCCGATCAGGATGCCGACGCGCCCGGTGAGCAGCAGGTTGTCGACCCCTGAGAGCTTGGCGAGGCCATGGAAGTACCAGGCCGTGCCGGGCACGTGATTGTAGAAGAAGTCCCGGTAGATCTGCATCGTGTCGAGGAGACGGACCGGCGGCACGTACATGAGCTCGTCCTTGCGCAGGTCGAAGGTCATGATGCGCAGCGCCAAGCCGGCGAGGAGGGCGAGCGAGAGGAGCGCGAGGGCGGCCGTGCCCAGGGCGCCGGCGGCCGTGCTCCGCGTCGCGCCGCGCGCCGCGAGATCGTCAGCGGTGAAATCGGTCATGGGGCAAACCTCTGGCCGGACCCGCGCCAGGCGCCGGCGTGCGAAGAACGGTGTGCGGGAATGCGGGCCGCGGTTCGGCCGGGTCGATTACATTCATGAACGTTAGCGCATGTTTTGTACGGAGTATCGGACGACTTTCCGAATGAGTAAACAACGGATCCGGCTGCATCCTCGGTGAAGGTCCCGACCGGCGAGTAGGGAATTGCCTGACAGGCGTACAGCTTGCGCGGTGATGAGCGCTACGTTAGCATTTCTTCCAAGATGCACTTGTGTGTCATGAATTTCGACTGGTGCGAGTGCTCGCGAATTCGTGAAGGCGATTAATCATCTTGCAAAGAAGATGGGGCCATAGCTGGCTGCACGATAAGTTCCTGCTGTAGAATTGATCCAACGCTCCGGATCGAGACCGCGCCGCCCGCCCCGCCCCTAACCGCGCGGCGGCCCGTTGCCGCGGCCCAGACACGTCCCGCTTCTCCGCTCCGCTCCTGGGAGGTTCGCATGAAAGTCGTTCTTCTGGCCGGTGGCCTCGGTTCGCGTCTCGCCGAAGAGACCACGCGCGTGCCGAAGCCCATGGTCGAAGTGGGCGGGCGCCCGATCATCCTGCACGTGATGGACATCTACAGCCACTGGGGTCACCGCGACTTCATCGTCGCCGGCGGCTACAAGTGCATGATGCTGAAGAGCTTCTTCCACAATTACTACCTGTCGACCGCCGACCTCACGGTGGCGCTCGGCAACGGCTCGATGATCCTGAAGCCCACCCGCCCGCTGGACTGGAACGTGTCGGTGGTGGACACCGGCCTCTCCACCATGACCGGCGGCCGCCTGCTCCGGCTGCGCGACTGGCTCGACCGGGACACCTTCATGGTCACCTACTCGGACGGTGTCGGCAACGTCGACCTCGGCGCGCTGCTCGCCTTCCACCGCAGCCACGGCAAGCTCGCGACCGTCACGGCGGTCCAGCCGCCAGCCCGCTTCGGCAACCTCGAGCTCGACGGCGACCAGGTGACCGAGTTCACCGAGAAGGTCCGCAAGCACGAGACCTGGATCAACGGCGGCTTCTTCGTCTTCGAGCCGGGCGTGCTCGACTACATCCCGGGCCTCGCGGAGCCGCTGGAGATGGCGCCGCTCACGAACCTCGCGCGCGACGGTCAGCTGATGGCCTACAAGCACACCGGGTTCTGGCACCCGATGGACACCATCCGCGACCGCGACACACTGAACAACTACTGCGCCTCCGACCAGACCGTGCCGTGGCTCGACTTCGGCGGCGCGGGCCCGGTCCCGGCCGGCCAGGCGACCCTGGCGGGCGCGAGGACCTGAGGCATGGCGCGCATCACCACAGAGGCCGGCCTCGAGCGGGTGTTCCGCGGCAAGCGGGTGCTGCTGACCGGGCACACCGGCTTCAAGGGCGGCTGGATGGCCCTCTGGCTGCGCCGGCTCGGCGCCGAGGTGACCGGCATCGCCCTGCCCCCGCCGACCGACCCGTCCTTCTGCAAGGCGGTCCGGCTCGAGGAGCTGGTCGACAGCCGGATCGGCGACATCCGTAGCGAGCAGGACTTCGCCCGGGCCGTCGGCGGCCAGGACTTCGACGTCGTCATCCACATGGCCGCGCAGGCGCTGGTGCGCGCCTCCTACACGGCCCCGGTCGACACCTACCTCACCAACGTGGTGGGGACGGCGGTGGTTCTCGAGCAGGCCCGGCGCATGCCGTCCCTCAAGGCCTGCGTCGTCGTGACCTCGGACAAGTGCTACGAGAACCGCGAGTGGGTCTGGGGCTACCGCGAGAACGATCCCATGGGGGGCAAGGACTTCTACTCGTCCTCCAAGGGCTGCACCGAGCTCGTGGCCGCGGCCTACCGGTCCGCGCACTTCTCCCGGGACGACGGCCCGCAGATGGCCATGGTCCGTGCCGGCAACGTGATCGGCGGCGGCGACTGGGCGGCCGACCGGATCGTGCCGGACCTGGTCCGCTCGGTGGAGACAGGCGAGCCGACCCGCATCCGCAGTCCGCGCAGCGTGCGCCCCTGGCAGCATGTGCTCGAGCCCGTGCGCGGCTACCTGACGGTCGCCGCGAACATGATCGAGAACGGTGCCCCCTACGCGGGCGGCTGGAACTTCGGTCCGGACCGGCACGGCACGGTCGACGTCGGCACCCTCGCCGACATGATCGTGGCCCGCTGGGAGGGCGGCCCGCGCTACGTGGTCGAGCCGCGCGCCGGCGATCCCCACGAGGCGCGAATCCTGCGGCTCGACATCACCAAGGCCGAGGTCGACCTGGGCTGGCAACCCCTTCTCGACATCGGCGAGACGGTCGGCATGACGGTCGACTGGTACCGCAACTATCACGGCAATCCGGACGGGATCCGGGCGTTTTCCGAAGCCCAGCTCGGCCGCTACGCGGCGCTCTGGGAGCGGGCCGGCTGAACCCGACGCGGCCCTGGGATCCGTAGGCTTTCGAAGGAGATGACTTGATGCGAGTGAATTACGGGCAGGCCGTCTACGGCGAGGAGGAGATCGCCGCGGTCGTCGACACGATGCGCTCCACCACCCAGATGGGTGCGAAGGTGCGCGAGATGCAGACGCGGGTGGCCGCGCTCTTCGCCAAGCAGCACGGGATCATGGTGAACTCCGGCTCCTCGGCGAACTACCTGGCGATCGAAATCCTGAAGCTGCCGAAGGGGTCCGAGGTCGTCACCCCTGCCCTCACCTTCGCCACCACGGTCGCCCCGATCGTGCGGGCCGGCCTGGTCCCGGTCTTCGTCGACGTCGCCGACGCGACCTACAACATCGACGCCGACGCCATCGAGCGGGCGATCTCGCCGAAGACCAAGGCGCTGATGATCCCCTCCCTGATCGGCAACCTGCCCGACTGGGACAAGATCAAGGCCATCGCCGACAAGCACGGCCTGATCGTCATCGAGGACAGCGCCGACACCCTCGGCGCGACGATCAACGGCACGAGCTCGGGCACGCGATCGCACATCTCCACGACCAGCTTCTACGGCTCCCACGTGGTGACCGCGGCCGGCAACGGCGGCATGATCTGCGTCAACGACGAGGACCTCGCCCGCCGCGCGCTGCTGCTGCGCTCCTGGGGCCGGACCTCCTCGCTCTTCGTGGAATCCGAGGCGATCGAGAACCGCTTCAACGTCTCGCTCGACGGCATCTCGTACGACGCCAAGTTCCTGTTCGAGGAACTCGGCTTCAACGTCGAGCCGAGCGAGATCGGCGCGGCCTTCGGGCTCGTGCAGGTCGGCAAGCTCGACCAGAACATCGCCGCCCGCGAGCGCAACTTCGACGCCCAGTACCGGTTCTTCAAGGACTACGAGCACTGGTTCAAGCTGCCGAAGCAGCTGCCCGGCTCGCGCACGGGCTGGCTCGCCTTCCCGCTGACGATCCGCGCGGATGCGCCCTTCTCGCGGCGCGAGCTGCAGATCTACCTGGAGAAGCGGGACATCCAGACCCGTCCAGTCTTTACGGGCAACATCCTGCGGCAGCCGGCGATGGCCAATGTCGAGTACCGCGCCTTCGGCAACGGCTATCCGGTCGCCGACGAGGTGATGCGCGGCGGCATGCTGCTCGCCTGCCACCACGGCCTGGAGCAGGCGCAGCTCGACTTCATGCACGAGAGCTTCCGCGAGTTCGCGAAGGGGTTCTGAGACCGCCGCAATGTTCGGGGGGCTCCGGCCCCCCGGCTTCCGTTCGGCAGGCGGCGGCTGCCGTGATATGAAATTGCGCGATGCCCGGCTGCAAAGCCTTCATGTTTTCGACGTAGCGTGCCCGGCGTGCCGGTCGGAATTGCGAGGACGGAGGTGAGCGCCATGGAAATCGTCAAGGCCCCGAAGGTCTCGGTGCTCGTCCCCTGCCTCAACGAGGAAGAGACCGTCCAGCGCTGCTACGACACGATCGTCGCCACCTTCCGCGCGCTCCCCGGCTACGACTACGAGATCGTCTTCACCGACAACCACTCGACCGACCGGACCTTCGAGATCCTGAAGGAGATCGCCCGGGCGGACCGGCGCGTGCGCGTCATCCGCTTCAGCCGAAACGTCGGCTACCAGCGCTCGGTGCTGACCGCCTACAAGGCGGCGAGCGGCGACTGCTCGGTGCAGGTCGACTGCGACCTGCAGGACCCGCCGGAGCTGATCCCCGAGATGCTCGCCCTCTGGCGGCAGGGACACCAGGTGGTCTACGGCGTCCGCCGGTCGCTGAAGGACAGCTGGCTCGTCGCCCGCATGCGGCGCGGCTTCTATTGGCTCATCAACGCCATGAGCGAGGACGACCTGCCGCTCAACGCGGGCGAGTTCCGCTTGGTCGACCGGCGCATCCTCGACGAGTTGCGCAAGGTCGAGGACACCTCGCCCTACATCCGCGGCCTGATCAGCTCCATGGGCTTCTCGCAGGTCGGCATCGAGTACGACCGGGCCGCGCGGGTCGCCGGAGAAAGCAAGTTCCCCTTCCGGGCCATGCTGTCGTTGGCCGTCGACGGCATCCTGAACCATTCGCTGACGCCGCTGCGGCTCGCCTCCATGGCGAGCCTGCTCGTCGGCACGCTCACCATGGTGCTCCTGTTCGGCTACCTGATCGGCCGCCTCCTCTTCGGCCAGGCCTGGCCGGCCGGTTTCGCCACCACGACCGTCCTGCTGCTCCTCTCCATCACGCTCAACGCCATGTTCCTCGGGATCATCGGCGAATATGTCGGCCGTATCTTCATGCAGTCGAAGAAGCGGCCGACGCCGGTGATCGAGGCGTCCCTGAACGGCGAGCCGCTGGCCGCCGCGCACGACTACGCCGTGCCCGAGGCCCGCGCCCGCTGATGCCCGTCGATGCCGCCCGCCGCCTGATCCGGTCGGAGCGCGATCTCGGGCAATTCCTGCGCTTCGCGACCGTCGGGGCGATCACGACCGTCATCGACATCGTCGGCTTCGCCCTGCTGGTCACCGTGCTGCCGCCCGCGCCGGCCAACCTCTGCTCCTATTCGATGGGGCTGACCGTCAGCTATCTCCTGAACAGCCGGTGGACCTTCGGGGTGTCCCGCAACCCCGCCCAGGCGGTGAAGTTCGTGGCGGCCACGCTCGCCGGCCTCGGGCTCTCGACCTTGCTCGTGGCGAGCCTCTCGCTCGTCATCCCGCCGATTGTCGCCAAGGTGCTGAGCGTGCCCGTGGTGTTCGCCTGGAACTACCTGACCGTCCGCTTCTGGGTGTTCCGGGCGTAGGGGATCGGTCCCACCCGCTCATCCCCTCCCACTATGTTCCGACCTCTCGGTCTGTCTTTGCCGGGCTTGTCCCGGCAATCCAGGCCACGAAGACGGCATGCGCGTCCTGGATGCCCGGGACAAGCCCGGGCAGGACAGAAACGAAGACCGTGCAAAGGGTAGAGACTTCGCGGGCGGGGCGTCAGACCTCCGCCGTGAACTCCATGCCGTCGAAGGCCGGCTCGACATGGTCGGGCAACTGGGCCTTGAGGATGCGGTAGTCCAGGTCGATGTGCATGTGGGTCAGGATCGTGCGCCGGGCCTTCAGCCGGGCGGCCCAGGCGATCGCCTCCTCGACGGAGAAGTGGCTGGGGTGGGGATGCCAGCGCAGGGCATCGAGGATCAGCACGTCGAGGCCGGAGAGCGCCGGCAGGGCCTGGTCGGGAATGCCGCTGACGTCCGGCGAATAGGCGACCGCGCCGAAGCGGAAGCCCAGGGACGTGATGTCGCCGTGGAGCTGGCGGTAGGGCAACGCCGTGATCGGCCCGCCGGGCCCGTCGACCGTCACCGGCACGCCCTCCTCGATCCGGTGGTCGTCCGCGATGGCCGGGTAGCTCGACCCGGGTGGGGTCTTGAAGATGTAGCCGAAGGCGGCGTGGACCCGCTCGGCCGTCGGCGCGTCCATGTGGACCGAGACACGGCGGCGGCGGTTCAGCACGAAGGCGCGCAGGTCGTCGATGCCGTGGACGTGGTCGGCATGGGCGTGGGTGACGAGCACGCCGTCGACCCAGTCGACATGGGCGTCCAGCATCTGCTCGCGCAGGTCCGGCCCGCAGTCGACCAGCACCCGGGTGACATTGCCCACGGCATCGCGGCGGGTGACCAGCAGGCTCGCCCGGCGGCGCCGGTTCCGCGGGTTCGCCGGATCGCACTGGCCCCAGTCGCCGCCGATCCGGGGCACGCCGGGCGAGGAGCCGCAGCCGAGGATCCGGAAGGTCAGCGTCGCGGCCATCGGCGGGTCAGCGCTCCGCCTTCGTGAAGAGGCGGTAGAAGTTGTCCGTCGTGATCCGCGCGATCTCGTCCTCGCTCACGCCGCGCACCGAGGCGAGGACCGCGGCGGTCTTGGCCGTGTAGGCCGGCTCGTTGCGCTTGCCGCGGTAGGGCACGGGGGCGAGATAGGGCGCGTCGGTTTCCACCAGGATGCGGTCCTCGGGCGCCTCGGCGGCCGCGGCCCGGATCGTCTCGGCGGACTTGAAGGTGAGGATGCCCGAGAAGGACAGGTAGGCGCCGCAGGCCAGGCCGCGGCGGGCGAGCTCGAGCCCGGAGGAGAAGCAGTGGAGCACCATCGGGAAGGCGCCCCGGGCGGTCTCCTCCTCGAGGATGCGCGCCACGTCCTCGTCCGCCTCGCGGGCGTGGATCACGAGCGGCAGGCCGGTCATGCGCGCCGCCGCGATATGGCGGCGGAAGCCCTCCTCCTGGGCGTCGCGCGGCGACAGGTCGTAGTGATAGTCGAGCCCGGCCTCGCCGATCGCGATGCAGCGGGGGTGCTCGGACAGGCGCGCGAGGTCGTCCGGCGTCAGGTCCAGCTCCTCGTGGGCGTTGTGGCAATGGGTGCCGACCGAGCACCAGACCGAGGGAAAGCGCTCCGCGATTGCCTTGATGCCGTCGAACTTCCGGACCCGGGTGGAAATGGTCACCATCCGGGTCACGCCCGCCGCATGCGCCCGCTCGACCACCGCGTCGAGCTCGGACGCGAAGTCGGGAAAGTCCAAGTGGCAGTGGGAATCGACGAGGGACATGCGCTCGGGGTTTCTCCTGGGGGCCGCGCCCCGACGTGTGGACACGGACAGGCGGGGGCTCAGGCGTCCGCCGCGGCCTCTGGCTCCACGTATTTCGGGAACACCGGGGCCGGCGACGGCAGCACCGTTCCCCCTGCAATTCGCGTGCCGATCGCCGCGAAATCCCGTGCTCCCGGGCCCTGGCCGAGCAGGTCGAGGAGCCTGCCGCAGGAGCCCGGCATCACCGGCTGAGTCAGGATCGCGACGATGCGGATCACCTCGGCGGTGACCCAGAGCACCGTCTCCATCCGGGCGAAGTCGGTCTTGCGCAGGGCCCAGGGCTCCTGGACCGTGAAGTAGCGGTTGGCTTCCGCCACCACGAACCAGGTCGCCTCGAGCGCCCTGTGCATCTCCGGCACCTCGTAGGCGGCCCGGCAGGTCGCAAGCAGCGCGTCGGCCTGCGCCAGCAGGGCCTTGTCGGCGTCGGCGAGCGGCCCCGGGTTCGGCAGCACGCCGCCGCAGTTCTTGGCGATCATGGAGAGCGAACGCTGCGCCAGGTTGCCGAGGTCGTTGGCGAGGTCCGCATTCATCCGCGCCACGATCGCCTCGTGGCTGTAGCTGCCGTCCTGCCCGAAGGCGACCTCGCGCAGGAAGAAATAGCGCACCTGGTCGACCCCGTAGGCCTTGGCGAGGTCGAAGGGGTCGATGACGTTGCCGACCGACTTCGACATCTTCTCCCCGCGGTTGAACACAAAGCCGTGGGCGAAGACGCGCTTCGGAAGGGGCAGGCCCGCCGACATCAGGAAGGCCGGCCAGTAGACCGCATGGAAGCGGATGATGTCCTTGCCGATCATGTGCATGTCGGCCGGCCAGTAGGTCCGGTACTTCTCGGAGGCCTCGTCGGGGAAGCCGGCGCCGGTGATGTAGTTGGTCAGGGCGTCGATCCAGACATACATCACGTGTCCCGGGGCGTCCGGCACCGGAATGCCCCAGTCGAAGGTCGTCCGGCTGATCGAGAGGTCGTCGAGGCCGCCCTCGACGAAGCTGATCACCTCGTTCTTGCGCGCCATCGGGCCCATGAAGTCCGGGTTCGCCGCATAGTGGTCGAGGAGCTTGGCGCCGTAGGCGGAGAGGCGGAAGAAATAGGTCTCCTCCTCGGTCCACTCGACCGGGGTGCCGGTGCCGGTGGAGCGGCGCACGCCGTCGTCCCCGACGACGGTCTCGGCTTCGGCGTAATAGGCCTCGTCGCGGACGGAGTACCAGCCCGCATAGGTCGACTTGTAGACGTCCCCGTTCCGCTCCATGCGCCGCCAGATTTCCTGCACGGAGGCGTAGTGGCGGGGCTCCGTGGTGCGGATGAAATCATCGTAGGAGACTTGAAAAAGGTCGTCCATCTCCTTGAACACGGACGAATTCCGGTCCGCGAGCTGGCGCGCCGTCATGCCCTCCTTCTGGGCCGTCTGATGCATTTTCAGGCCGTGCTCGTCGGTGCCGGTCAGAAAGAAGACGTCGTAGCCGTCGAGCCGCTTGAAGCGGGCGATCGCGTCGGTGGCGACCTTCTCGTAGGCGTGGCCGACATGCGGCCGCCCGTTCGGATAATCGATCGCCGTGGTGATGAAGTAGGTCGGCCTGGTCATCGATCCGTCATCCTCGCGCGGGCGCGCGGCGTGCGACGCACCCCGCAGGTCTCGGTGTTGGGGATACTCAATAACGCGCCGCTTCGACAAGGGTGCGGACGAGCGAAAGGAGTGCGGCACGACGGTCGAGGTTGAGCGCGTCGACGGTGGCGATGTCGCGGGCGACGGTCCGGTGCGCCTCCGCCCAGGCCGCCGCCCGCCCGCCCTCGCCCGCCGCGGCGGCCTTGCGGGCGCGGGCGACCGCCTGCGCCTGAAAGAAGTCGACCGCCGTCTCGAAGGCCTCGTCGGCGCCGCGTCCTGCGACTTCGTCGGCGAGCTTGTGCAATTCGCGCAAGTCGACCGTCGGCAGCCGCGCCATGATCGCGTCGATGCGGCGGTGGAGCGCGACGCCGTCGCTCTCGATCATCAGGATGGCGCGGCGCAGGCTGCCCTCGGCGATCCGTGCCGCTGCCGCCATGGTGGAGGCGTCCGTGCGTTCGGCGAAGCCGAGTCCGCGGAGCCCCTCGACGACGGTCTCCTCGGAGAGCGGCTGGAGCCCGAGCCGGCGGCAGCGGGAGCGGATCGTGGGCAGCAGCCGGCCCGGCTGGTGGGAGACGACGAGGAACAGCGAGCGCGCCGGCGGCTCCTCCAGGATCTTCAGGAGGGCGTTGGCGGCGGCCGCGTTCATGTCGTCGGCCGGGTCCACGATGGCGATCCGCCAGCCGCCCTCGGCCGCCGTGGAGCCGAAGAAGCCGACCGTGCGGCGGACCTCGTCGACGGGCAGCTCGGTCTTGAAGCGCTTGTTCTTCTCGTCCCAGGGCCGGCGCAGCGCGAGGAGGTCGGCATGGGCGCCGCTGGCCACCCGCCGCGCCACCGGCGAGGCGGGATCGACCGACAGGTCGCGCGCCGCCCTGACGGCGGCGGAGGCCGGGTCGGGGTTCGCGAGCACGAAGCGGGCGAAGCGGAAGGCGAGCGTGGCCTTGCCGACACCCTTGGGGCCGCCCAGGAGCCAGCCGTGGTGGATTCGGCCCGACCGGTAGGCGTCGAGCAGCGTGGCCTCGGCGTCCGCCTGCCCGATCAGGGTGTGGCGCTCGCGCGGGAGCGGCAACCCCTCGATCGAATCGACCTCGGGGGCGGCCTCCTGGACCTGGGTGCTGGCGCGCGCCATGACGATGAATGATCCGATCCGCTAGCCGGCGCGGCCGGCGCCCTGCCCGAGCCGCGTGGCGATCGCATACCATACCGCGTCGGCGACCGTCGCGGTGTCCTGCGTCGCGTCGACGACCGCGAAGCGGGACGGGTCGGCGCGGGCGAGCCGCAGGAAGGCGTCGCGCCGGGCCTCGTGGGCGGCGGCGTCCTCCTTCTCGAAGCGGTCGGCGGCGTCGACCCCGCGCCGCGCGGCGGCACGCTGCAGGCCGACCTCGGCCGGCAGGTCGAGCAGGATGGTCAGGTGCGGGCGGAGGCCGTCCAGGGCCACCGTCTCCAGGGCGTCGATGACCGCCGGCTCCACGGCCGACTGGTAGACGCGCGTCGAGTCGGCGAAGCGGTCGCAGAGGACCCAATCGCCGCGCGCGAGTGCGGGCCGGATGGTGGCGTCGACGTGATCGGCCCGGGCGGCGGCGAACAGCATGGCCTCGACCTCCGCCCCGAAGCGCTCCGCCGCGCCGGAGAGGATCATGGCCCGTATCGCCTCCGCGCCCGGAGAGCCGCCCGGCTCGCGGGTGGTGACGACGCCGATGCCGGCGTTCCGGAGGCGATCGGCCAGGAGCCGCACCTGGGTCGACTTGCCGGCACCCTCGCCGCCTTCGAAGGTCACGAAGCGGGCGGGTGGCAGGTCGACGGGCGGCGGGGCGCCCGTCACTGGAACCCGACGGTTTCGCGCGCGACCCGGCCGACGACTTCGAGCACGGCGTCCATGGCGCGGCTCTGCAGGGTGCCGAGCCCGACGGCATCGGCGGTGTAGAGAGGCGTCTCCTGGATCACGGTCTCATCGCGCAGGACCTGCAGCTTGCCGATCTGGACGCCTTTCTCGACGGGCGCGCGGACGGGCCCCCGATAGACGATGCGGGCGCGCAGCTTGTCGCGGTTGCCGCGGGGCACCAGGACGTTGATGGCCTTGGCGCCGACCAGCTTCACCCTGCCCTCCGTGCCGCCGAAGACGCTCGCCTCGCCGGCCGGCTCGCCGGCCTTGAAGAGGGTGATCTGCTCGAAGTTGCGGAAGCCCCATTCCATCAGGCGGCGGGCGTCCTCCTGCCGTTCCTTCTCGGTCTTGAAGCCGCCCATGACGAGGACGAGGCGCTGTCCGTTCTGCACCGCCGAGCCGACGATGTTGTAGCCGGATTCCTTGATGTAGCCGGTCTTCAGTCCGTCGGCGCCGATACCCTCCGCAAGCAACGGGTTCCGATTGAACTGGCGGATCTTGTTGTAGGTGAACTCGCGCTGCCCGTAGACCTTGTACAGGTCGGGGTGGTTGGAGATGATGTAGCGCGTCAGCGTGGAGTATTCCCGGGCGGTAATCTTCTGGTCCGGGTCCGGAAGGCCCGTCGGGTTGTGGAAGACCGACTTGGGCATGCCGATCTCGCGGGCCTTCTTGGTCATCAGCTCCCCGAAGGCCTGCTCGGTGCCGGCGATGCCCTCCGCCACCGTGATGGCCGCGTCGTTGCCCGACTGGACGATGATGCCCTGGATGAGGTCGTTGACGGTCGCCTTGGAGTTGATCGGCAGGAAGGTCGAGGAGGTTCGCGAGGGCGCCCCGCCCGTCCGCCAGGCGTGCTCGCTGACCACGAACTCCGTCTCCATCGAGACCTTGCCGGCCTTGATGAGATCGAACAGGACCGCGATCGTCATCATCTTGGCGAGGCTCGCCGGCGGGAAAAGCTTGTCGGCGTTCTTCTCGTAGAGGACGGTGCCGGACTCGTGGTCGATCAGGATGGCCTGTTCGGCACGGGTCTCGAAGCCCTGGTTCGCCGCAGCCGCCTGAGCGGCCGAGCTCTGCGCGTGGCCGGGCGGCGGCGCGCCCGCGAGCGTCGCCGCGGCCATCACCAACCCCATCAGCGCGGCCGCCATCCGCCGCGCCACCGATACACCACTCATCTTCGAACTCCGGGCCTCCGGACGGACCACGGGAAAGAGGGAGCCGCCACTCCCGCCCGACTCGCCGTCGCCGATCGTGAGCCAATATGGGCGATCCGGCGCCAAGCTCCAATGGCCGGCGCGGACTCTTCCGCCCTGGGGACGCGTCCGACGCTCGGGGCGACCTGTGGTCGCGGGCGCCGCCTCAGCGGCGGAGCAGCGGGAATTCGGGTCCGTCCTCCGCCGAGGCGAAGCCCATGAGCCCGCGCGGACGCGCCGTCTCGGAACTGCGCCAGCGGGGCGGAGGGGCCAGCTCGGACTGCGGCACCGGTCCGGGCCTTGCGCGCGGCGGGGCGGCGGGCAAGGCTTGGCGTTCCGTCGCCGCGATCATGTCGCCGATGTCGCCGGTCTCGGGGTCGTCGTCATCCGCGCGAGCCGGCCGGGCCGGCCGTGCGGTCGGCCAGGCCGCCTGCGGGCGGACCGCGGCGGTGCGGACGGGCTCCGGCGCGGGCCTGAAGGTCGCGGCGAGTGTGCCGGTGAGGCTCCGGCCGAAGGAGCCGTTCATGGCCGTCACGGCGACCGGATCGGCGCCCTCCGTCAGGGTCGAGGCCAGCATGGTGTCGTCGGAGCCTTCCAGCGGCGCCCGGCCGGCATACTGCACGCGTACCCGGGTGATGCCGCGGCCCTTGAAGCCGAGCAGGTCCGCGGCGCGCTCCGAGACGTCGATCTCGCGGTTGCCCGCGTAGGGGCCGCGGTCGTTGACGCGCACGACGATCGATCGGCCGTTGGCGAGGTTGGTGACCTTGGCGTAGGAGGGCAGCGGCATGGTCGGATGCGCCGCCGAGATCGACATCCGGTCATAGACCTCGCCGTTCGCCGTCTCGCGCCCGTGGAACTCGTGTCCGTACCAGGACGCCACGCCTGTGCGGTCGTAGGCGGGGTCCTCCTGGGGGACGTAGACCCGGCCGCCGATCGTGTAGGGCTTGCCGACCTGCGCCCGGCCGCCGCCCTTCGGCACCGGGTCGCCGTCGGCGACGACGCGCCGGCTCGCCGAGACGCCGTATTTGGGATCGACGCCGGCGTGGTCGGTGGAGGCGCTGCAGCCTGCCAGCACCGTGGACGTCAGGACAAGACCGGCTGCGGGCCAGGACCGACGCCCGCGTACGCACCGAAAACTCTGGGTCATGGCAACTCCTGCCCGGCCGTACGCGCCGAGTGGGCCTGTTTCGGTCCGGCAGGGTGCCCGAAGATCGCTAACGAAGTCTCAACCGGGTCGGAAGAAGCGCCGGCCGGAGCCGGCTCAGTCGCCGATGCGGGCGGTGCCGCTCAGGCCGTCGTCGCGGGTCCAGGCGAGCTGGGTCGGCGCGGTCTTGCGGAGGGTGAAGCAGAAGACCTTGCCGTCGTACCAGGTGGTCCAGCGCTGGCAGAGGCGCCGGCCGTCGACCCACCAGCGGCCGCTGTCCTTGGGGCGCATGACGCGGCCGAGCCCCACCGCCTCCCCCGAGCCGTCGACGCGTCCATCCGGCCTGTAGGTGAGCGGGAACTCGCCGCCGAGAGGCACCGCGAGGTAGATCCGCCGGCCCCGGACGGTCTGGTCGATCTCGCGCCCTTCGAGCGTGTCGGCGGCCGCGGGGGCGGCCAGGGCAGGAAGCAGCAGGGCTGCGAACGTCGCGTGGGTGGGTCTCATCGAGGCTCTCCCTGGGATCGGATCGGCGTTCCTACGCGGCAGGGCCCTGCCCGGATCAGCGGCACGATTTCCGGGTGACAAGGATCTGACGGGTATGGTCTTCTGCGCGCCCGCGGGTTCGCCCGGGATCAGGCTCGAACCCCTCTGGAGTTTCGCCGCGAAACTGATACGAAAGACATCCGCTATCATCGAACCGTCACGAAGGCGGACATATGAGGCCGGACATGGGAGCCGCTCGCGGAAGCGGGTCCGTCCCCGGCCCGATTGGGAGGAATGAAGACCATGACGAAGACGCGCATTCTCGTCGCTGCCGCCCTGGCGCTCGGCGCCACCACCTCGGCCCAGGCTCAGGTCGAGATCCAGTGGTGGCACGCCATGACGGGCGCCAACAACGACCGGATCGTGAAGCTGGCGACCGACTTCAACGCGACCCAGTCGCAGTACAAGGTCGTGCCGACCTACAAGGGGTCCTACGCCGACACGATGAACGCCGGCATCGCCGCGTTCCGGGCCGGCAACGCCCCGCACATCCTGCAGGTCTTCGAGGTCGGCACCGCCACCATGATGGCCGCCAAGGGCGCCGTGAAGCCGGTCTACCAGATGATGGCCGAGACGGGCGAACCCTTCGACCCGAAGTCCTACCTGCCGGCGGTCACGGGCTACTACTCGACCGCCAAGGGTGACATGCTCTCCTTCCCCTTCAACTCGTCGACCATGGTCATGTGGGTCAACAACGACGCGCTGAAGAAGGCGGGCCTCGCCGAGCCGCCGAAGACCTGGCCCGAGGCCTTCGAGGCGGCCAAGAAGCTGAAGGCGGCCGGCTGGGACAAGTGCGGCATCTCGACGGCCTGGACCACCTGGGCCAACATCGAGGAGTTCACCGCCTGGCACAACCTGTCGCTCTCGACCAAGGCGAACGGCCTCGACGGCTTCGACACCGAGCTGAAGTTCAACAACCCGGCCGTCGTCCGGCATCTGACGAACCTCGTCGAGATGCAGAAGGACAAGACCTTCGACTATTCCGGCCGCACCAACGAGGGCGAAGGCCGCTTCACCTCCGGCGAGTGCCCGCTCTTCCTCACCTCCTCGGCCTTCTACGGCAACGTCAAGGCCAACGCCAAGTTCGAGTATTCGACGGCCTTCATGCCCTACTACCCGGACGTCCAGGGCGCTCCGCAGAACTCGATCATCGGCGGGGCCTCCCTTTGGGTGATGGCGGGCAAGCCGGCCGATGACTACAAGGGCATCGCGAAGTTCTTCACCTATCTGTCCAAGCCCGACGTCCAGGCCTGGTGGCACCAGGAGACCGGCTACCTGCCGATCACCCCCGCCTCCTACGAGCTGACCAAGTCGCAGGGCTTCTACGCCAAGAACCCGTCGACCGAGACCAGCGTCAAGCAGATGGCCTTCAAGGCGCCGACCGAGAACTCTCGCGGCCTGCGGCTCGGCAACCTCGTGCAGATCCGCGACCTGTGGGCCGAGGAGATCGAGCTCGCGCTGGCCGGCAAGAAGTCGCCCCAGCAGGCGATGGACGACGCCGTGTCGCGCGGCAACGCCGTGCTCCGGCAGTTCGAGCGCACCGCGGCCCGCTGATCGCGCCGGCCGGGCACCCGCCGGGCGCGGCCCGGCGGACCCCTGCCCGCCCTCCTTCGACGGAGACGGCCGCCGGCCCAGCGCCGGCGGCCTCGACTGCCCTCCGACCGGCCGCCCCCATGGACAAGCGAACCGCCTTCTCGGGGAAGCTCCTCCCCTTCCTGCTGCTGAGCCCCCAGCTCGCGGTGACGCTGATCTTCTTCTATTGGCCGGCCGCCCAGGCGGTGCGCCAGTCCTTCTTCATCGAGGATGCCTTCGGGACGACGCAGATCTTCGTCGGGCTCGAAAACTACGAGCTCCTCTTCAAGACACCCGAGTACCTGCGCGCCGTAACCAACACGGCCGTCTTCTCGGTGCTGGTCGCGTCCCTGTCGCTCGGGCTGGCGCTGCTGCTCGCCGTGCAGGCCGACAAGCACATCCGCGGCGCGACCGTCTACAAGACGCTGCTGATCTGGCCCTATGCGGTCGCCCCGGCGATCGCCGGCGCCCTCTGGCTCTTCATGTTCCAGCCCTCGCTCGGCATGGTGGCGCAGGCCATCCGGGCCCGGGGCGTCTCGTGGAACCCGCTGCTCGACGGCGTCGACGCCATGGTGCTGGTCGTCCTGGCGGCGACCTGGAAGCAGATCAGCTACAATTTCCTGTTCTTCCTGGCCGGCCTGCAGGCGATCCCACGCTCGGTGATCGAGGCCGCGGCGATCGACGGGGCGCGGCCGATGCGGCGCTTCTGGACGATCATCTTCCCGCTCCTGTCGCCGACCACCTTCTTCCTGCTCACGGTCAACATCGTCTACGTCTTCTTCGACACCTTCGGCATCGTCGACGCGGTGACGCACGGCGGCCCCGCGCAGGCGACCACAACGCTTGTCTTCAAGGTCTTCAACGATGGCCGGCTCGGCGGCGACCTCGGCGGCTCCGCGGCGCAGTCCGTGATCCTCATGGTGCTGGTGATCGCGCTGACCTCGATCCAGTTCCGCTACATCGAACGCAGGGTCCAGTACTGATGGTCGAGAACCGCGGCCTCCTCGGGCGGATCGTGCCGCATGTCGTCCTGCTCCTCGGCGTGTCCGTGGTGGCCTTCCCGGTCTACCTCGCCTTCGTGGCCTCGACCTGGGACGCCCAGACGATCGTCAACGGCCAGCTCGGCCTGACGCCGGGCCCCTACCTCGTCGAGAACTACACGCGCACGCTGGTCGAGGGGACGAAGTCGTCCACCCGCGCGCCGGTGATGGGGATGATGCTGAACAGCCTGATCATGGCGCTCATCATCGCCCTGGGCAAGATCTTCATCTCGCTCCTCTCGGCCTTCGCGGTCGTCTACTTTCGCTTTCCGTTCCGGATGGCGGCCTTCTGGCTGATCTTCTTGACCCTGATGCTGCCCGTCGAGGTGCGCATCTATCCGACCTACAAGGTCGTCGCCGACCTGCACATGCTCGACACCTATGCGGGCCTGACGATCCCGCTGATCGCGTCGGCGACCGCCACCCTCTTGTTCCGCCAGTTCTTCATGACCGTTCCCGACGAACTGGTGGAGGCCTCGAAGATCGACGGCGCAGGGCCGATGAAGTTCTTCCGCGACACGCTGCTGCCGCTCTCCATCACGTCGGTCGCGGCGATGTTCGTCATCCAGTTCATCTACGGCTGGAACCAGTATCTCTGGCCGCTCCTCATCACCACCCGCGACGACATGCAGACGATCGTCATCGGCATCCGCAAGATGATCGTCACCCAGGACGCGCTGACCGAATGGCAGGTCGCCATGGCGACCGCCGTGCTCGCCATGCTGCCGCCCGTGGCCGTCGTGCTCCTCATGCAGAAGCTCTTCGTCAAGGGCCTCGTCGAAACGGAGAAGTGAGTATGGCCGAGGTCCTCCTCGACAGGGTCGGCAAGGTCTACGGCGGCAACGTCGAGGCGGTGAAGCAGGTGAGCTTCGCGGTGCCGGACGGCGCCATGTGCGTCCTCGTCGGGCCCTCCGGCTGCGGGAAGTCGACGCTCCTGCGCATGATCGCGGGCCTGGAGACGATCACCTCGGGCGAGGTTAAGATCGGCGGACGGGTCGTCAATACGGTCGAGCCGATGGACCGGGACATCGCCATGGTGTTCCAGAACTACGCGCTCTACCCGCACATGTCGGTCTACGACAACATGGCCTACGGCCTGCGGAACCGCGGCACGCCGAAGGACGAGATCGACGGCCGCGTGCGCGAGGCGGCGCGGATCCTGGAACTCGGCGACCTCCTCGCCCGCCGGCCGCGCCAGCTCTCCGGCGGCCAGCGGCAGCGCGTCGCCATGGGCCGCGCCATCGTGCGCAAGCCGCAGGTGTTTCTTTTCGACGAGCCGCTCTCCAATCTCGACGCCAAGCTGCGCGTGCAGATGCGCGTCGAGATCAAGCGGCTGCAGCGCGCGCTCGCCACCACGTCGGTCTACGTCACCCACGACCAGCTCGAGGCCATGACGCTCGCGGATATGCTCGTGGTGATGAACAAGGGCCGGGTCGAGCAGATCGGCGCGCCGCTGGAGCTCTACGAGCGGCCGATGACGACCTTCGTGGCCGCCTTCATCGGAGCCCCGCCGATGAACCTCCTGGACGTCGCCAACGGGTCGTCGGGCCTGTCGGTCGCCGGGGCGAGCGGCGGGCTCTCGGGCGGCGCCGGCCTGCCGATCCCCGGGAGCGGGGCGATCCTGGGGATCCGCCCGGAGCACCTGCACGTGCTGTCCGGCGACGAGGTGCCCGAGGGCGGGCTGGCGCTCGACTACGCGGTATCGGCCGTCGAGGCGGTCGGCGCGGAGACGTTCCTGTACGGGACGCTCGGCGAGCGGGGCCCGAACGTGGTGGTGCGCGAACCCGGCAAGGTCTGGGCGGAGCCCGGGACCCGCCGACGGGTCGCGGCCAGGCGCGACGCCCTGCATCTCTTCGACAAGGCCAGTGGCCAGCGCATCCCATTCTGAAGGGCGGGAGTCCGGGGCGACGGGGGGCGGGCGGCGAGTCTTCCCAAGGGTGTCATCCCGGCCATCGAGCCGGGACCCATTGGCCTCACCCGCGGCACGGCCCGCCCCATCACGGCCCGCCCTTTCACGCATGGCCGAGACGGGCTGACCCGCCATTGGATCCCGGCTCGATGGCCGGGATGACAAAAAGGGGTGGGCCTCCCTTAGGCCGCCCGTCCGTCCCTGTGGCAGGGTCCTCGCCGTCTCTGGGTGAACCAGTCAAATGGCGATCCCTTACGGAGGCCCCTCCGGCCCGCCGAACCTAGCCGCCGTCGCCCTGGCGCTCGGCCCGACGGGCGGCACGGATCCGTTCGCGTTTGCCGGGCTTCTGCGGGCGCGGGCGCTCGTCGCGGACGGGGGCGCGCGGCGCGCGCTCCTCGCGCGGCGGGCGTTCCTCCCGGGGCTGGCGAAGCGGCTCCTTCGGCGCACGCTCCTCCCGTGCCGGGCGTTCCTCGCGCGGGGGACGCTCGGTCCGGGGCGGGCGTTCCTCGCGCGGAGGACGCTCGGTCCGGGGCGCACGGTCCTCCCGAGGGGCCCGCTCCGCGCGCGGCGGGCGGCCCTCCTGGCCCTCCGGCCGCGGCGCCCATTTCGTCTTGGCGGGCCGCGCCTCGCCGTCGGCGGGCACGATCTGCACCTCCTCGTCCTGCGACTTGCGCACCGCGGAGGCGAACTTCGCCGCGGCCTCGCGGGAGATCTCGAACTTGGTCTCCCGGTCGAAGATGCGGATCGAGCCGATGTCCTTCTTGGTCACATGGCCGATGCGGCAGATGAGCGGCAGGAGCCAGCGCGGGTCGGCGTTGCGGTTGCGCCCGACGTTCATGCGGAACCAGACGCCGTCGACCATGCGCGGCGGCGCCCCGGCGCCCTCCTCGCGCGGCGGGCGCTCGCGGCTCTCCCGCGGCTCGCGGATGCCGCGCGGCGCGCCGGCGTCGAAGATCTCCTCCGGTTCCGGCAGGCGGGCCCGGTAGAGCCGCACCAGAGCGGCGGCGAGTTCGTCGGCGGGGCGCGTCTCCAGGAGCTTGCGCCCGAGCACGAGGTCCTCCTCGGACTGGCCCTCGGTGAGGATCGGGTCGCTCATCAGGCGCTGCTGGTCGAGCGCGCGGATCTCGTCGGCGGAGGGCGGGTTCGCCCAGGTCACCTGGATGCGCGCGCCGCTGATCAGCATCTCGGCCTTGCGCCGGCGGGTGTAGGGGCAGAGCAGCACGCAGACGCCCTTGCGTCCCGCCCGGCCGGTGCGGCCGGAGCGGTGCAGGAGGGTTTCCGGATCGTTCGGGAGGTCGGCGTGGATGACGAGGCCGAGGTCGGGCACGTCGATGCCCCGGGCGGCCACGTCGGTCGCCACGCAGATGCGGGCGCGGCCGTCGCGGATGGCCTGCAGGGCGGTCGTGCGGTCGTGCTGGCTGAGCTCGCCGGAGAGCGCCACGGCGGCGAAGCCGCGCTCGACCAGCGCGCCGTAGAGATGACGGACGGACTCGCGGGTCGTGCAGAACACCATCGCGGCCGTGGCCTCGTGGAAGCGCAGCACGTTGACGACCGTCTTCTCCACGTCGTTCGGTGCGATCCGGATGGCGCGGTACTCGATGTCGGCATGCGCCTCGCCGGCGCCGGCGACGTCGATCCGGTAGGCGTCGCGCTGGTAGGTGCGGGCGAGCGCCACGATCGGCTTCGGCAAGGTGGCCGAGAAGAGGAGCGTCCGGCGCTCGGCGGGGGTCGACTCCAGGATGAACTCCAGGTCCTCCCGGAAGCCGAGATCGAGCATCTCGTCGGCCTCGTCGAGGACGACGGCGCGCAAGCCCGAGGGGTCGAAGCTGCCCTTCTCCAGGTGGTCGCGCAGGCGGCCCGGCGTGCCGACGACGACATGGACGCCCTCGGCGAGCGCCCGCCGTTCGCGCCGGATGTCCATGCCGCCGACCAGCGAGGCGACGCGGGCGCCGGCTTCCGCATAGAGCCACTCGAACTCGCGCTTCACCTGAAGGGCGAGTTCGCGCGTCGGGGCGATGACGAGGGCGAGCGGGGCGCCCGCCGGGGGCAGCCGCTCCGCCTCGCCGATCAGGGTCGGGGCGAGGGCCAAGCCGTAGGCGACGGTCTTGCCCGAGCCGGTCTGGGCGGAGACGACGAGGTCGCGTCCGGCGGCGTCCGGCTCCAGGACGGCGGCCTGGACGGGGGTGGGGTCCTGGTACTCGCGCGCCAAGAGGGCGCGGGCGAGCGACGGATGGGCGGCGGCAAAGGCCATGATGGCGGCTGTCTCGGTGTCAGGGAGTCCGGCCGGGCGGCTCCCGTTCAACGGACGAGGGAGCGGCGGCGTTCCGGCAGGATCGGTCGCCTGATACCCGATCCGGGCCGCCGACGCCAGTGCGGATCGAGCCGCACCCCCTAAGGTGGCTCACGCAACATTGATCGCCGGACCCGCGGGACCTGCCGCAGCGAGACTCTGGACCAGAAAACTTGTGCAGTGCAATAGAAGCGGCCTCCTGCACCGCGGACCTTCCCCGCCGTCTCCTGACAGGCCCTGTCACCAGCGCAAGCTATTCCGCTGTCGTGGCCTTGACTTCGGCGTCCCGCGGGGCGAGATGAGGGTGCGAATGAACGTTCGCTCTCACCCGAGGCTCCGACCGATGTCCCGATCCCAAGCCGCCGCCCTGGTCGAACCCTCCGCCGCCCTGTGCTGCGCGGCGGCGGCGGGGAGCCCGCACGAGCAGCGGCGCAAGCACGTCCTGCACGCGGCGGAAACCTGCTTCGCCCGCTCCGGCTTCCATGGGGCGTCGATGCAGGAAATCTGCGCGGAGGCGCAGATGAGCCCGGGCGCGCTCTACCGCTATTTCCGCTCCAAGGACGAGATCATCGACGCCATTGCGGAGGAGGATCGGATCCGCAACGCGGCGCTCCTGACCCGACTGCATGCGGAGGGGGAGCTCCTCGACCGCCTGACGTCGCTCGCCTGCAACCATCTCGCCGACATGCGCCGGCCCGGCGCGGCGGCGGTGATGGCCGAAGTGATGGCGGAAGGCATGCGAAATCCGCGCATCCGCGAGAAGTTCATGGTCAACGACTGCGAGGTCCGCGACACGATCCGGAGCTTCCTGCGGTCCATGTCCGACATCGGCGCCATCGATCCGGTGACGGACATCGAATCCATCATGAGCTTCATGTGCGCGCTCATCGACGGCCTCGTCCTGCGGGCCGCCTACGAGCCCGACCTGACGCCCGAACGCATCGAACCCATGCTCCGTCCGGTGATCGCGGGCCTGCTCCGCCCCGTCCCGGCTTCCGTTTCGAACGACAAGTGATCGCCATGTCCCGTATCGGCAAGAAGACCTTTTCCCTCGCGGACAGCCTGCTCAACGGCACGGCGGTGGCCGTCGTGCTCGGCGTCGCGCTGGCACTCTCCCCCGTCGGCCAGGTGGAGGTCGTGCGACCCGCGGAGGCCAACACGCCGCCGCCCTCGGCCTCGCCCCTGGCAGCCAGGCCCCCGGCGATCTCCGTCGTCGAGGCGGACCGGCGCGAGATCGCCGAGTCCGTCATGGTGACGGGCTCGCTGATCCCGCGCGAGGAGGTCGTCGTCGGGGTCGACATCGAGGGCCTGCGCATCATCGACCTGCTGGTCGACCAGGGCGACCGGGTGACGGCCGGCCAGGTCATCGCGCGGCTCGCCGACGACACGATCCGCACCCAGATCGCGCAGAGCGAGTCCAACATCGCCCGTGCCGAAGCCGCCATCGCCCAGGCGAAGAGCAACATCGCCAACGCCCAGTCGGCGGAGGTCGAGGCGGGGCTGGCGCTCGAGCGCGCCACGCCGCTGCGCGACAAGGGCATCATCAGCCAGGAGGTCTTCGAGACCCGCACGGCCGCCGCACGCGGCACCAAGGCCCGCCTGGAAGCGGCGCGCGCGGCCCTCGAGGTCGCCACCGCCGACCGCGGCGTGCTCTTGGCCGCCCGGCACGAGATCGAGCTGAGGCTCGCCAAGACCGAGGTCAAGGCGCCCACCGACGGCGTCGTCCTGTCGCGCAGCGCCCGCCTCGGCGCCGTGCCGTCGAGCATGAGCGATCCGCTCTTCCGCATCGCGCGCGGCGGCCGGATCGAGCTCGACGCCGAGGTGACCGAGGCGACCCTTCAGAAGATCCGGGTCGGCCAGCGGGTGGAAGTGACCCCGGCCGGCGCCGACAAGGCCGTGGCCGGCGAGGTCCGGCTGGTCTCTCCCCAGGTCGAGACGGCGACCCGGCTCGGCAAGGTCCGGGTGGCGCTGCCGACGGAGTCCGTGTCCGTCATGCGCTCGGGGTCCTTCGCCCGCGGGCGGATCGAGCTTGCCCGCCGCGAGGGCGTCACCGTCCCGCGCTCGGCCGTCATGGTCGAGAGGGGGCAGGCGAGCCTGCAGGTCGTGAAGGACGGCAAGGTCGAGACCCGCAAGGTCGAGACGGGGCTGTCGGGCGATGGCCGCGTGGAGATCGTCAAGGGGCTGGCAGCCGGCGAGCAGGTGGTCTTCAAGGCCGGCACCTTCGTGCGCAACGGAGACGCGGTCACGCCCGTGCCGGCCAGGCCCGAGGAGGTCGAGGGATGAATTGGAACGTCTCGGCCTGGGCCATCCGCAATCCGGTGCCGCCCATCCTCCTCTTCGTCGTGCTCTGCGCGCTCGGCTGGCTCAGCTTCATGAACCTGCCGATCACGAAGTTCCCGAACATCGACGTGCCGGTGATCGCCGTCACGGTGACCGAGCGCGGCTCGGCGCCGGCGGAGCTCGAGAGCCAGGTGACCAAGCGCGTCGAGGACGCCGTCTCGGGCGTCACCGGCGTGAAGCACATCAAGTCCGACATCACCGACGGCCAGTCGCTGACCGCCATCGAGTTCCGGCTGGAGATCAACTCCGACCGCGCGCTCAACGACGTCAAGGACGCGATGGCGAAGATCCGGGCCGACCTGCCGCGCACGGTCGACGAGCCGATCATCCAGCGCATCGAGGTCGAGAACCAGTCGATCGTCACCTTCGGCGCCGCCTCGCCGGGCATGACCCCCGAGGAGCTCTCCTGGTTCGTGGACGACACGGTCGTGCGCGCCATCCAGGGCCTCAAGGGCGTCGGCCGCGTCGAGCGCATCGGCGGCGTGAAGCGCGAGATCAAGATCGCGCTCGACCCGGACCGGCTGATGTCGCTCGGCATCACGGCGGGCGAGGTCAACCGCCAGCTCCGGTCGACGAGCCTCGACCTCTCCGGCGGCAAGTCCGAGATCGGCGGCCAGGAACAGGCGATCCGCACGCTCGCGAGCTCGCGCACCGCCGCCGAGCTGGCCGACACTAAGATTTCCCTCTCCGGCGGCCGGCAGGTGCGCCTGTCCGAGCTCGGCAGCGTCACCGACGTCTGGGAGGAGCCGAAGAGCTTCGCGCGCCTCAACGGCCAGCCGGTCGTGTCCTTCTCGGTCTACCGGGCCAAGGGCGCCTCCGACACGACCGTGATGGACGCGGTCAGCAAGAAGGTCGAGGAGATCGGCAGGGCCCACCCGGACGTGGCCTTCTCGAAGATCGACGACGGGGTCTACTCGACCTACGGCAACTACGAGTCCGCCATGCACTCGCTCCTCGAGGGCTCGGCGCTGGCGGTGCTCGTGGTGTTCCTGTTCCTGCGCGACCTCAGGGCGACGATCGTCGCCGCGGTGGCGCTGCCGCTCGCCGCGATCCCGACCTTCTGGGCCATGAGCGTGATGGGCTTCTCGCTCAATCTCGTGAGCCTGCTCGCCATCACGCTGGTCACCGGCATCCTGGTCGACGACGCGATCGTGGAGATCGAGAACATCGTCCGCCACATGCGGATGGGCAAGTCGCCCTACCGCGCCGCCATGGAGGCCGCCGACGAGATCGGCCTCGCGGTCATCGCCATCACGATGACGATCATCGCGGTCTTCGCGCCGGTCAGCTTCATGGGCGGCATCGCGGGCCAGTACTTCAAGCAGTTCGGCCTGACGGTCGCGGTGGCGGTGTTCTTCTCGCTCCTGGTGGCGCGCCTGATCACGCCCATGATGGCGGCCTACCTGTTCCGCAACCCGGGCCACGAGGAGCAACACGACGGGGCGATCATGCGCGCCTACACGGCGGTGCTGCGCGCGACCCTGCGCTGGCGTTGGGTGACGCTGATCTTCGGCGTCGTCTTCGCGATCGGCTCGATCATGTCGGCCTCGACGCTGCCGCAGGGCTTCATCCCGCCGGACGACCAGTCGCGCATCGTGGCCTCCATCGAGCTGCCGCCGGGCGCCAAGCTGGACGACACCGCGCGGCTGACCGACGAGGCGATGCGGGAGCTCCGCAAGCTGCCGGAGGTGCGCGACGTCTTCGTGGTGGGCGGGTCCTCGCCGACCGGGACGCTCGAGCTCCGCCGCGCCAAGCTGACGGTGCAGCTCGTCCGCAAGCACGAGCGCAAGCGCTCGCAGAAGATGGTCGAGGGCGACGTCAGCCGGATCCTCGGGTCGGTGGCGGACCTGCGCTACTACTTCGTCAACGAGCGCGGCGAGCGCGAGCTGACGGTCGGCCTGCTCGGCGCCGACGGCCGGGCCGTCAACGATGCGGCGCTTGCGCTGCAGAGCCAGATGCGGGCCGAGCCGATCTACGACAACCCGACCGCCAACGCGGCGCTCGACCGGCCAGAGATCCGCATCACCCCGCGCTTCGACCTCGCGGCGGACCTCGGCATCACCCCGGAGGCGATCTCCGAGGCGATCCGTATCGCCACCATCGGCGACAACGGGCCGAACCTCGCCAAGCTCAACGTGGGCCTGCGCCAGATCCCCATCCGGGTGCAGGTCGGCGAAGAGATGCGCGCCGACATGGAGGCGATCCACGCACTGCGCGTGCCGACCGCGCGCGGCGGCTCGGTGCCGCTCTCCGCCGTCGCCGACATCGGCTTCGGCCAGGGCCCGTCCTCGATCGAGCGCTACGACCGCGAGCGGCGGGTCACGGTCGGGGCGGCCATGTCGAAGGGCCACGCCTCGGGCGAAGGCCTGCAGAAGCTGATGTCGCTCCCGGCCGCGCGGAACCTGCCGCCGGGCGTGCGCATCCAGGAAACGGGCGACACGGAGATCCAGGCCGAGGTGTTCGGCGGCTTCGCCTACGCGATGGGCGCCGGCATCATGATGGTCTTCGTCGTCCTGATCCTGCTGCTCGGCAACGTCTTCCGGCCGGTCACCATCCTGGCGACCCTGCCCCTGTCGGTGGCCGGCGTGGTGCTCGCCCTGCAGGCGACGCAGAACCCGGTGTCCATGCCGGTGGTCATCGGCATCCTGATGCTGATGGGCATCGTCACCAAGAACGCCATCATGCTCGTCGACTTCGCGGTGGAGCAGGAGAAGCACGGCGTGCCGCAGTTCGAGGCGGTCGTCGACGCCGGCCGCAAGCGGGCCCGCCCGATCGTGATGACCACCATCGCCATGGTGGCCGGCATGATCCCGGCCGCCATGGCGACCGGCGAGGGCGGCGAATTCCGCGCTCCCATGGCGATCGCGGTGATCGGCGGCCTGATCGTGTCGACGATGCTGTCGCTCGTCTTCATCCCGAGCTTCTACACGATCATGGACGACATCGGTCATCTGGTCGGCAAGGTGCTCGGCTGGATGCTCCGGCCGAACGCGCCCGACGAGGACGAGGCGGATGCCGTTCCGGGCCACCCGCACGGCATTCCGGTCCTCAGCGCCGAGGCCGCGGCGACCGCGACGGCGGTGCCGCTGGCCGTCGCCATGGCGGCGCCGACCCCGCCCGCGGCCGCGATCGTGCCGGCGGCGGCGGCCCCGGTCACGGTGGTGCCGGTCCCGCCGACCAGCCTCGCGGCGCCGGCCGTGGTCGTGCCCCTGCGCGAGCCCAAGCCGATCGCCGTCCCGAACGGCCGGGACGAGGCGAAGCCGGATCTGCCGCAGGCGGCGGAGTAGGATGCAAGGGGTCGCGCGAGCGGCCCCTTCGCACATCCGGCGGCATCAAACGCTGCGGACGCCCTGCGGGGGTCGGACGGGCTACTCGCCCTGCCCGGCCGCGGCATCCCTGAAGGCGTGCTCGCGGCCTTGTGGATCGCGGACCGTATAGGTGCCGTCCTGGCGGCTCTCCAGGTAGCCGGGCCCGATCGGCACCTTGCCGTGGCCGCCGGGGATGTCGAGCACGTAGGTCGGCTGGCAGAGGCCGGAGACGCGGCCGCGCAGGTCACGCATCAGCGCCTGGCCCTCGGCGATCGAGGTGCGGAAATGACCCGTGCCGCGGGCGGGGTCGAGATGGTGCAGGTAGTAGGGTTTCACCCGATTGGCGACGAGGCGCCGGAACAGCCCTTCGAGCGCGTGGGGCGTATCGTTCACGCCCGCGAGCAGGACCGTCTGGGCGAGCAGCGGGATGCCGGCACGGGAAAGCCTGCGGATCGAGTCCAGCGCAGAATCCGTGAGTTCCTCGGCGGTATTGACGTGGAGGACGAGCCAGACGGCGACACGTCGGTCGAGCAGGCGCAGGAGGTCGTCCGTCACGCGGCCGGGGTCGACGACCGGGACGCGCGTGTGGATGCGGACGACGCCGAGGTGCGGGACGGCGTCGAGCGCGTCGAGCAGCGCCGCGAGCCGCCGGTCGGAGAGTACCAAGGGGTCGCCGCCGGACAGGACCACCTCGAAGATCCCCGGCCTTGCGCGGACGTAGTCCACCGCGGCGGCGAGGTCCGCCGCGCCGAGGAGACCCTCGCCCGGGCCGACGGCCTCACGCCGGAAGCAGAAGCGGCAATAGACGGCGCAGACCTGCAGGGGCTTCAGGAGCACCCGGTCAGCGTAGCGGTGGACGAGCCCGGGGAGCACCTCGTGCACCCCGTCGCCGGTCGGGTCGGCCATTTCGCCGGGCGCGATCTCGAGCTCGGCCGCATCGGGGAGGAACTGGCGGGCGACCGGCCCCTGCCCCGCCGGGTCGATCAGCGCCGCCATCTCGGGCGTGATGCGGAGCGCGAAGTCCTCGATCACGCGGGAGAGGTCCGCCGCCTCGGCCGGTGCCACGAGGCCGGCGCCGACGAGGTCTCCGACCGTGGTCAGGGGACGCGAGGTCGGTTCGGCGCCCGCGGCCGTGGCGTCGACGACGCGCAAGGGAGCCACCTTCATGCCACCTCGACGACGGCGTCGAGGCCGCCGAGCTTGGCGAGCTGGCGCAGGCGGCGCAGCACCACCTCGCCCTCGAGCTGGGCGAGCTGAGGCGGCAGGGAGAGGATGAGACGGTTGTCGCGGGCGTGGATGCCGACCTGCGGTATGATCCCCGGCATGGCGGCGGACAGGATGTAGGCGACCCGGAAGGCCGCGCCGAGGCAGCGGGCGCGCTCCTTGTAGCGTGTGGAGGCGAGTTCGCGGATGCGCGGGCTCAGCGCCTCGTCGATCAGGCCCATGTGCCGGTAGAAGCTGGCGAGCGCCAGGTAGGCCCGGCCCGGGTGGTCGACGCCGATGAAGGCGGCGTGGGCGATGATGTTGAGGCTCTGCTCGCCGCGATAGTCGGGATGCGCGCGCCAGCCGATGTCGGAGAGGAGGCAGGCGGCGACCCGGAGGCGCTTCTCCTCGGCCGTCTCGTCGATGCCGAGCGCCTCGAAGACCCTGCCGGTCCAGGGGCCGAGCTCGTGGGCGTGGCGGGGCGAGCGGGACCGCAGGGCGGCGAGCTCCTCCGAGGCCGAGATGAGGGGGTCGCGCCGTCGCTCCTCCTCGGGCAGGAGGTCGTAGAGATGACCCTCGCGCAGGCCGAGGGCGGAGAGCACGACCTCCTTCGGCCGGCCGAAGCGGATGATCTGGGCGAGCACGGTGGCGCCGTAGGCGAGCAGGTCGCGGCGCTGCTTGGAGATGACCTCGATCCGGTCGAGGGCGTCGATGTCGCCGCGCCCGACCATCCGGCAGAAGTCGAGCGCCTCGTCGGCCCGGATGGCATATTCGTGCATGACATGCAGCGGATAGCCGGTCTGGTGCATGTGCAGCTTGGCGAGCGAGCGCCAGGTGCCGCCGACCGCGTAGAAGGCCCGGCCCGGGAGACCCGTCAGCACCTCGGAGGACTTCAGGATCTCCTCGGCGATCTTCTCGGCCCGGCGCGGCGACCCCTCCGCGGCCTCGGAGAGGCGGATGCCGCCGAGCGGGTAGGTCCGCCCCTGCCCGACCCGCTGGCCCTTGAGGTCGACCAGTTCGAGGCTGCCGCCGCCGAGGTCGCCGGCGACCCCGTCGGGCTCGTGCATGCCGGACTGGATGCCGAGCGCGGCGAGCCGCGCCTCCTCGGCGCCCGACAGCACCTGCACGGGGACGCGGCAGATCCGCTCCAGCTCCTCGATGAAGGCCGGCCCGTTGGCGGCCTCGCGCGCCGCGGCGGTCGCCAGCACGTGCAGGTCCGCCACGTTGCACTGGTCGGCCAGCTGGCGGAAGCGCCTGACGGCGGCGAGCGCGGTGGCGACCGGCTGCTCGCCGAGCCGGTTGGTCTTGCCGACGCCCTTGCCGAGACCGGCGAGCACCTTCTCGTTGAAGAGGAGGGTGGGCGACCGGCAGAGCCGCTCGTAGATGACGAGACGCACCGAGTTCGAGCCGATGTCGACGACCGCGATCGGCCCCGCGCCGGCGAGCCGGCCGGGGGCATACTCGGCGCCCTCCAGCGCGTCAGTCACGATGACGTCGGAGGGGTCGGGGCGGATCGGACTTGAGGGATTTTCCACGGCCTGACAACGATGGGTTCGTCATGAAATACTTGTGCACGTTGAAAGGTTCCTCGCCTTCCCGCGGCACGATCCGCTCGTGTCCCCCGTCGGCCAGGAGCCGCCAGCTCTGCTGGTTGTCCCGGAGGTTCGCGACCATGATCTGGTCGAGCACCTGCTCGTGGACGGTGGGGTTCGTCAGCGGCGCGAGCGCCTCCACGCGCCGATCCAGGTTGCGCGGCATCATGTCGGCCGAGCCGATGTAGACGATCGCCTGCGGCGTGGGAAGCCCGTGGCCGTTGCCGAAGCAGAAGATGCGGCTGTGCTCGAGGAAGCGGCCGACGACCGACTTCACCCGGATGTTCTCCGAGAGCCCCGGCACGCCGGGCCTGAGGCAACAGATGCCGCGCACGATGATCTCGATGGAGACGCCGACCTGGCTCGCCGCGTAGAGCGCGTCGATGATGCGGGCGTCGACGAGGGAGTTCATCTTCAGCCAGATCTGCGCCGGGCGGCCGGCGCGGGCATGCTCCATCTCGGCCTCGATGTGGCCGAGGATGCGCGAGCGCACGGTCAGGGGCGAGATGGCGATCTTCTCGAGTTCCTGCGGCTGGGCGTAGCCGGTGATGAAGTTGAACACCTTGGCGACGTCGCGGCCGATCGCCGGGTCGGCGGTGAAGAAGGAGAGGTCGGTGTAGATGCGCGCCGTGATCGGGTGGTAGTTGCCGGTCCCGATGTGGCAGTAGGTCGCGAGCGACCCCTGCTCGCGCCGGACCACGAGCGACAGCTTGGAATGGGTCTTCAGCTCGACGAAGCCGAAGACCACCTGGCAGCCCGCGCGCTCCAGGTCGCGCGCCCATCGGATGTTCGCCTCCTCGTCGAAGCGGGCCTTCAGCTCGACGACCGCCGTGACCGACTTGCCCGCCTCCGCGGCCTCCGCCAGCACCTTGACGATCGGGCTGTCCTTGGAGGTCCGGTAGAGGGTCTGCTTGATGGCGACCACGTCCGGGTCGCGCGCCGCCTGGGTCAGGAACTGCACGACGACGTCGAAGGACTCGTAGGGGTGGTGGACCACGAGGTCCTTCGCCTTGATGGCGGCGAAGCAATCGCCGCCGAATTCCTTGATGCGCTCGGGGAAGCGCGGGACGTAGGGGGTGAACTTGAGCTCGGGTCGGTCGACGGCGACGAGCTGGGACAGTTCGGTCAGGGCCAGGAGCCCGTGGACCAAGAAGACCCCGTCCGGCCCGACTCCGAGGGCCGTCGCCACGAAGCCGCGCAGGCGCTCGGGCGTTTCGGCCTCGATCTCCAGCCGGATCACGGACCCGCGCCGGCGACGCTTCAGCATGGTCTCGAAGACCCGGACGAGGTCCTCGGCCTCCTCCTCGATCTCGATATCGGAATCGCGGATGACCCGGAACGCGCCCTTGCCGCGCACGTGGTAGCCGGGGAAGAGCCCGCCGATGTGGAGCCCGATGACGTGCTCCAGGCTGATGAAGCGCTTGACGCCGGGTTCCGCTTCGAGGGCGGGGAGCTCGATGAAGCGCTCGATCTTGGACGGGATGCGGATGAGCGCCGTCATGGTCGCGCTCCCGCCGGTCTTGGCGAGGTCGAGGACGAGCGAGAAGCCGAGGTTGGGGATGAACGGGAAGGGGTGCGCCGGGTCGCAGGCGAGCGGCGTCAGGACCGGGAAGACGTGGGTGAGGAAGTACTGATCGAGCCACAGGCGGTCGGCCTTGTCGATCATCGTGCCGTCGACGATCTGGACGCCCGCCCCGAAGAGCTCCTGCTTCAGCTCCCCGTAGAGGCGCTGCTGCTCCTCCGTCAGGGCGCGCACCGCCTCGTCGATGCGGGAGAGCTGCTCGGCCGGGGTCAGCCCGTCGTCCGAGCGGGTGACGATCCCGGCGAGGTGCTGCTCGACGAGGCCCGAGACGCGGACCATGAAGAACTCGTCGAGGTTGTTGGCCGAGATCGACAGGAAGCGCAGGCGCTCGAGGAGGGGATGGTTGACGTTCGCCGATTCCTCGAGGACGCGGCGGTTGAAGGCGAGCCACGAGAGCTCCCGGTTGACGAACCGCTCCGGGCTCGTCGCGAGGTCCGACGGGGGCGTCGACGTGACGATCCGCGTGCCGCCCGTCGGCAGGCCCGCCGAGAGGACCGCATCCGCGGCGGGCGGCGCCTCGCGCGCGGGTGTGGGCCGCGCCGGAGCCGCCGCCTTCTCGCGGGTTCGCCTCTGCGGCGGGCGGGCGTCTGCATTGGCGTCCATGTCTCGTCCCCTTCCGGCCGGGATTCGGTCTCCCCGGCTCTCTTCGTGGCGGAGGACCGTCCTATCTCCGCTTCATGACGGATTGTCGTCCGCCGCAGGCTCCGCGTCGAGCCCGGGCAATTCCGGTTCCCGCGGATGCAGGCGGTCGACGACCCGCATCGCCAGGCCGCGGGCGATCGGAGCCTTGGCGGCGAGCGCCTCGCGGTCGATCGCCTCCACCACGTCCCGCGCGGCGGCATAGGAGCGCTCCATCCGAATGGCGACGCCGTGCAGGAGCTGGGGGTCGACGGCGGCCTGCCGGTCGGCGAAGAGCTTGGCGAGGAGCGCCTCCAGGAGTGCGTCGTCGGGCTCCTGGAGACGGGCGGGGGTCGCCGCCCTCAGGCGCGAGGCGAGGTCGGGAAGGCGGAGGCCCCAGGCCGCCGGTTCGGTGCGGGCGGTGAGGAGGAGCTGGCGGCCTGCCGCCTGGACGGCGTTGACGAGATGGAAGAGCGCGGTCTCGTCGAGTCCCGGGCCGAGGTCCTCGACCACGACGGGGCCCGCCGCGGCGAGCGCGAGCGGGTCGGCGCCGCCGAGATCCCGGGCGGCGAGCACCGAGGCCCCTGCCCGCTCGGACCAGATCGCCACCAGATGGCTCTTGCCGGAACCCTCCGGCCCGGTCACCAGGACGACCGGCGACGGCCAGGCCGGCCAGGCCTCGAGGAGATCGTGGGCCGCACGGTTCGCCTCGCCGACGACATAGTCCTCCGGCCCGCGCCGAGGCGGCAGGGCGAGGTCGAGCGGCAGCTGTGAGGTCGGCCGTCTAGGCGCTGGCGCCATCGGGATCGTCGCTTCCGGATGCGGCGTAGAAGGGGCTGGCCAGGTATTGCTCGAGCGCGAAGCGGGCGAGCACCCCGACCGAGGCGGCGACGGGCACGGCGACCAGCATGCCGACGAAGCCGGCCATCGATCCGAAGGCGAAGAGGGAGAAGAGCAGCCAGACCGGATGGAGCCCGACCGAGCGGCCGACCCAGTTGGGCTGTAGCACGTAGCCTTCCAGCATCTGGCCGGCGAAGAAGACGGCGAGCACCGCGAGGATCCACTGCCACTCGGGCCAGAATTGGGCGATCGCCACGCCGACCGAGGCGATCAGCCCGACGCCGAAGCCGACGAAGGGGATGAAGCCCAGGATGCCGGCGAGGAGACCGATGAAGAGCCCGAAGTTCAGGCCGACGAGAGTGAGCCCCGTGGCGTAGAAGATGCCCATCGCCAGGCAGACCGAGATCTGGCCGCGCACGAAGCCGGCGACCACCGCGTTCATGTCGCGCGCCAGGCCGCGGATCGTCTCCCGGTGGCGCAGAGGCAGCCAGCTATCGATCTTGTCGACCATGCGGTCCCAGTCGAGCAGGAGGTAGAAGGCGACCACCGGCGCGATCACCAGCAGGGTCAGGATCGACATGATCGCCTGCCCGCCGTTCCAGATCGACTGCAGGACGCGGGTAATCCAGCCGGCCCCCTGGCTCAGGAAGGACCCGAGCTGGGCCTCCAGGTCCTTGGCGTTGGAACCGACGAGCTGGCCGAGACGGCCGTCCATGGCCCTGGAGCCGAAGGCCTGCAGGCGGGTGACATAGTAGGGCAGCCGGTCGACGAAGCCGCCGATCTGGTTGACGAGCAGCGGCACGACCAGGATGAGGATCACCGTCAGTCCGACGATCAGGCCGATGACGATGGCGAGCGTCGCCAGCGGTCGGGTCAGGCCGAGCCGCTCCAGGCGGTCGGCCAGGGGGTCGAGCAGATAGGCGAGCGCCATGCCGGACACGAAGGGCAGCAGCACGTCGCTGAACACGTAGAGGAAGGCGATGAACACGGCCAGGGCGGCGATCCAGAACTGGACCTGCTTCGTCAGGCTCAAGACGCCGTTCCCTCTCTCGTCCCAGGCGCCCGACCGTCAGGCGGTCGGCGGCGGGCTCACCGCCATCTGCCTCATCCAGCCGACCAGATAGGCCGCCCCCGAGGCGACGGTGGTCGCCGCGACGACCCAGATCCCCGCAGCCACGGCGGCGGTGAGGTCGACCGCGAAGGCATGATCCCCCAGAACCGTGCCGGCTAGCAAGATCTGCGCGAGCGTATTCGCCTTGGAGACGAAGAGAGGCCGCACGGCCACCGGTTTCCCCAGGATCCACGACAGGAGGTAGGCGCCGATGATGAGGAGGTCGCGGGAGACCACCAGGATCACCAGCCAGCGCGGCAGGTCGCCGCCGATGCCGAGCGCCACGTAGGTGGCGACCAGCAGGGACTTGTCGGCGATGGCGTCGAGGTGGGCGCCGAGCTCCGTGCCGAGGTTCCAGCGCCGCGCGATCCAGCCGTCGAAGGCATCCGAGGCGCCGGCGACGACGAAGATCCAGAAGGCGAGGTCGAGCCGGTCCTCGGAGATCGCCGCCACGGCGAGCGGCACCAGGATGAGCCTGGCGACGCTGATGAGGTTGGGCAGGTTCAGGTTCGGGGTCATGGCCGGTCCGTCCGCCTGAAGAGAAGTGGCGCGGGGAGCCCGTGCCGCCAAGGGCGTGCCGTGCCGCTTGCCCAGGCTGCGCTTCCGCGCCATATCGGACCGATGTCCAGCGCCACCCCGTCCCCCTCCCCCGTCCGCGAGCCCGGCGCGGCTCCCGCGCCGGCCGCCATTCTGGTCGCCGCGCACGGCGACGGCGGCGACCTTCGCCGCAACGCGGCGATCCGGACGATCGCCGAGCGCCTCGCGCGGCGGGTCGACGTGCCGGTCGCCTGGGCCGTGCTGAAGGAGCCCGACAGCTTCCCGGCCGCCCGCGCCGATCTCGGCACGGCGGCCGAGGGTCCGGTCGCGGTCTATCCCTTCTTCATGTCGGACGGCTACTTCGTCCGCGTCAAGCTGCCCCGCATGCTCGCCGCGAGCGGCTTCCCCAGACCGCAGCTGCTGCCTACCTTCGGCACCGATCCGCTCGTCGTCGACCTCCTGGAGCGGCGGCTCAGGTCGGTCGCCGCCCTGCAGGGCGGGTGCGAGCCGAAGGACTTCCGCATCCTGCTGGTCGGACACGGCTCGGGCTCCGGCGAGCCGGCCTCGCGCCTGCGCACGGAAGCGGTGGCCGCCGAGCTCGGCTACCGGGGCCTCGGGCGCGTCCACGTCGCCTTCATCGAGGAGGCTCCCTTCGTGGAGGACGCGTTCCGGGACGTGGACCCGCAGATCGTCGTGGGCTTCTTCGCCTCGGAGGGCACGCACGCCCTCGACGACGTCGCTACCCTGGTGGCGGAGCGCCCGCAGGTTCTGCACCACATCGCCGCGATCGGCTCGGACCTCGGGGTCGCCGACATGATCGCGGCGCGCATCGCGGAGGCCGCAGGATCGCTGCACGACGGTAACGAGGCTTGCATTTCCGGCGAAACCGCTTAACTCCGCGGCGAGCGAAACGAGCGCCGGACCTTGCCTCCGGCCGCGAGCGGAACGATCCGACCATGATGGACGACCAGGCGGCCGCAGCCCCGGCGCGGAACCCGAAGATTTCCTTCGTCAGTCTCGGCTGCCCGAAGGCCCTCGTCGACAGCGAGCGGATCATCACGCAGCTGCGGGCGGAGGGTTACGAGCTCTCGAAGAGCCACTCCGGCGCCGACGTGGTCATCGTCAACACCTGCGGCTTCCTCGACAGCGCCAAGGCGGAGAGCCTGGACGCCATCGGCAAGGCGATGGCGGAGAACGGCAAGGTCATCGTCACCGGCTGCATGGGCGCCGAGCCGGGCGAGATCGAGGAGAGCTACCCCAATCTCCTCGCCATCACGGGACCGCAGGCCTACGAGAGCGTCGTCGGCGCGGTGCATGCGGCGGTGCCGCCGGCGCACGATCCCTTCCTCGACCTGATCCCGCCGCAGGGCGTCAAGCTGACGCCGCGCCACTACGCGTATCTGAAGATATCCGAGGGCTGCAACAACCGTTGCTCCTTCTGCATCATCCCGAAGCTCCGGGGCGACCTCATCTCCCGGCCGGCCGCCGACGTGCTGCGCGAGGCCGAAAGGCTCGTGAAGGCCGGGGTCAAGGAACTCCTCGTCATCAGCCAGGACACCTCGGCCTACGGGGTGGACCTGCGCTACGCCGAGAGCGCCTGGAAGGACCGGCAGGTCCGGGCGAAGTTCATCGATCTCGCGCGGGAGCTGGGCGACTTCGGCGCCTGGGTGCGCCTCCACTACGTCTACCCCTACCCCCATGTCGACGAGGTCGTCGGCCTGATGGCCGAGGGCAGGATCCTGCCCTACCTGGACATCCCCTTCCAGCATGCCGCCCCCTCCGTGCTGAAGGCGATGCGCCGGCCGGCCCACCAGGAGAAGACCCTCGACCGCATCCGCGGCTGGCGCGCCGTCGCGCCGGATCTCGCGATCCGTTCGACCTTCATCGTCGGCTTTCCCGGCGAGACGGAGGAGGACTTCCAGTTCCTGCTCGACTGGCTCACCGAAGCGAAGCTCGATCGGGTCGGCTGCTTCCGCTACGAGCCGGTCCGCGGCGCCCCGGCGAACGAGCTCGGCGCACCGGTGCCCAAGGCGGTGCAGGACGAGCGCTGGCATCGTTTCATGAAGCACCAGCAGGCAATCTCGGAGCGCCTCCAGAAGGCGCGCGTCGGCCGGCGCGTGCCGGTGATCATCGACGAGGCGGGGCCGACAGTCGCCAAGGGCCGGACCAAGTGGGACGCTCCGGACATCGACGGCACGACTTACGTAACGTCACGTCGCCCGCTTCGTATTGGTGAAATCATCACTGTGAAGATCGACAGATCCGACGCCTACGACCTCTACGGCACAGCTACGGGGTAGTCGCATTCCGCAGCAAAGCCGGACCCGCGCGGGCGACGAACACTCGTTATTCGCATATGCGCCTATTCGCACTACTCTATATTAAGATTGGCATGAAACTCTCCGTACCGAAGGCGCGACGGCGCCGAACCCTGCGGTTGCGGAGGGCACGACATTGCGAATCCGACAGATCATGTTCGGCCTGAACCTGGCCTCCTTTTTCGTCTCTGCCGCACTGGCCGCGACAGTCTTCTACATCGTCGACCGCCACTCCTCCGCGATGGACCTGATGCAGGCGGGGACCACGGCGCTCCGCCAGCAGTCGGATGCCGACATGGCGCATGACGCGATTCGGGGCACGGTCTACCGGTCTCTCCACGCGGCCGCCACCAAGGACGGTTCGGTGCTGGCGGAAGTCGGCAAGGAATTCGACGAGTACGCGGAGGTCTTCCAGTCGCGCATGGGGCGTCTCGAGAAGGCCGACCTCGGCCCGGAGATCGCGGGCGCGGTGGCCAAGGTGAAGCCGTCGCTGCTCGACTACGTGAAGACGGCGCGGTCGATCGTCGAGTTCGCGGCCAAGGGCGATCCGGCCAAGGCCACCGCGAGCCTGCCGGCCTTCGACAAGGCCTTCAAGCTGCTCGAGGACGAGATGGAGGCCCTGAGCGACCGGATCGAGGCGGCCAACACGGATTTCAAGTCTCTTGCCGACGAGGCGGCCTTCTACGGCACCATCGCCAAGTATGTGGGCCTCGTGGCCGCCGTCCTGATCTCCGCCATTCTCGCCTTCGTCGCCAACCGGCGGATCAGCGGCCCGATCGGCCGGCTGACCCGGACCATGCGCGCGCTCTCCGACGGGGACCTCGCGGTCGCCGCCGAGGGGGCGGACCGCAAGGACGAGATCGGCGACATGGCCCGCGCGGTCGCGGTGTTCCGGGACTCCATGGTCGAACGCAGCCGCCTCGAGGAGGCGGCCCGGCTCGAGCAGGACAAGCGCGACGCCGAGCGCCGGGAGCTCGAACGGATCATCCTGCAGTTCCAGGCGGACATCGGCCACGTCACCGAGAATCTCGGCACCGAGATGCACCGGATGGAGAAGACTGCCGATACCCTCGGGTCGGTCGCCCGAGTGACGGCCAGCCAAGCCTCGGCCGCGGCCGCCGCCTCAACCGAATCCTCGGCCGGCATCCAGACCATCGCCTCGGCCACCGAGGAGATGGGGGCTTCGATCGGCGAGATCGCCGACCGCGCCACCAAGGCCTCCGGCATGGTGCTGACCGCGACGGAGACGGCCGAGCGGACCAACCGGGACATGGCCGCGCTCGCCGAGACCGCGCGTCAGATCGGCACCGTGGTGGAGATGATCCGCGGCATCGCAGAGCAGACCAACCTGCTGGCCCTCAACGCCACCATCGAGGCGGCGCGCGCCGGCACCGCCGGCCGGGGCTTCGCGGTGGTCGCGTCCGAGGTCAAGTCGCTCGCCGAGCAGACCGCGAAGGCGACGGGCGATATCGCCCAGCAGGTCGGCGCGATCCAGTCGGCCGCGCGCGCGACGGAGGAGTCCGTGCGCGGCATCGTCGCCATGATGGAGAACGTCAACGGCCTGACCGCCTCGATCGCGACCTCCGTCTCCGAGCAGAGCAACGCGACCCGGGAGATCACCGCCAACATCACCCAGGCCTCGCAGGGGTCGAGCGAGGTGGCCGGCAGCGTCGAGAGCGTCATGGGGGCGGTCGCCGAGACCGAGATGGCCGCCGCCAGCGCGCGCGGGGTGGCCGAGAAGCTCTCGCAGATCACCGATCGGCTCTCCAAGACGGTCGAGGACTTCCTCGGCACGATCAACGGCGAGATCCGCGACCGCCGGGGCGCCCGCCGCCTCCAGGCCGCGCGGGACTTCGAGGTCCAGCACGAGGGGCGCGTCCATCGGTCCCGCATGACCGAACTCAGCACGACCGGCGCGCGCCTCGGCACCGTCCCGGGCATCTCCGCGGGGTCGACGGTCCGGCTCCGGCTCACCGGAGAGCTGGACGTCTCGGCCACCGTGATCTGGCTGACCGCCGACGAGTTCGGCGTCCGCTTCGCACGGCCGATCTCCGATCACGATGCCGCCGCAGTGGCCGGGCGGGCTGCCGCCTGAGCCGCCCTCCCCCGATCAGCTCACCAGCCGGCAGCGCTCCCAGACCTCGGGTTCGGCGGCCGGCTGGTCGGCCGGGTAGGCATAGACCCAGTCCTCGCCGTTGAGGCGCAGGAACCGGACGGTGCCGCCGAACTCCTCCTGGTCGGGCACCCGGTAGCGGAACGCGTGGCGGGTGTAGTCGCCCTGCATCGACGTGCCGCCGGGCGTGATGATGGTCGATCCGCTGATCTCCATGCGCCGCCCGTCCTTTCGGCACCACTTGCCGTCGATCGAATCCGCCATGGCCGGCCCTGCCGCGACCCCCGCGGCGAGGGCCACGACCCCGAACATCCACGCGCGCATCGTCAAACCCCGTCGTCTGAACGCCGCTCCCGCAGCGGCAGCGCGCAGGCTAGCGCAGGCCCCGTCCGGCGACCAAACACGCTTGCGCGAACGGGTGCGGCTCAGCGGGGACGGAGCAGGTCGGCGAGCGTCCCGGCGACGATGAGCGTCGCCGCCTTGAGGTCGGCCAGATCGAGCCGCTCGTCGGGCCCGTAGGCGCCCGAGGCCGTCACGGATCGCGGCCCCGCGCCGTAGAGGACGGTGGGGATGCCCGCCGCCGCATAGTGTCGCCCGTCGGAATAGAGGGGGGCGCCCGTCGCCTCGATCGGCCGGCCGAGCACGGCCTCCGCCTTGCGCCGGATCAGGGCGACGAGGTCCTCCACGCCGGGGCGCGGGCGCAGAGGCTCGGCGAGCATGAGCCGGCGGCATTCCACCTCGATGCCGGCGCGATCTCCCGCCGCGGCCTCGATCAGGCGGATGAGGTCGGCCTCGACCGCCTCGCCGTCCTCCTCCGGGATCAGGCGGCGGTCGACCCGGATGACGGTGCGGTCGGGAACGACGTTGATGGAGATGCCGCTCGACACCGTGCCGACGGTCAGGCGGGCCGAGCCGATGCCGGGCTCGGCGCTGACGATGCCCGCCAGCCGCCGGCGCTCGCCGTAGAGGGCCGCGAGGACGGGCGTGGCCGCCTCGAGGGCGTCGGCACCCTCCTCGGGAAGGGCCGCATGGGCGGCGCGGCCGCGGATCACGATCTCGAGGTGGAGACAGCCGGCATGGACGACCGTCACCGCGTGGGTGAAGCCCGCCGCGATGACGAGGTCGGGACGGGTCAGGCCCTGCGCCAGGAGCCACTGCGGCCCGACATGGCCGCCGGCCTCCTCGTCGAAGGTGATGTGGAGTTCGACCGTGCCGGAGAGCCCCTCCCCGGTCCGGCGCAGCGCGTCGAGCGCGAAGGCGTAGGCGGCGATGTCCGACTTCGAGACCGCGGCGCCGCGGCCCCACAGGGCCCCACGTAGCACCTCGCCGGCGAAGGGGTCGAGCGACCAGCCGCTGCCGGCCGGCACCGTGTCGCCGTGGGCCTGCAGGGCCACCACCGGACCGACGCCCGAGCCGAAGCGGTGGCGGACGATCAGGTTGACGACCGACTTCAGACCGTGCTGGCGCGCGAAGGGCTCGGGCACCGCATGGCGCTCGACCGTGAAGCCCAGGGCCTCAAGGGAATCGGCGGCGGCCTCCGAGATCGCGCCGAAGTCGGCGGGCGGGATCTCGCTGCGGGTCTGAACGAGACGCCGGAGGAACTGCACCTCCGCCTCGAAACCGTCTTCCACGGCGGCCGCCAGCCTCTCGGTTGCGGCCGCCTCGGGACTTGGGACCTCGATCATGCCTTCATCCGTGCGGGCGGTCCCGGCCCGCAGGGCGGCCGGGAGGAACGCCTACCGCCTTCACGTATGCGACGACGGCGGCGCCTTGGCAAGCTGCGGCGCGGCGCGGGTCAGGGCAGGAGCACGCTGGCGCCGGTCGTCCGGCGGCCCTCCAGGTCGCGGTGGGCGTCGGCGGCGTCGGCCAGGGCGTAGCGATGGTTGACCGGGATGTGCACCGCGCCGCTGCCGACCCGCGCGATCAGGTCGTTGGCGGTCGTCTCCAGGTCCTCGCGTTTGGCCGTGTAGGTGAAGAGGGTCGGCCGGGTCGCGAAGAGGGATCCCTTCTGCGACAGCAGGCCTATGGGGAAGGCCGGCACCGGTCCGGAGGCGTTGCCGAAGGACACCCACATGCCGAGCGGCTTCAGGCAGTCGAGCGAGCCCGGGAACGTGTCCTTGCCGATGGAGTCGTAGACGACGTCCACGCCGGCACCGCCGGTCAGCTCCTTCACCCGGGCGACGAAATCTTCGTTGCGGTAGTCGATCACGTGGTCGTAGCCGTTCGCCCGGGCGAGCGCGCATTTCTCCGGACCGCCGGCCGTGCCGATGGTCGTCGCCCCGAGCACCTTCGCCCATTGGCCGGCGATGAGGCCGACGCCGCCGGCGGCGGCGTGGAAGAGGAGCGTCGTCCCCGGCCCGACCTTGAAGGTGCGGTTGAGGAGATACTGGACCGTCATGCCCTTCAGCATCATGGCGGCGGCGGTCTCGTCTGCGATGCCGTCGGGCAGCTTGATGAGGCGGTCGGCCGGGACGAGACGCTTCTGCGCGTAGGAGCCGAGGGTGGCCACGTAGGCGACCCGGTCGCCCGGGGCGACGTGGGTCACGCCCGGGCCGACCGCCTCGACCACGCCCGATCCCTCGTTGCCCGGGATGAAGGGCAATCCGGCCGGCGCCGGATAGAGGCCGGAGCGGTAGTAGCAGTCGATGAAGTTGATGCCGATCGCCTTGTGGGCGACCAGCGCCTCCCCGGGACCGGGCGCGGCGACCGCGACATCGGCCAGCCTCAGGACCTCCGGTCCGCCGGTCTCGTGGATCTCAATTGCCTTGACCATCGCGAGCACTCCCCCGTTCGGATGGCGCGACAATGGGGCGGCCGGCCGGGTACGGCAAGAGTGCGTGCCGTGCCGGGCCCGCATGGCGGAACCGCGCCGCCGGGCCGGCGTTCCCGTGCGGAGGGGCGGAGACCCGACCCCCACCGAGGAGGACGCCCATGATTCCCGATCCGACCGGCGCCGACGCGCGCACCGTCACGGCCTTCTTCGACGACAAGGCGGCGGCCGAGCGCGCCGTCGAACGCCTGCAGGCGGCGGGTTTCCGGCCCGACGACCTGCGCTTCGTGGCAGGCACCCAGAAGCAGGCCGCCGAGGCCGGGTTCGCCCGCGCCGAGGACAAGGGCCTGTGGGAAACCTTGACCGACTACCTGATCCCCGACGGGGACCGGCTGATCTACGAGGAGGCCCTGAAGCGGGGCGGCTACCTCGTCACCGCGAGCGCCAATTCCGGCAGCTACGAGCGCGCCCTCGACATCCTCGACGAGGAGGGCACCGTCGACCTCGACCAGCGCGAGGCCGAATGGCGCGCGTCGGGCTGGACCCCGGTCGACATCGAGCGACCGGCCGAGCCCGGCGGTCTCGACCGCAGCCGCGAACCCAACGTGCTCGACCGCGGCTACGACCCCGCCGCCGAGCGCCGCGGCATGCGCGACACCAGCCACGGCCGCACCCGGGCCCGCGGCTACGTCTGGCACACCGGCCCCTGAGGCGCGGGCCCGTACCTCGCGGACGGAACCGGGGCGGCGGACCTCGCGAAGGCGCCGGCACGGCACGGCGGCCCCGGAGCAGGGCCACGGATCGGATCGTCGTCCCCACTGAGGGCGCTCTGATATATCTTGCATGCAAGTTTGCCTCCGGTTAACCTGACCCCTGCGGCACATCTTTGGCCGCCGGGGGACAGGCGTTGGCGGCACGATCGACTCGGATGGGGGCGGAGGCGCCGCAGCTCTGGCGGGCGAACCGGCCGAAAGGCTCGTCCGAGACCGTCTACGCGGACCTGAAGGCCCGCATCCTCACGCTCGACATCGTGCCCGGCGGCTCGCTGTCGGAGCCCGAGCTTTCGCTCGCCTACGGTGTCAGCCGGACGCCGGTGCGCGAGGCGCTGATCCGCCTCGCCGACGAGGGTCTGGTCGACATCGTCCCGAAGTCGGGCACCTCCGTCGCGCGGATCCCCCTGGGGCTCCTGCCGGAGGCGATCGTCGTGCGCAAGGCGCTCGAGGAGGCCACGGTGCGCGCGGCGGCCGAACGGGCGACGGGGAGCGCCGTCCTGCAGCTCGAGGCCGCCCAGGCCCGCCTGACCGAGGTCGCCGAGCAGGGCGACTTCGAGGCCTTCCACCTGGCCGACGAGGCCTTTCACGCCACCATCGCGGCGGTCGCGGGCTATCCCGGGATCTGGACGCTGGTCGAGCGCGCCAAGATGCACATCGACCGCTACCGCCGGCTGACCCTCCCGCAGGAGGGGCGGCTCAGGAAGGTGATCGTCGAGCACGCGGCGGTCCTCGACGGCATTCGCCGACGCGACCCCGACGCGGCGTCCGCCGCCATGCGCGACCACCTGGCCGGGCTGGAGATCAGCATCGACCAGGTCCGCGACGCCAACCCGGACTTCTTCCAGTAGCGGGCGCGCTGGCGCCCGACGGACTTTTCACGAGGCGGACGGAGATCCGCCGGACCCATCGAACGGGAGGACAAGCATGTTGAGATACCCCGGACGCATCCTGCTGGCGGCTGCCCTCGCCACCGCCGCCGCCATCCTGCCGGCTTCGGCGCAGACGAAGCTGCGCTGGGCGCATGTCTACGAGACGAGCGAGCCCTATCACACCGAGGCGGTCTGGGCCGCCGAGGAGATCAAGAAGCGCACGGGCGGCAAGATCGAGATCTCGGTGCACCCGGCCTCGCAGCTCGGCAACGAGAACCAGATCAACGAGGGCCTCGGCCTCGGCACCGTGGACATCATCTACACGGGCGTCGCCTTCGCGGGCTCGATCCACAAGCCGCTCGCCATCACGAACGCGCCCTTCGTGCTGCGCGACTTCGACCACTGGAAGGCCTATCGCGGCTCGAAGCTCTTCCGCGACATCGCCAAGGGCTACGAGGACAAGACGAAGCACAAGGTCGTCGCCCTCACCTATTACGGCCAGCGCCACCTGACGGCCAACAAGGCGATCACCACGCCGGAGGACATGAAGGGCATGAAGCTGCGCGTGCCGCCGGCGCCGCTCTTCCTGATGTTCACCAAGTCGGTCGGCGCCAACGCCACCCCGATCGCCTTCGCGGAAGTCTACCTCGCCCTGCAGAACAAGACCGTCGACGGGCAGGAGAACCCCCTGCCGACCATCATGGCCAAGAAGTTCTACGAGGTGCAGTCGCACATCATGCTGACGGGCCACATCACCGAGTCCCTCGTCACCATCGTCGGCGGCCACGTCTGGGCGCGCCTGGACGACGGCCAGAAGAAGGTCTTCGAAGAGGTGCTGACCGAGGCGGCCGGCCGGGCGACCGACCAGATCCGGGCGTCCGAGCAGAAGCTCGCGGACGAGTTCCGCAAGCTCGGCAAGACCGTCGTGGAGGTCGACCGGAAGCCCTTCATCGCCGCCGCCGTCCCGCTCCACAACGACGCCTCGGCGGGCGCCGGCTGGAGCCAGGCCGAATACGACGCGCTCCAGGCGCTGAAGTGAACCACGGGCGTCGGGCCCGGCGCGCCTTCCGGGCGGCCGGGCCGGACGACGCCAGGGTCGGCCGGGAGGCCGCCGAGGAGACCTGCCAGAATGCAGCCGCGCGAACCCGACGACCTTGCCGAGGCGCACTTGATCGTCGCCGAGGACGAGGAGGTCAAGATCGAGTTCCACGTCGACGACGTGATCGCCTTCGCGATCTTCTGGGCGATGGCGATCGTCGTCTTCGTCCAGTTCTTCAGCCGCTACGTCCTCAACGACTCGGCCGCGTGGACCGAGGAGATCGCCCGCTACATGCTGATGTGGACGACCTTCATCGGCGCGGCGGTGGTCATGCGGCGGGGCACCAACATCGCCGTCGAGGTGCTGCTCCACTGGCTGCCGCCGGCGGGCTTCCGGGCCGTGAGTTTCCTGGTCGACGTCGCGACGGTCGGCTTCGTGGCGCTGCTCTGCTGGTTCTCGATTCTCATCACCGATCGCATGGGGATCCAGCGGATGACCGTAATCGACGTCTCGATGTCGGTCGTCTACGGCGGGATCGCCTTCGGCTGCTTCCTGATGCTCTTCCGCGCCCTGCAGCGCTTCGCCGCCAACGCCCGCCGGGGCTGGCGTCCCGATCCGAACGCGCCCGCGCTGATCATGGATTGACCCGATGGCCGTGTTGTTCGTCGTCTTCCTGGTGGCGCTGCTCGCGGGCGTGCCCATCTTCATCGCGCTCGGCGGCGCCTCGCTCGCCTACACACACTTCATCGCCGGCATCCCGGATTTCGTGGTGCTGCACCGGATGGCGGGCGGGGTCGATTCTTTCCCGCTGATCGCCGTCCCCTTCTTCATCCTGGCCGGCAACCTGATGAACACGGCCGGCATCACCAACCGCATCTACGACTTCGCCACCGCGGCGGTCGGCTGGCTGCGGGGCGGGCTCGGCCACGTCAACGTGCTCGGCTCGGTGATCTTCGCGGGCATGTCCGGGACGGCGGTCGCCGACGCCGGCGGGCTCGGCACCATCGAGATCAAGGCCATGCGCGACCATGGCTACCCGGACGGCTTCGCGGTCGGCATCACGGCCGCATCCTCGACGATCGGGCCCATCATCCCGCCGAGCCTGCCGATGGTCATCTTCGGCGTGATGGCCAACGTCTCCATCGGCCAGCTCTTCGCGGCGGGCTTCCTGCCGGGCCTCCTGATGGCCGGCGTCATGATGGCCTATGTGACGTGGTACGCGCACCGTCACGGCATCGGCCGCGACACGGCCTTCCGCTGGGGGCTGCTCGCGCGGACCTTCGTGCGGGCCGTCCCGGCCCTGCTGACGCCCGTCATCATCATCGGCGGCATGTCGTCGGGCGCCTTCACGCCGACGGAGGCGGCCATCGCGGCCTGCGCCTGGGCGCTGCTGCTCGGCGTCGTCTTCTACCGGACCCTCGACTTCAGGCGCTTCTACCTGATCTCTGTGCAGACGATCGAGACGACCGCGAGCGTGCTGATCATCGTCGGGGCCGCCTCCCTGTTCGGTTGGGTCCTGACCGTCACGCAGGTGACCGAGCAGGTCACCCAGCAGCTCCTCGGCATCACCACCGACCCGCTCGTCCTGCTTCTCATCATCAACCTGATCCTGCTGGTCGTCGGCTGCTTCATGGAGACGATCGCGGCCATCTCGATCCTCGTCCCCGTCTTCATGCCCGCAGTCCTGAAGGTCGGCATCGACCCGGTCCAGTTCGGGGTCATCATGGTGCTGAACCTGATGATCGGCCTGCTGACGCCGCCCGTCGGCATCGTCCTCTTCGTGCTGTCGCGGGTCGCCGGAATGTCCTTCGACGCCACGGTCCGGGCGGTCCTGCCCTTCCTGGTGCCGCTCCTGATCGTCCTCGTCCTGATCTCCGTCTTCCCGGTCATCACGCTCGCGTTGCCGACCCTCTGGTACCGATAGAGGCCCCTCGCACGGCGCGGACGCGTCCGCGCCCACGCCCCGGCGGGCCATGAGCCGCGAGGCCCGCCGGGGCGCTTGGCGCCTGCGTGTGCAATTGAACGAATTCGGGGCATAAGAATACAATCCGTCGGACGGGCCGGTCGTGCCGATCTGCGATGGTTGCTCCATTGTCGGCCCCGCCCGTCCCCTCCCGACACCCGCTCCGACATGATCCTGGCCCTGCGGCACCGCGGCGAGGCCGGATTGGCACGACCTTTGCTGACACTTCGCTGAAGCGGCGCCGTCGGATCGGCGCCGTCCGGATCGACAGCAGAGGACGCGCCCGCAATGGCCTCCTACATCCTGATGCGGATCTTGTACACAATCCCGATCCTGATCGGCGTGTCGCTGATCGCCTTCGGGCTCATCCACCTGGTGCCGGGCAACCCGCTCGACCTGCTGCTGCCGCCCGAGGCGCCGAAGGAACTGGTGGACCAGCTGAAAGCCAAGTACGGCTTCGACCAGCCGCTCTACATCCAGTATCTCAACTGGCTGGCCCGCACGGTGACGGGGGACCTCGGCAACTCCGTCTTCTCCGGGGCGCCGGTGCGCGAAGAACTGATCGACGCGCTCGGCAACACGCTGGTGCTCGCCATCCCGGCGGCCCTCCTCGGTTTCGCCATGGGGACGTTCCTGGGTGCGCTCGCCGGCTTCAACCGGGACACCTGGATCGACAAGCTGGCGTCCGCGCTCGCCATCACGGGCGTGAGCATGCCGCACTACTGGGGCGCCATCTGCTCGGTGATCGTCTTCTCGGTGCTGCTCAACTGGCTGCCCGCGACCGGCATGGGGCCGTCCGGCGGCGTCCCGGAATCCTGGGAGGACCTCACCCATATGGTCCTTCCCGTGGTGACCCTGTCGCTCATTCCCATGGGCGTGATCAGCCGGCTCGTCCGTGCCACCGTGCTGGAGATCTGCGGCCAGGAGTTCACGAGCGCCCTGCGCGGCAAGGGGCTCCGGCGCGCCCGGGTCGTCTACCACGTGATGAAGAACGCGGCGCCGCCCGCCATGGCGCTGATGGGGCTGCAGTTCGGCTACCTGCTCGGCGGCTCGATCCTGGTCGAGACCGTCTACAACTGGCCCGGCTCCGGCCAGCTCATGAACCTCGCCATCTTCCGGCGGGACATCCCGGTCCTGCAGGCGACGGTGGTCGTGCTCGCCTCGTTCTTCGTCGTCATCAACCTCACGGTCGACGTCCTCCAGGCGGCGATCGATCCGCGCATGCGCCGCTGACACGCGAGGAGACATCATGACGGATATCACCGCCGGTCCTATCACCGCTCCCGCACCCGTCCAGGGCAAGGGCTACTGGCGCCTCGTCGGCGAACGCATCCTGCGCGACAAGGTCACGCTGGTCGTCGCCGCCGTCCTGGTCACGATCGTGCTGATCGCGATCTTCGCGCCGCTCGTGACAAGCTACGACCCCTATACGGGCAAGATCGGCAACCGGCTGCAGCCGATCGGCACGCCCGGCCATTGGCTCGGCACCGACGAGGTCGGCCGCGACCTGTGGACCCGGCTCGCCTACGGGGCCCGGCTGTCGCTGCTGACGGGGGTCACGCCGGTGTTCTTCGCCACCCTGATCGGCGGCACGCTCGGCATCGTGGCGGGCATCGGCGGCCGCATCCCGAACACGATCATCATGCGCACCATGGACGTGTTCTACGCCTTCCCGTCCGTGCTCCTCGCCATCGCGATCTGCGGCGTGCTCGGGGCCGGGCTTTTCAACACCATGCTGTCCCTGACGATCGTCTTCATCCCCCCGCTGGTGCGCGTCTCGGAGAGCCTGACGACGCAGGTGCGCAGCCTCGATTTCGTCGAGGCGGCGCGGGCGACGGGGGCGAGCCTCGCCATGGTGATCCGCCACCAGGTGATCGCCAACGTGCTGTCGCCCATTCTGGTCTACGCCACGAGCCTGGTCTCGATCTCGATCATCCTGGCCGCGGGCCTCTCCTTCCTCGGCCTCGGCGTCGCGCCGCCGGCGGCGGAATGGGGGGCCATGCTGAACGCCCTCCGGCAGTCGATCTACGTCAATCCGGTCAACGCGGCCCTGCCGGGCTTCGTCATCCTCGCCACGTCCATGTCCTTCAACCTGATCAGCGACGGCCTGCGTTCCGCGATGGACGTCCGGCTGCCGCGCTGAGGAGGGTCAGACCATGTCAACCGAACCATCGACGAACCCGGCCCATCCCGACCTCGACGCGCGCGACCGCGGCGGGCCCGCGCAGCCGCTCCTGATCGTCAACGGCCTCAAGAAGCACTTTCCCCTGAAGGGCGGCCTGCCCTTCACCAAGAGGCCGGTCGTCCAGGCGGTCGACGGCGTCTCCTTCTCGGTCCGCAAGGGCGAGACGCTCGGCATCGTCGGGGAGTCCGGCTGCGGCAAGTCGACGACGGCGCGCCTCCTCATGCACCTGATCGAGCCCGACACGGGGGATATCGTGTTCGACGGCGATCCTGTCGGGGGCCTGCGCGGCATCAGCATCCGCGAGCTGCGCCGGCAGATGCAGATGGTGTTCCAGGACAGCTACTCGTCCCTGAACCCGCGCGCCCAGATCGCCGACATCATCGCGTTCGGGCAGATCGCCCACGGCACCCCGTATGCGGACGCGCGCGCCAAGGCCGAGGACCTGCTCGGGCGCGTCGGCCTGATGCCCAACCTGTTCGCCCGCCGGTATCCGCACGAGCTCTCGGGCGGCCAGCGCCAGCGGGTCAACATCGCCCGGGCGCTGGCCATGGACCCGCGCCTCGTCCTCCTCGACGAGGCGGTATCGGCGCTCGACAAGTCGGTCGAGGCCCAGGTGCTGAACCTGCTGCAGGACCTGAAGCACGACCTGAAGCTGACCTACATCTTCATCAGCCACGACCTCAACGTGGTGCGCTACATGAGCGACCGGGTGGTCGTCATGTATCTCGGCCGCGTGGTCGAGATCGGCGACGTGGAGGAGATCTACCGGCACCCGCGCCACCCCTATACCCGTGCGCTCCTATCCGCCATGCCGACGCTCGACCCGCGCCGGCGCACGGAGGCGCCGCCCCTGACGGGCGACCCGCCGAACCCGATCGACCCGCCCTCGGGCTGCCGCTTCCGGACCCGCTGTGCCTTCGCGGAGACCGTCTGCGCCGCCAAGTCCCCCGCGCTGGTTTCGCTCGGCGACGGGATCGACCACGAGGTCGCCTGCCATATGGACATCGCCGGGTCGGGGCACAGCAAGGCTCCGCCCGCTCCCGTCGTCGAACCGGTCCTGGAGGCCGCCGAGTGATGAACGTCCACGCCCATTTCGTCGAACAGCTGCACGGCGCCGCGCCGGTCCCCACGCCCGCCGACCTCGACAAGGTCGTCGACATCCAGGACATGACGGTCACATTCCGCTCGCGCGAGCGGACGGTCCATGCGGTGAACGGGGTGAGCTTCGCCCTGAAGCGCGGCGAGGTGCTGGGCATTCTCGGCGAGTCCGGGTCGGGCAAGAGCGTGACGCTGCGCGCGCTGATGCGGCTCTTGCCGGGTCATGCCGAGGTCGGCGGCAAGGTCGTCGTCGCCGGCCGGGATGTCGCGACGCTGTCCGAGCAGAGCCTCGAGGACGTACGCGGCCGGTCGATCTCGATGATCTTCCAGGAGCCCATGACGGCGCTCGATCCGGTCTTCACCATCGGCGAGCAGATCGCCGAGACCGTCCGCCGCCACGAGGGCTGCGACCGGCGCTCCGCGGAGGCCCGCGCGCTCGAGCTTCTCGAGCTGGTGCAGATCCCGTCCGCCAGGCGGCGGCTCAAGGCCTATCCGCACGAAATGTCCGGCGGCATGCGCCAGCGGGCCATGATCGCGCTCGCGCTCTCGTGCCGGCCGAGCGTGCTCCTCGCCGACGAGCCGACGACGGCGCTCGACGTGACCGTCCAGATCCAGATCCTGCTGCTGCTGCGCAAATTGCAGAAGGAACTCGGCATGGCGGTGATCTTCGTCACCCACGACGTGGGCGCGGCGGTCGAGGTGTCGGACCGCCTCGCGGTCATGTATGCCGGGCGCTTCGTCGAGACGGGGACATCGCTCGAACTGATCGAGGGGCACCGCCATCCCTACACGAAAGGTCTCCTCGATTCGATGCTCCACGGCGACCGCCGCGGTCAGCGCCTGGAGACGATCCCGGGCGCCCCGCCGAGCCTCGGCGCCGCCCCCTCCGGCTGCTCCTTCGCGCCCCGCTGCAAGTGGGCGAAGCCGTCATGCAGCCTGACCCTGCCCGATCCGACGGCCTTCTCGGACACCCACATGGCCCGCTGCTTCCGGATGGACCCGTCCGCCCCGGGCTTCGCCATGAAGGCGGACGCGTAAGAGACCATCGCGGTCCGATCCCGGACGCCACCCTGCCCCGCATCCCCGGCCGAAGCGCTGGGCCCCAGCGCCCTCCCCCGGCCGCAGCGCTGCGATCCGCCGCCCACGCAGGATCCCGGATCGGCGGCGCGTTCCGCGCCTTGTCCGGGAATGCGGTCGAGGGGCATGGGCCCAGCGGGGCCGACTTCGTTTGCCCCCCGCCCTCTCCCCCGCATCCCCGGCCGAAGCGCCGGGGCCCATCGCCCTCCCCACGCCGCAGCGCCACCGGATCCCGCACCGCCCTGGGCCCCGGATCTGCGGCGCTGCCGCGCCTTGTCCGGGGATGCACGGGGAGAGGCGGACCCGACGGGGGCGGATCCCCGGCTGGGACTGGAACCCGACATATTTCAATGCCTTCAATCCACCCCGCCGCCCGAACCCGGGGCACCACCTCTCCCCCGCATCCCCGGCCGAAGCGCCGGGGCCCAGCGCCCTCCCCCCGCCGCAGCGCTTCCGGATCCGCACCGCTTGGGCCCCGGATCTGCGGCGCTGCCGCGCCTTGTCCGGGGCTGTGCGGGAGGGGTTCGGGAAGGGCGCTCAAGGGTCGGTGCGGGCCGGCCCGGAGGAAAGGTCCGAAAGGGCAGCGCGGACGGAGGTCGCGCTCGGGCGGGGTTCGTCCACGGCCGTCACGCCGCCGGCGGGATGTCGCCGCGGGCCCAGCCTTCACGGACCGCCGCGACGTGGTCCGCCGTGCGGCCGGCCTCGATGGCATGGCGCAGGCCGGCCATCAGGTCCTGGTAGTAGGAGAGATTGACCCAGGTCAGCAGCATGGCGCCGAGCGCCTCCTCGGCCTTGACGAGGTGGTGCAGGTAGGCGCGCGAATAGTCGCGCGCGGCCGGGCAACTGCTCTCCTCGTCGAGGGGGCGCGGGTCGTCGGCGTGCCGGGCGTTGCGCAGGTTGACCTTGCCGCGCCGGGTGAAGGCCTGGCCGTGACGGCCGGCGCGGGTCGGCATGACGCAGTCGAACATGTCGATGCCGCGCAGGACCGACTGGACGATGTCGTCCGGCGTGCCGACCCCCATCAGGTAGCGCGGCTTGCGGACGGGGAGTTCGGGACAGGTCGCCTCGAGGATGCGCAGCATCACGTCCTGCGGCTCCCCGACGGCCAGCCCGCCGACCGCATAGCCGTGGAAATCCATGACGCCCAGCGCCCGGGCGGACTCGACGCGGAGCGCCTCGTCGTCGCCGCCCTGCACGATGGCGAAGATGCCGTGACCGGGCGTGCCGATGAAGGCGCGCCTCGACCGCTCCGCCCAGCGCAGGCTGAGGTTCATGGCGCGCTCGATCTCGGCGCGGTCGGCGGGCAGCGCCACGCACTCGTCGAGCTGCATCTGGATGTCGGAGCCGAGCAGGCCCTGGATCTCCAGGCTGCGCTCGGGCGACAGGACGTGGCGGCGGCCGTCGATATGGCTCTGGAAGGTGACCGCGTCCTCGGTGATCTTGCGCAGCTTGGCGAGCGACATGACCTGGAAGCCGCCGGAATCGGTCAGGATCGGGTGCGGCCAGTTCATGAAGCGGTGCAGCCCGCCCAGCCGCGCAACCCGCTCGGCGCCGGGGCGCAACATGAGGTGGTAGGTGTTGCCGAGCAGGATGTCGGCCCCGAGCGCCCTCACCTGCTCCGGGTACATGGTCTTGACGGTCGCCTGCGTGCCGACCGGCATGAAGGCCGGCGTGCGGATGGTCCCGTGGGCCGTTGTGACCACCCCGCGCCGCGCCGCGCCGTCGGTCGCCAGGAGCTGGAACCCGAAGGCGCCCGCGCCGCCGCCCGGGTCGGGCCCATTGTCGACAGGGCCGGGCATGGCGTGCTGGCTCACGATTCCTCCGCCCTGAACAGGAGCGACGCGTCGCCGTAGGAATAGAAGCGGTAGCCGTGGCTTACCGCATGCCCATATGCACGGCGCATGCAATCGATTCCGCTGAAGGCGCTGACCAGCATGAACAGGGTCGAGCGCGGCAGGTGGAAGTTGGTGACGAGCGCGTCGGCGGAGCGGACCGGCCGGCCCGGCGTGATGAAGATGGCGGTGTCGCCCTGAAAGGGGTGGATCCGCCCCGTCTCGTCGCAGGCGCTCTCCAGGAGCCGCAGGGACGTGGTCCCGACCGAGACGATCCGGCCGCCGCGGGCGCGCACGGCCTGGAGCGCGGCGGCCGTCTCCGGCGAGACGGTCCCCCATTCGGCATGCATGACGTGACGGTCGGTGTCGTCGGCCTTCACCGGCAGGAACGTGCCGGCCCCGACGTGGAGCGTCACGAAGTGCCGTTCGATCCCGGCAGCCGCGAGGCGGTCGAGGAGTTCCGGGGTGAAGTGCAGGCCGGCGGTGGGCGCCGCGACGGCCCCTTCCTGGCGCGCGTACACGGTCTGGTAGTCGGTCAGGTCCTCGGCGTCGGCGGGGCGCCGGGCCGAGATGTAGGGCGGCAGCGGCACGGTGCCGACCGCCTGGATCGCCTCGTCGAGATCCGGCCCGGAGAAATCGAAGGCGAGCAGCACCTGGCCGTCCTCGCCCTTCTCGGCCACGGTCGCCCACACCTCGCCGAGGAAGCAGACCCGCCCGCCCTCGCCGAAGCGCAGCCGGTCGCCGGGCTTCAGCCGCTTGGCCGGCCGTGCGAAGGCGCGCCAGGCGTGGCCGGCCTCGCGCTTGTGCAGCGTGAAGGCGACGGGGGTCCGGGCCTCGCCGCGGTGGCGGACGCCGTGCAGCTCGGCCGGGATCACGCGCGTATCGTTGAAGACGAGGGCATCGCCGGGCCGGAGCAGGTCCGGCAGGTCCCGTACGATCCGGTCCTCCAGGCGGCAGCCCTCGCCCGGCCGTACCACGAGCATCCGCGCCGCGTCGCGCGGATGACAGGGACGAAGCGCGATACGGTCGGCCGGCAGCTCGAAATCGAAGAGGTCGACGCGCATCGCGGGCTCGAGGTCGTCAGGCCGCGTCGGCCGCGACCTTCAGGGACAGGATCTTGTCCGGATCACGGACAGGCTCGCCGCGCTTGATCTTGTCGACGTTCTCCATGCCCTCGGTGACCTTGCCCCAGACGGTGTACTGGCGGTCGAGGAAGCGGGCGTCGTCGAAGCAGATGAAGAACTGGGAGTTGGCGGAGTTCGGGTTCTGGGCGCGCGCCATCGAGCAGACGCCGCGCACGTGCGGCTCGCTGTTGAACTCCGCGCGCAGGTTCGGAAGGTCGGAGCCGCCGGTGCCGGTGCCATGCGGGCAGCCGGTCTGGGCCATGAAGCCCTCTATCACGCGGTGGAACACGATCCCGTCATAGAAGCCGCGGCGGGCGAGCGTCTTGATCTGCTCGACATGGAGCGGCGCCAAGTCAGGGCGCATCTCGATGACGACGCGGCCCTTGGTCGTCTCCATGATGAGGGTGTTTTCGGGATCTGCCATGGGTCACCTTTCTCGGTCGGGCCCGCCGGCGGCGGCGGCCCCCTCGGGTGCCGCTTATCCAACGAAACGCCGCGCCCCGCAACCTGGACCCCGGCGGGGGTTCTCAGGCCCGCAGGTCGCAATCGAAGAGGACGTCGCCGCCGAGCGGATAGACCCGGGTCGCCGGCCGGAGGCAGTCGCCGAGGGTGCGCGCGCCGGGGAAACAGATGCCGGTCGGCCCGTCTCCGATCAGGACGGGAGCGACCATCACGTGGAGCCGATCCAGGGCGCGGGCGGTCAGGAAGCGCGAGACCGTGCCGATCCCTCCCTCGACCAGGATGCGGGGCAGCCCGGCGCCGACGAGCGCGGCGACGACCGCGCGCGGGTCGACGCCGTCCGGGCCGAGGGCGACGCGCAGCACCTCGGTGCCGGCGGGATAGGTGCGCGCGACGTCCTCTCCGACGACGACCAGGCGGCGGGCGCCGTCGTCCCGGAAGAGCGTCAGCCCGTCCGGCAGCCGCCCGCGCGGATCGAGCACCACCCGGGCCGGGTTGGGCCCGTCGACGAGGCGGACGTCGAGCCTCGGATCGTCCGCGATCGCCGTCGAGACGCCGACCAGCACGGCGTCCACCAGGGCGCGGACCCGATGCAGGTGGGCGAGCCCGCCCTCCCCGTTGATGTACTTGCTGTGGCCGGCCGCGGTCGCGACCCGGCCGTCGAGCGACTGTCCGAACTGGCCGATCACAAAGCTGTGACAGGACCGGGCGAAAGGGCCGAAAAGATCCGCCCATGGGGCGGGAACCGGCCGGCTTCCGTGGCGCGCCTCCAGGATTTCACGCCATTCCTGCGAGCCGGGCACGCCGTGCGCGAGATCGTGAACCGTTGTTCCGGCCGCCGCGGCCCCGTCCGCTGTCATCCAGTTGCGCGCCTGCTATGTATATGGGCAACGTCGGGGTCGGGCGTCCTGCCGTGCGGCAGGTCGCCGACGCACTCCGCCTGAATAGTTCGTTTCGGCCGGTCGCGAAAGATGACCACCGGGAGGAGTTTGCGAATGTCCGATATCGAGGCCCTCGTCGGAACGCCGCGCCGGCTCCAGGTGGAGCGGGCGACCGTGGAGTTCCGCTCGGGGCGGCCCTGCCTGCTCGTCGACGGCGCCAGCGTCGTTCTCGCCGCGCCCGTCGACAGTCTCGACGAGGGCCGGCTCGGCGTGGTCCGGAGCTTCGCCGAGGGCGGCGCGCCGCGGCTCCTGCTCACGGGCCGGCGGGCCCACTGGCTCGGTCTCATCGACGAGGAGCCGGCGGTCGTCGCCGTCAAGGCGGATCGCGACGCCCGCGGGCTGCTGGACCTGGTGCTCGGAGACCGGGAGCGGGTGGAGGCCGGCGTGCGACCCGCGATCGAGGCCGCGGACGCGGCTGGCCATGCGGCCGTGGAGCTCGCCCGTCTCGCACGGCTCGCCCCGAGCGCGCTGGTTCTGCCCCTCTCGCCCGCCAAGGCCGAGAGCCTCCGGCCGTTCCTGGCCTGTGTTCCCGTCGATGCGGTCATGGCCTACCGCCGCGAGGTGCCGGCGGACCTGCAGATGGTGTCCCAGGCGCGCGTGCCGCTGAAGCCCGGCATCCCCACCCGCTTCGTCGTGTTCCGCGGCGCCGGCAGCCTGCACGACCAGGTGGCGATCGTGATTGGCAGCCCGGACACGGCCGCGCCCGTGCCGGTCCGGCTCCATTCCGCCTGCATCACCGGCGACCTGTTCGGCTCGCTGAAGTGCGACTGCGGGGACCAGCTCCGCAACACCGTCGAACGCTTCCAGGCCATGGGTGGGGGCGTGCTCCTCTATCTCGACCAGGAGGGTCGCGGCATCGGCATCGCCAACAAGATGCGCGCCTACCGGCTCCAGGAGACCGGCTTCGATACGATCGACGCGGACGCGCAGCTCGGCTTCGCGGACGACGAGCGCAGCTACGAGGAGGCGGCGCGCATGCTGCAGCTCCTCGGCTACACGCGCGTGCTCCTGCATTCCAACAACCCGCGCAAGGGCGAGGCGCTGCGTCGCGCCGGTCTCGAGGTGGTCGCCCGCGAGCCGGTGCTCACGCCGGTCACCCGCGAGAACGCCCGCTACCTGAAGACCAAGGCGGAGCGCGCCGGGCACCTGATCGACTCGGCCTGGGTCGACGAGGTCGAGGCGGCGCTGACCGCAGCGGCGCGGAGCACGGCGGCCGAATAGGAGTCACGACGGAGCGGCCGCGGCCGCGGCGCGGAGGGCGATGCCATGGAAGCCGTGGAATCGGATCGATACCGACGGCCCGCCCGGGTCTTGCACTGGCTGATCGCCGTCCTGGTCATCGGCAACATCATCGGCGGGTTCGTGATCGCCAACGTCGAGGGCGTGGACACCATCTACAACCTGCACCGCTCGACCGGCTTCCTCATCATGGTGCTGGCGATCCTGCGGCTCCTCTATCGCCTGACGAACCCGCCTCCGCCGCTGCCTACCCATATGCCGGCGCTGCAGAAATTCGCGGCCGAAGTCGTGCACTGGGCGCTCTACGGCTTCATGATCGTCACGCCGATCGTCGGCTGGGCCGCCAGCAACGCCTTCGGGGCGCAGGTCTCGATCTACTGGCTGTTCGAGCTGCCGGCGATCGTTGGCAAGGACGAGGCGCTGTTCAAGTCGCTCATCGCCGCCCACCAATGGCTCGGCATCGGCTTTCTGCTGGCGATCCTGGTCCATATCGGCGGCGCGCTCTTCCACACGGTCGTGCAGAAGGACGGGATCCTGGCCCGCATGTGGCCGGTTTAAGTCCCGTTCGATACTTGACACACAATAGCGTCAATACGAGTAGACACTCGCGGAGGAGCCTCCTACACTCCTCTTCATGCGCTATCCGGCTCCTCATGCGGTCCTCGAACTCCTGAAGCCGATCACGTGGTTCGCCCCCATGTGGGCCTTCGGCTGCGGCGTGGCCGCGTCGGGGCGACCGCTCTCCGAAGGATGGGCGCAGGCCGGGCTCGGCATCCTGCTCGCCGGTCCCCTCGTCTGCGCCACCAGCCAGGCCGTCAACGACTGGTACGACCGGCACGTCGACGCCATCAACGAACCCGGCCGGCCGATTCCCTCAGGGCGCATCCCCGGCCGATGGGGCTTCGTGATCGCCTGCCTGTGGACGCTCCTGTCGCTCGCGGTGGCCTGGACGCTCGGTCCGATCGTGGTGGGGGCGACGGCCTTCGGGCTCGCGCTCGCGTGGGCCTACAGCGCGCCGCCGCTGCGGCTGAAGCAGAACGGCTGGTGGGGCAACGCGGCGGTGGCGCTCTGCTACGAGGGGCTGCCCTGGATCACCGGCGTGGTGGTCATGTCCGCCGTCCTGCCCGACTGGCGCGTGATCGCGACGGCGGCGCTCTACAGCCTCGGCGCCCACGGCATCATGACGCTGAACGACTTCAAGTCGGTCGAGGGGGACACGCGGATGGGCATCCGCTCGCTCCCCGTCCAGCTCGGCGTCGACGGGGCCGCGCGCCTGGCATCCTGGGTGATGGGCCTGCCGCAGGTCGCCGTCATCCTCATCCTCGCCGGCGCCGGCCGTCCCTGGCACGCCGTCGCCATCCTGGGGCTCCTCGCGGTCCAGGTCCGCCTCATGCAGGTCATGATGCGCGATCCGAAGGGCAAGGCGGCCTGGTACAACGCGACCGGAACGACCCTCTACGTGCTCGGCATGCTGGTCGCCGCCTTCGCGCTCCGTCCCGTCTGAAGGAGGCCTCCATGCAGCCCGCTTTCGGCTGGATCGCGATCGTCCGCCTCGGCCTCGTGCAGACGGCGCTCGGGGCGATCGTCGTGCTGACCACCTCGACGCTCAATCGTGTGATGGTGGTCGAGCTCGCACTGCCGGCCCTGGTGCCGGGCCTGCTGGTGACCTTGCATCACGGCCTGCAGATGCTGCGCCCCCGCTGGGGATACGGCTCCGACCGGGGCGGGGGCCGCACACCCTGGATTCTGGGCGGCATGGCGGTGCTCGGGGCCGGCGGAGTCCTCGCCGCGGCGGCCGTCGCGCTGATGAGCCTGTCGACCGGCGCGGGCATCGCCCTCGGCGTCGCGGCCTTCGGCCTCGTCGGGATCGGCGTCGGGGCGGCCGGCACCTCGCTGCTCGTGCTGCTCTCCGAGCGGGTCGCGCCGGAGCGCAAGGCGCAGGCCGCCACGATCGTCTGGATCATGATGATCGCCGGATTCGTGGTCACCGCGGCGACGGCGGGCCGCCTGCTCGAGCCCTTCTCGATGACCCGGCTGGTGCAGGTCGCCGCGGGCGTCTCGGTCGCGGCCGTGCTGCTCTCGGTCGCCGCCCTGTGGCGCCTGGAGCCGCGCACGGTCGTCCCGTCCGGCGCCCGCACGGCGGACCCGGAGCGCCGCGCCGCCTTCCGCCAGACGCTCGCGGCGGTCTGGGCCGAGCCCGAGGCCCGGCGCTTCACGGCTTTCATCTTCGTCTCGATGCTCGCCTACAGCATGCAGGACCTTATCCTCGAGCCCTTCGCGGGCACCGTCTTCGGCATGTCGCCGGGCGAGACCACGCGGCTCGGGGGGATCCAGAACGGCGGCGTCCTGGTCGGCATGATCCTCGTCGCGGTGCTCGGCCACCGGACCGAGCGGACGCCCGACGGGGTGCTGCGCCGCTGGATGGTCGGCGGATGCCTCGCCTCGGCGGTGTCGCTCGCCCTCATCGCGGCGGCGGGGGCCGCTGGACCGCCCTTCCCGCTGAAAGCGGCGGTCGCCGCGCTCGGGCTCTCGAACGGCGCCTTCGCGATCGCGGCCATCGGTTCGATGATGGCGCTCGCCGCGGGCGGGCGCTCGGCGACGGGGGATCGCGACCGGAACGGAACGCGCATGGGCGTATGGGGTGCCGCGCAGGCGATCGCCTTCGGGCTCGGCGGTCTCGTCGGCACGGCGGCGGCCGATGCCGCACGGCTCCTGGTCGGCTCGCCCGCCCTCGCCTATGCGGCCGTCTTCGCGGTGGAGGCCGGCGTCTTCGTGGTGGCGGCAGGCATCGCCGCGCGCATCCGCGCGGAGGGCGCCGGCACGGCGACCCGCCAGAGCTATCTCGGCGCCGGCGGCCCGCAGGCGGCATGACGATCACGACGGACAGGGAGGGGAAAGGCATGGCGATCGTGGAGGAAACCTACGACATCGTGGTGGTCGGCGGCGGACCGGCGGGGGCCACAGCGGCGGCCGACCTCGCAAGGGCGGGCCGCCGGGTCGTCCTGCTCGACCGGGCGGGGCGCATCAAGCCCTGCGGGGGCGCCATCCCACCCCGACTGGTGCGCGACTTCGCGATCCCCGACTCGCTGATCGTCGCCCGCGTCAAGGGCGCACGCGTGATCGCGCCCTCGGAGCGGTCTGTCGACATGGCCATCGACGGCGGCTACGTCGGGATGGTCGACCGCGAGCATTTCGACGAATGGCTGCGCGTCCGGGCTGCCGAGGCCGGCGCCGAACGGCGGACGGGAACTTTCGAGAGCCTGGTGCGCGATCCGGACGGGACGGCGGTCGTCGTCTACCGGACCAAGCCGCTGGCGCCCGAGATCCGACTCAGGGCACGCGCCGTGATCGGTGCCGACGGGGCGAATTCCGGTGTCGCGCGCGCGGCGCTCGGGCCGAAGGCGAAGGTGCCTTTCGTGTTCGCCTACCACGAGGTTGTGCGCGCGCCGGCGCCCGGGCCGGCCTATGACGGCCGGCGCTGCGACATCTATTACCAGAAGCCCTATTCGCCGGATTTCTACGCCTGGGTCTTCCCCCATGGCGAGACCGCTTCGATCGGCACCGGCAGCATGGAGAAGGGGTTCCCGCTTCGGGATGCCGTACGGCGGCTGCGGGCCGACAAGGGGCTCGAGGGGGCCGAGACCTTGCGCCGCGAGGGTGCCCCCCTGCCCCTCAAGCCGCTCAAGCGCTGGGACAACGGGCGTGACGTGGTCGTCGCCGGCGACGCGGCGGGCGTCGTCGCCCCGGCGTCGGGCGAAGGCATCTACTACGCGATGGCGAGCGGCCGGATGGCGGCGGAGGCCGTGGAGGGCTTCCTCGAGACCGGGGACGCGGCGCAGCTCGCCGGCGCGCGGCGGCGCTTCATGAAGGCGCACGGGCGCGTGTTCCTGATTCTCGGGATCATGCAGCGCTTCTGGTACACGAGCGAAGGCCGGCGCGAGCGCTTCGTCGCCATGTGCGGCGACAAGGACGTGCAGCGGCTGACCTGGGACGCCTACATGAACAAGGAACTGGTCCGGGCGGACCCGATGGCCCACCTGCGCATCTTCTGGAAGGACGTGATGCAGCTGGTCGGCGTGGTGTCGGCCTGGGGCAAGCGGTCCATCGACACTTGAGGCCAGACGTCGGCGGGCCCGTGCCGGGGAGCGCCCGGCCGGGCCGGCTCGTTCAGTCGGCCGCGCCGTCGTCGGCGCCCAGATCGCCGATGCCGTACCGGCGCAGCTTGGCATAAAGCCCCTGACGGGACAGGCCGAGGATCTGGGCGGCGGAGGCGCGGTTGTCGCCGGTCAGGTTCAGCGCCGCCTGGATGCACATCTGCTCGACGAGATCGGTCGTCTCGCGGACGAGTTCCTTCAGGGACACCCGGCCGACGAGCTCGGTGAGCTGCCCGACCGACCGCGTCAGGTCGGATTCGCGCGGCGTGGAGATGGGCCGGTGCTCGGGGAGCGACCGGATCAGCAGGCTGTAGCAGGGCACGGGACCGGTCGGGGCGGCCACCGCTGTGATCTCGACTTCCTCCTGGGCCCCGTATTCGCCCCGAAGGATGGTGGAGAAGTCGCGGATCGCTCCGTGCTCCTTGAGATTCGACACCACGAGGTCGACGTCGACGCCGGGCCGGCCGAGCCAGCGGTCCAGGCGCTGGCCGCGGGCCTGGTCGAGACTCGCCACTTCGGCGAGCGCGAGGAAGCTCTCATTCGCCTCGACGATCCGGCGGTCGAGGTCGATCATCACGAAGGCTTCGGGGAAGCCGCGCAGGATCTCCAGCGCCTGGCCGGGAACCATGCGGTTGACGCCGTCCGGGGCGACGGATCCGTCCGGCGGCGACAGTCGCGCCAGCAGGTAGGTGCCGCCGTCCTGGCGAAAGGCCGAAAAGGACGCGACGACCTCAGGCTGGTCGGAGGCCGGCCTCAGTCGGGCGGGGTCCGCGCGGCCGACCGCGCGCGCAGAGGCCACAGCCTCCTCAAGAAGGGTCGCCGAGGCGGCGCTGAAGAGGTCCTCGAGCGACTTGCCGACCATGCGGTTCGACGGCACGCCGAGCAGGATCGCGGCCGCGCCGTTCGCCTCGGCGATGCGCCGGGACCCGGCGTCGACGATCAGGACGGCCTCTGAGGACATCTGGAAGAGCAGGCGATAGCGCGTCTCGGCGCCGCGCAGGCGCTGGTACTGGCGGTCCACGGACCGCTGCAGGTCGACCATCTTCTGCTGGAGACGGCCGAGGCCCCGGAGGTCGCGGCCGAGCGCGATCGCGCCCGACCCCTCGATGCCCATGGCGATGAAGCGGATGGGGACGTCGCCGCCCTCCTGGGCGAGGTTCACCTCGCGCCAGCGGGCCACGCGCCCGCCGCGCGATTCATCCAGGAGACGCGTCACCTTGTCACGGCTGTCCTCGGCCACGATATCGACCCAAGGGCGACCCATCACGTCTTCGATGGCCAGGTCCTCGGAGCCGATGGCGACGTCGCGGATGACGCCGCTCGAATCCAGGAAGAAGGCGAGGTCGGCCGACGCGGCGATCAGATCCGCGGCGGCCGTGGGCGCAAGCTGAGCGAGCCAGGCATCCGGAGACGCAAACCGGCCCGTTCTGCTTTTCGAGACCGCTGCCTCCATGATGGCGCCCTTCGCGTGGTGCCCAATGACTATGTGGCTAGTCGCCTCCTCGCGTCAGCGGGACGCAACATGCTACGTATCTGAACGATCGCTTGTCGCCCGTCAACAGCCGAGATGTCGGCTCCTACATCGGCGACCCGGCCGATGTCGGCGTTGAACCACTGCCCGCCAACCATGACGACCAGATCCGGGTTCCGCGACGCCGCCTTCACCTCTGCGATCAGATCGGCGAGCTGCGCCCGATACCGTTCCGAACTCATGGAGAAGCCCGCGATCGCGAACCAATCTTCTCGCGCGGCACGGACAATCCGCGAGGGGTCGCCGTCCTCGACCAGGAAGGGATCCCACCCTCCCCGGCGGAAGTGCTCCTCGACCATGAGGAGGCCGAAGGTGTGCTGCTCTCCCGGTGCCGGCGCCAGCAGGGCTCTGGGCGAGGGATCGGCGGAGGGCAGGCCCTCCACGTGATCTCGACCGAAGTCCCGCAGGATCTGGTGCAGACGGCAGAGCCCCATCGTCACGTCGAAGAAGCTGCAGTCGTCCTCGAGCCAGTACTCACCCAGCCGCCGGGCCGTAGGCCCGAGCAAATCCGCCAGCAGAGACTCCGAGGACATCCCGGAGTTCATGAGATTTTCGAGATAAGCTTCGGCCGTCTCCACCTCATCGGTGATGACGATCCGGGCAAACTCCTCGACTCTTGCGTTGTCGAGTCGCAGCACCGATGATTCCGGCGATCGCAACCGGCGAGCGTCAGCCTTGTGAGACAGCAGCAAACGAGGGATTACTTCCCCTTCTACCATCCGAGCGAGCTTGATGTACTCCTCGAAATCGCCGCCGCTTCCGTTGCGGCCGGGTCGGTCCGCACCTTCATGCGGTCCGAAGCAGTCGCAGGCATTACCCCTCCCGGAGGTACCCGTCACATCGGTGGCCTGTTCAAGGCCATCCATGGGGTCCCCTTCCCTTCGCCACGGCGTCACCCGTCGCGTGCTTCTAGCGTCAGCCTCGATTGACAATGCGTCAACGTGGCCTTGGGCACGAATTGCGAAAGAATGGACCGGATCGTTTCCGGGCTGGAAATGATTGATCCGCAATTCCCCTTACCTGACCATAAGGTAACTTGAAAAGCCTGAGTGTCTCACCGGATTTACGTCAAGCTAGATTGACAACTCGTTTCGCTCAGGTAGCCTCCGATCAGGGAGGTAGAGCGTCATGCGCAGTCAGCACGCCGGGTCCGGTCAGACGTCGGGCCTCTACACGGCAGAGGAAAGACGGCGCCGCGACGCCTCGCCCTGGACGCTGGTGCAGGGGATCCTGGCACCGCTCCAGTTCGCGGTCTTCGCGGTCAGCCTGGCACTGGTGCTCCGCACGCTGCTGACCGGAGAGGGCGCCGCCGCCGCGACCGCTTCCGTCGTCCTCAAGACGCTCGTCCTCTACGCCATCATGGTCACGGGCTCGATCTGGGAGCGCGACGTGTTCGGGCGCTGGCTGTTCGCCCCGGCCTTCTTCTGGGAGGACGTGGTCAGCATGCTGGTGCTCGCGCTGCATACCGGCTACCTGGCAGCCCTGCTGACCGGCGCGCTGTCGCTCACCGACCAGCTGCTGCTCGCGCTCGCCGCCTACGCCAGCTACGTCGTCAACGCCGCCCAGTTCCTCTGGAAGCTCCGCCGTGCGCGGCTCGAGGCGCCCGGCACCCTCGTGACGGAGGGTGCGCGATGAGCGACGCGGCTTTCCTCGATCACGGGACGGGCCCCGGCTGCCGCGACGTGCGGCAGGAGCGCGGGCAGCGCGAGGTCTTCTGCGGGCTGACCTCGATCGTGTGGATGCACCGCAAGATCCAGGACGCGTTCTTCCTGGTCGTCGGCTCCCGCACCTGCGCCCACCTCGTCCAGTCGGCCGCCGGCGTCATGATCTTCGCCGAGCCGCGCTTCGCGACCGCCATCATCGACGAGCGCGATCTCGCCGGCCTCGCCGACCTCGACGACGAGCTCGACCGCGTGGTCGGCCGCCTGGTCGAGCGCCGGCCCGACATCCGCCTGCTGTTCCTGGTCGGGTCCTGCCCGTCGGAGGTCATCAAGCTCGACCTGTCGCGGGCCGCCGCCCGGCTCTCGACCCGGTTCATGCCGGAGTGCCGCGTCCTCTCCTATTCGGGCAGCGGCATCGAGACGACCTTCACGCAGGGCGAGGACAACTGCCTCGCCGGCCTCGTCCACGAGATGCCCCGGGAGGCGGCAGGCGCCGCGCCGTCGCTGCTCGTGGTCGGCGCCCTGGCGGATGTGGTCGAGGACCAGTTCCGGACCCTGTTCGCCGGCCTCGGCATCGCCGACGTCCGCTTCCTGCCGCCCCGCCAGGGGCGCAGCCTGCCGGCCGTCGGGGCCGGGACCCGCATGCTGCTCGCCCAGCCCTATCTCGCCGAGACCGCCCGCCTCCTCGAGGGGCGCGGCGCGCGGCTCCTGCCCGCCCCCTTCCCGTTCGGCGCCGAAGGCACGACCGCCTGGCTGCGCGCCGCCGCCCAGGCCTTCGGGGTCGACCGGGGTCGGTTCGACGCGGTAACCGGGCCCGGACGGGCCAGGGCGCAGGCCGCGGTGGCACGCCGGGGCGCGGACCTCGCCGGCAAGCGGGTGTTCTTCTTCCCCGACAGCCAGCTCGAGGTGCCGCTCGCCCGCTTCCTCGCGCGGGAATGCGGCATGGAGCCGGTCGAGGTCGGGACGCCCTACCTCCACCGCCAGCACCTCGCCGCCGAGCTCGACATGCTGCCGGCCGCCGCCCGGATCGTCGAGGGCCAGGACGTCGACCTACAGCTCGACCGCTGCCGCGCGGCCCGTCCCGACCTGACCGTCTGCGGCCTCGGCCTCGCCAACCCGCTGGAGGCCGAGGGCTTCGCAACCAAGTGGTCGATCGAGCTCCTGTTTTCGCCGACCCAGGGCTACGAGCAGGCCGGCGACCTCGCCGACCTCTTCGCCCGGCCGCTGCGCCGCCGCGCGCTCCTGGAGGTGTGAGATGCAGCTCACCCTCTGGACCTACGAAGGCCCCCCGCATGTCGGCGCGATGCGGATCGCCGCCTCGATGACCGGCGTCCACTACGTGCTGCACGCCCCGCAGGGAGACACCTACGCGGACCTGCTCTTCACGATGATCGAGCGCCGCGACTCGCGCCCGCCGGTCACCTACTCGACCTTCCAGGCGCGCGACCTCGGCGGCGACACCGCGGAGCTGTTCAAGACCGCGGCCCGGCAGGCCTACGAGCGGTTCCGGCCGGACGTCATGCTGGTCGGCGCCTCCTGCACGGCGGAGCTGATCCAGGACGATCCCGGCGGCCTCGCCCGCGCGCTCGCCCTGCCGATCCCGGTCGTGCCGCTCGAATTGCCCGCCTACCAGAAGAAGGAGAACTGGGGCGCGGCGGAAACCTTCCTCCAGCTCGTTCGCGCCCTGGCGGCTCCCGGCGCCCGGGCGGAGCGCTCGGCGTCCGTCTCCTCCCGGCCGCCGAGCTGCAACATCCTCGGCGCCACGGCGCTCGGCTTCCGCAACCGGGACGACGTGCCCGAGGTCCGGCGGATCCTGGAGCGGCTCGGCATCGAGGTCCGCGTCGTCGCGCCGCTCGGCGCCACCGCCGCCGACATCGCCCGGCTCGGCGAGGCCGACTTCAACGTGGTCCTCTACCCCGAGATCGCGCAGCGCACGGCCGACTGGCTGAAGCGCACGTTCGGCCAGCCGATGACCACGGTCGTGCCAATCGGCGTCGGGGCGACCCGCGACTTCATCGCCGAGGTGAAGACGCTGGCGGGAATCGACAAGAGCTTCGGCCGGGAGCAGACGCGGCTGCCCTGGTACGCGCGCTCCGTCGACTCAACCTACCTGACCGGCAAGCGCGTCTTCGTCTTCGGCGACGCCACGCATGCGATCGCGGCGGCCCGGGTCGCCTCCCGGGAGCTGGGGTTCGAGGTGGTGGGCCTCGGCACCTACAGCCGCGAGTTCGCCCGGGAGGTGCGCGCCGCGGCGGCCGGCTACGGCATCGAGGCCCTGATCACGGACGACTACCTGGACGTCGAGGCCCATGTGGCGTCGCTCCAGCCCGAACTCGTCCTCGGCTCCCAGATGGAGCGCCACATCGCCAAGCGGCTCGGCATTCCGGCCGCGGTGATCTCGGCGCCCGTCCACGTCCAGGACTTCCCGGCCCGCACCTCGCCCCAGATGGGCTTCGAGGGTGCCAACGTCCTCTTCGACACCTGGGTCCACCCGCTGATGATGGGGCTCGAGGAGCACCTCGTCACGATGTTCCGGGACGACTTCGAGTTCGGCGAAGGCCGCGCGCCGTCCCACCTCGGCCATGCGCCGGCCCCGGCCGCCCCGGCCGAGGTCCAGGCGACCGAATCCCCGGCCGCCGCGGCGCCCGCCGCCGGCTCCCCCGTTCCCTGGACGCTCGATGCCGAAAAGGAGCTCCGCAAGGTGCCCTTCTTCGTGCGCGGCAAGGCGCGACGCAACACCGAGGCCTACGCGGGAACGCGAGGCATCGCCCTGATCACCGTGGAGACGCTGTACGATGCGAAAGCGCATTTCGGCCGCTGATCCGACGCCGATCCGGATCGCGATCGTGACGCTCGACTGCCACCTCTCGAGCGTGGCGGAGCGCGCCGCGGATCGCCTGCGCGCGGAGCTGCCGGGCCTCGCGTTCAGCCTGCACGCCGCCGCGGAGTGGGACGATCCGGCGGAATTGGACGCAGCCCGGCGGGCTGTGGACCGCGCCGACATCGTCTTCGCCTCCATGCTGTTCATGGAGGACCACATCCGCGCCATCATGCCGGCCCTGGAGGCCCGCCGCGAAACCTGCGACGCCCTGGTGTGCTGCATGTCGGCGCCCGAGATCGCCCGGCTGACCCGCATGGGGCGCTTCTCCATGGCCGAGCCGGCGAGCGGCCCGCTGGCGCTCCTGAAGCGGCTGCGCGGGGCCAAGGGCTCTGGCGGGGCGGCCTCGGCAGGCGCCGAGCAGATGAAGATGCTGCGCCGTCTGCCGAAGCTCCTGAAGTACATTCCGGGCACCGCGCAGGACGTGCGCGCCTACTTCCTGGCCCTCCAGTACTGGCTCGCCGGCTCCGAGGACAACCTCGTCAACCTCGTCCGCCTGCTGGTCTCCCGCTATGCGGACGGCACCCGGAAGGGACTGCGCCAGGCCATCACCGCCGAGGCGCCCGTCGAGTATCCGGAGGTCGGCGTCTACCATCCGCGCCTGCCCGGCCGCTTCGGCGAGGACGCGGCCCGGCTGCCCGCCCCCGCCAAGCCCCAGGGGACCGTCGGCGTCCTGGTCATGCGGTCCTACGTGATCGCAGGCAACGCGGCCCATTACGACGGGGTCATCGCGGCCATCGAGGCGCGGGGCCTCCGGGCCATCCCGGCCTTCGCCAGCGGCCTCGACGCGCGCCCGGCGATCGAGCGCTTCTTCATGGCCGGCGGCCGGCCGGTGGTCGATGCGGTCGTGTCGCTGACCGGCTTCAGCCTCGTCGGCGGGCCCGCCTACAACGATGCCCGCGCCGCCGAGGAGACGCTCGCCGCGCTCGACGTGCCCTACCTGGCCGCGCACCCGGTGGAGTTCCAGACCATCGAGCAGTGGCAGGACTCCGAGCGGGGCCTGCTGCCGATCGAGGCGACCATCATGGTCGCGATTCCCGAGCTCGACGGCGCGACCGGACCGATGGTCTTCGGGGGCCGCGCCGAGGCGGAGGGCGGACGCTCGTCTCGGTCGATGAGCGTGCATGCCGAGCGCGCCGCCATGCTGGCCGCCCGCGTCGACCGGCTGGTGCAGTTGCGGCGCAAGGCCCGGGCGGAGCGCAAGGTCGCGGTCGTCCTGTTCAACTTCCCGCCCAATGCCGGCGCGACCGGTACGGCCGCGTTTCTGTCGGTCTTCGAATCGCTCTTCAACACGCTGAAGGGCCTCGCCTCCGACGGCTACCGGGTCGAGCTGCCCGCGTCCGTCGACGCCCTGCGCGACCGGATCATCGAGGGCAACGCCCGCATCTACGGCGCCACCGCCAACGTGCTCGCCCGCATCCCGACTGCCGACCACGTGCGCCGCGAGCGGCACCTCAAGGAGATCGAGACGGCCTGGGGGCCGGCGCCGGGGCGGCACCAGACGGACGGGCAGTCCATCTTCGTGCTCGGCGCCCAGTTCGGCAACGTGCTCGTCGGGGTGCAGCCGGCCTTCGGCGTCGAAGGCGATCCGATGCGCCTCCTGTTCGAGCGGAGCTTCTCGCCCACCCACGCCTTCTCGGCCTTCTACCGCTACCTGCGCGAGGACTTCGGCGCGGACGCGGTGCTGCATTTCGGCACCCACGGCGCCCTGGAGTTCATGCCGGGCAAGCAGGCCGGCATGACCGCCAAGTGCTGGCCGGACCGGCTCATCGGCGACCTGCCGAACCTCTACCTCTACGCCGCCAACAACCCGACCGAGGGCGCCATCGCCAAGCGGCGCGCGGCCGCCACCCTGGTCTCCTACCTGACCCCGCCGATCGCCTATGCGGGCCTCTACCGCGGTCTTCTCGACCTCAAGGCCTCGATCGACGGCTGGCGGCATCTCGACCCGGACGCGGAGGACCGCGGGCAGGTCGCGGCGCTCGTGCAGGCGCAGGCGGCGGTCGTCGACCTCGCCGCCGCGGAACCGGCCTGGGGCCCGGAGGAGGCAGAGGCGCGCATCGCGACCCTGGCCGCCGCCGTCTACGAACTCGAATACACGATGATCCCGCACGGCCTGCACATCGTCGGCGAACCGGCCGGCCCGGCCGCGCGCGTCGACACGCTCCTCTCCATGGCCGAGGCGGTGCACGGCGTCCGGCTCGACCGTCCCGCCGTGGAGGCGATCGTCGACGGCAGCGCCCCGCTCGACGTCTCGGCGGACGCCGGCACGGCCGGGATCCTCGCCGAGCTGCAGGCGACCGACCGGCTGCTCGCCCGCGACACGGAGCTGACGGCGATCCTCGCCGCGCTCGACGGCCGCTACATCCGTCCGGCGCCCTCCGGCGACCTGCTGCGCACGCCCGCGATCCTGCCCACGGGGCGCAACCTGCACGGCTTCGACCCGTTCCGCATCCCGAGCGCCTTCGCGCTGCGCGACGGCGCCCGCCAGGCCGCCCGCCTGCTCGCCCGGCACGTCGCCGACGGCCATCCCTTCCCCGAATCGGTCGCCCTCGTGCTGTGGGGCACCGACAACATGAAGACCGAGGGCGGTCCGATCGCCCAGGCGCTCGCCCTGATGGGCGCGCGGCCGCGCTTCGACAGCTACGGCCGGGTCTGCGGCGCCGCCCTCGTCCCGCTCGACGAACTCGACCACCCGCGCGTCGACGTCGTCATGACCATCTCGGGCATCTTCCGCGACCTCCTGCCCCTGCAGACGCGGATGCTCGCCGAGGCCTCCTACCTGGCCGGCACGGCCGAGGAGCCGGTGACCCGCAACTTCGTGCGCAAGCACGTCCTGGGCACCCAGGCCGAGAAGGGCTTCGACCTGGAGACGGCGTCGCTCAGGGTCTTCTCGAACGCGGACGGCGCCTACGGGGCGAACGTCAACCAACTGATCGAGCATGGCGGCTGGACCGGCGAGGACGAGCTCGCCGAGACCTACACGCGCCGGAAATGCTTCGCCTACGGCCGCTCGGGCGCGCCGGTGAAGCAGGCCGCGCTCCTCGACTCGATCCTGTCGCGGGTCGACCTCGCCTACCAGAACCTCGAATCCGTCGAGCTCGGCGTGACCACGCTCGACCAGTACGTGGACACGCTCGGCGGCGTGACCCGGGCCGCCAAGCGGGCCCGCGGCGCGGCCCTGCCCGTCTACATCGGCGACCAGACGCGCGGCGAGGGGACGGTACGCACGCTGTCCGAGCAGGTCGCCCTGGAGAGCCGGACCCGGATCCTGAACGAGAAGTGGTACGAGGGCATGCTGAAGCACGGCTACGAAGGCGTGCGGCAGATCGAGGCCCACGTCACCAACACGCTCGGCTGGTCGGCCACCACCGGCCAGGTCGCCCCCTGGGTCTACCGCGAGATCACCCGCACCTTTGTGCTCGATCCGGCCATGCGCGAGCGGCTGGCGAGCCTGAACCCGACCGCCGCAGCCCGGGTCGCCGGGCGTCTCATCGAAGCGCACGAGCGCAGCTACTGGACGCCCGACGAGGAGACCCTCGCGGCGCTCCGGGAGGCCGGCGACGCGCTCGAGGACCGGCTCGAAGGCGTCTCGGTCGACGTGGCCGCATGAGGATCGAGAGGGGACCTTCATGAATCACATGCCCATCATCAATCGCATCGCCAAACGTCCGGACGGGGACGGCAGCGTGCAGGTCCAGATGGACCAGCGGATCGACGTCGGCACCGCCAAGGTGTTCGCCGTCTACGGCAAGGGCGGAATCGGCAAGTCGACGACCTCGTCGAACCTGTCGGTCGCCTTCTCGAAGCTCGGCAAGCGCGTCCTGCAGATCGGATGCGACCCGAAGCACGACTCGACCTTCACGCTGACCAAGTGCCTCATGCCGACGGTCATCGACGTGCTGGAGAGCGTGAACTTCCACACCGAGGAGCTCCGCGTCTCCGACTTCGTGTTCGAAGGCTACAACGGGGTCATGTGCGTCGAGGCCGGCGGGCCGCCGGCGGGCACGGGCTGCGGCGGCTACGTCGTCGGCCAGACCGTGAAGCTCCTGAAGGAGCATCACCTTCTCGAGGACACCGACGTCGTCATCTTCGACGTGCTCGGGGACGTCGTGTGCGGGGGCTTCGCTTCGCCCCTCCAGCATGCCGAGCGGGCCCTGATCGTCGCCGCCAACGACTTCGATTCGATCTTCGCGATGAACCGAATCGTCCAGGCGATCAACGCCAAGGCCAAGAACTACGGCGTCCGCATCGGCGGGGTCATCGCCAACCGCTCGGTGGCGACCGACCAGATCGACCGGTTCAACGCCGCCTCGGGCACCCGCACGCTCGCCCACCTGCCCGACCTCGACGCCATCCGCCGGAGCCGCCTGAAGAAGGCGACGCTCTTCGAGATGGATCCGACCCCGGAGATCATCGCCGTGCAGCAGGAATACCTGCGGCTCGCCGCGATCCTTTGGGCCGGCGGCGAGCCGCAGCCGGCGCGGTCCCTGAAGGACCGAGAGATCTTCGACCTGCTGGGCTTCGACTGACATGAGCGCGACCTATTCCGAGCGGCGCGGCCAGCTCGAGACCTACTTCGACCGGACCGCCCACGAAGCCTGGAAGCGGCTCACCTCGGACGCCCCGGTATCGGGCATCCGGGCGACCGTGAGGGCCGGGCGGGACGACATGCGGCGCACCCTGCTCTCCTGGCTGCCCGCCGACCTCTCCGGCCGGCGCGTCCTAGACGCCGGCTGCGGCACCGGGGCGCTCGCGGTCGAGGCCGCCCGGCGCGGCGCCAGGGTGCTCGGCATCGACATCTCGGCCAATCTCGTCGGCATCGCCCGGGAGCGCACGCCGTCGGACCTCGGCGGCGGTGCGGTCGAGTTCCGCCCGGGCGACATGCTGGACCCGGCAGCCGGGCTCTTCGACCACGTGGTCGCCATGGACAGCCTCATCCACTACCCGGACCGCGACATCGTCGGCGTGCTCGCCGGCCTCGCGGCCCGGACGGCGGGGTCCGTGGTGTTCACCTTCGCGCCCCGCACGCCGGCGCTGGCCGCCATGCACTTCGTCGGACGGGCCTTCCCGCGCGGCGACCGGGCGCCGGCCATCGAACCGGTCACCGAGGCCCGCCTGCGTGCGCTGATCGAGGGCGACCCGCGGCTCTCGCAATGGCGGATCGGGCGCACGCTCCGGATCTCGCGCGGCTTCTACATCAGCCAGGCCATGGAGCTCGTGCGCTCATGAAACGGCTCGAGGCGACCCTGGTCGGTCTCTGGACGCGGGTCGGCACTCGCTTCCTCCCCTTCGCCGACGCGGCGACGGCGGACCTGCCGCTCGGCCGCCTGATCCGCCTGTCGCTGTTCCAGGTCTCCGTCGGCATGGCGACGGTGCTGCTGGTCGGCACGCTCAACCGGGTGATGATCGTCGAACTGTCGGTCCCGGCCTCGATCGTGGCGATCGTCGCAGCCCTGCCGCTCGTCTTCGCCCCTCTGCGCGCGCTCGTCGGCTTCCGCTCCGACACGCACCGCTCGCATCTCGGCTGGCGGCGCGTGCCCTACATCTGGTTCGGCACGCTCCTGCAGTTCGGCGGCCTCGCCATCATGCCCTTCGCGCTGCTGGTCCTCTCCGGCGACGGCGAGGCGCCCGCCTGGGCGGGGCAGATCGGGGCGGCGCTCGCCTTCCTGCTGGTCGGGGCCGGCCTGCAGACGACCCAGACGGCGGGCCTCGCGCTCGCCACCGACCTAGCCCCGGAGGCGAGCCGGCCGCGCGTGGTGGCGCTCATGTACGTCATGCTGCTCGCCGGCATGGTGCTGAGCGGCGCCGTCTTCTCCGCCGTCCTCGCCACGTTCAGCGAGCTCAGGCTGATCCAGGTCATCCAGGGCGCGGCCGTCGTCACCATGGCGCTCAACATCGCGGCGCTCTGGAAGCAGGAGGCCCGCGACCCGGCGCGCACCCGCCACGACCGGGAAACCCCGGCCTTCGTGGAGAGCTTCCGCGTCTTCCTCGCCGAGCCGAAGGCCAAGCGGTTCCTGGTCGCCGTCGGGCTCGGGACGGCCGGCTTCGCCATGCAGGACATCGTGCTCGAGCCCTACGGCGGCGAGGTGCTCCACCTCTCCGTCGGCGAGACCTCGGCGCTGACCGCCATCCTCTCGGTCGGGGCGCTCGCCGCCTTCGCGATCGCCGCACGGGTGCTCGGGCGCGGCTTCGATCCGTGCCGGCTCGCCGCCATCGGCGCCGTCGCGGGCCTGCCCGCCTTCGCGGCCGTGGCGCTCGCCGCGCCGCTGGAGTCGCCCGCCCTCTTCCGGGCGGGGACGCTCCTCATCGGCTTCGGCGGCGGATTCTTCTCGGTCGGCACGCTCACCGCGGCGATGGACCTGGAGCGGACCGGCCGGACCGGCCTCGCGCTCGGGGCCTGGGGCGCCGCGCAGGCGACCGCCGCCGGCACCGCCATCGCGGCGGGCGGCTTCGTCCGCGACCTGGTCGCCGGGATGGCCGTCGCCGGCCGGCTCGGCCCCGCCGTGACGAGCCCGTCCGCCGGCTATGCCGCGGTCTACCAGATCGAGCTCGTCCTCCTCTTCGCCACCCTCGTCACCCTCGGGCCGCTCGCGCGCTATGCCGCCGCGGCGCGGCCCGCGAACGAGACCCCCTTCGGCCTCACCCAATTGCCGGGCTGAGGCGATACCGCCGGGAGAAGTCCCATGCAGAACTCCTTCACCAGCTACATCGACCTCGCCCAGGTCGTGCTCTACGCGTTCTGGCTCTTCTTCGCCGGCCTGATCCTGTACCTGCATCGCGAAAACAAGCGCGAGGGCTACCCCCTCGACAGCGACCGCAACAACGACCGGGTGACCATCACCGGCTTCCCGGCCCCGCCGCCGCCGAAGACCTACCTGGTCGCCCACGGCGATCCGATCGTGGTGCCGCATCCCTCGCGCGACGACCGCCGCCCCGTGAAGGCGAAGCCGGTCGCGCCCTTCCTCGGCGCCCCGCTGGTGCCGACCGGCAATCCGCTGGTCGACGGCGTCGGCCCGGCCGCCTACGCGATGCGGGCGGACGTGCCGGACATGACCTACGAGGGCGAGGCCAAGATCGTGCCGCTCCGGGTGGCGCACGACTTCTTCGTCGCCAAGGGCGATCCGGACCCGCGCGGCATGAAGGTGGTGGCGGGCGACCGCTCGGTGGTCGGCGAGGTCGTCGACGCCTGGGTCGACAAGGCCGAGTACATGTTCCGCTACTTCGAGGTGGCGCTCGACAGCGGGCGGCGCGTGCTCCTGCCCAACCACTTCGCGCGGATCGACGGCAAGCGGCGGACCATGACGGTCACCGCGCTGCTCGCCGAGCACTTCCAGGAGGTGCCCGCGCTGAAGAACCCCGACCAGGTGACCTTCCTGGAGGAGGACAAGATCACGGCCTACTACGCCGGCGGCCTGCTCTACGCCACCCCCGGCCGCTCGGAGCCGCTGCTGTGAGCGCCGCCGCGGAGATCCCCGAAGGCCTGCCGGAGGCGCTGCCCGAGGGCGAGCGGCTGCTCTGGCAGGGCCGCCCGGCGACCCTGCCGCTCGCGATCGAAGCCTTCCACCTGCGCAAGGTGGCGGCCTATTTCGGCCTGCTCCTCGCCTGGCGGTTCGGTTCGAGGCTGCATGACGGCCTGCCGGCCGGCGAGGCGCTCGCCTATGCGGCCTGGATCCTGCCGCTGGCGGCCGGCGCGCTCGCGCTGATCGCGATCCTCGCCTTCGCGACGGCGCGCACGACGATCTACACCGTGACCTCCCGGCGCGTGGTGCTGCGCATCGGCGTCGCCCTGCAGATGACCGTCAACCTGCCCCTCTCGATCGTCGAGAGCGCGGCCGTGAAGCGGCGCGCGGACGGGTCGGGCGACATCGCGCTGCGGCTCGAGCCGGGCGTGCGCGCCGCCTACCTGGTCCTCTGGCCGCATGTCCGCCGGTGGCGCTTCACCCGGCCGGAGCCGTCGCTGCGCTCCGTTCCGGACGTGGCGGGGGTCGCCGACCTCCTGTCCGAGGCCCTCGCGGCGACGGCCGTGCCCGAGATCCAGCCGGAGCGGGCCCAGCCGGCTCCCGCCCCGAAGTCCCGCCGGCCCGCTGCGCTGCAGCCGCGCGTCGCCTGAAGGAGACGGAAGCCATGACCGAGACCGCCGACAAGCCCGTGCCCACCGCCGCCGTCCTCGGCGCACTGGTCCTGGTCGCCGGCGCGGTCGCGGTCGCCGCGCTCGGCCACTACGGCGGCATCGGCCGCACGGTGATGCCAGAGGCCGCGGCGGTGGCGGTCAAGGACCTGCGCTTCGAGGACCGCGGCGGTGCCGTCGCCGTCCTCGACGCCGACACGGGAGCCGAGGTCGCGCAGCTCGCGCCCGGCACCAACGGATTCATCCGCGGCGTCCTCCGGGGTCTTGCCCGGGAACGCCGGATGAGCGGAACGGGGCGGGAGCCGCCGTTCCAACTGGTCCGTCGCGCCGACGGCCGCCTCACCCTCGTCGACCCGACGACGGGGCGGCGGATCGAACTCGACGCGTTCGGGCCGACCAACGCGGAAGCCTTCGCAAAGCTTCTGCAACCTGGGGAGAAGCACTCATGACAGCCTGGTTCGAAAGACGGACGTTCGAGGTGCCCTGCACCGTCGACATCGAGCACACGCCGGAAAGCCTGCATGCCTACGTGGAACTGGACGGCTGCGAGATCGAGCCCGGCGACACGGTGCTCGTCCACGGCGCGCCGACCCGCGTTCCCTTCGGCGAGAAGCTGACCGCCCGCTGCCGGGCGAGCGTTACCCGCGCCAACCGCATCGACCGGGCGGTCACCAAGGTCGCCGCCTATCTCGAACTGACCGAGCTCTACGAGGTCGGCTTCTCGGACGGGAGGCCGTCATGATCCGCGTCGAAGGCGGCGGCCAGGCCGCGACCCTTGCCCAGGCGACCGAGGAGACGATCCTGTCGCCCCGCTTCTACACCACCGACCACGAGGCCATGGACAAGCTCGACATGAGCCGCGTCCGCGCCGAGTGGGACGACGTGATGGCCGAGCTCGAGGCCGACCACAACAAGGGGCACTTCAAGCGCACCGAGGAGTTCGCCGGCGCGACGCTCGACAAGATGCCGCCGGACCTGCGCAAGGAGTTCACCGACTTCCTGGTCTCGTCCCTGACCGCCGAGTTCTCCGGCTGCGTGCTCTACGCGGAGATCAAGCGGCGGATCAAGAACCCGGAGATCCGCAAGCTCTTCGCCTACATGAGCCGGGACGAATCCCGCCATGCCGGTTTCATCAACGAAGTCCTGAAGGATGCCAAGATCGGCATCGACCTCGGCTTCCTGACGCGGGCGAAGAAGTACACCTACTTCCGGCCGAAATTCATCTTCTACGCCACCTATCTCTCCGAGAAGATCGGCTATGCACGCTACATCACCATCTATCGGCAGATGGAGCGGCACCCGGAACATCGCTTCCATCCGATCTTCAAGTGGTTCGAGAACTGGTGCAACGACGAGTTCCGGCACGGCGAGGCCTTCGCGCTCATCATGCGGGCCGACCCGAAGCTGACCTCCGGCATCAACCGGCTCTGGATCCGCTTCTTCCTGCTCGCCGTCTACGCGACCATGTATGTCCGCGACCACATGCGCCCGGCCTTCCACAAGGCACTCGGCATGAGCCCGGACGAGTACGACCGCAAGGTCCTGGCGCTGACGAACGAGATCTCCAAGCAGGTCTTCCCGCTGATGCTCGACCTCGACAACCCGACCTTCTGGGCGGGGCTCGACCGGCTGTGGCGGCTCGCCGAGCGGATCGAGGCGGCCAAGCAGGAGAAGGGCATCGGCGCCCGCATTCGGCAGTACGGCCTCGCGGCCCGCGCCGCGCTGACCTTCGGCCGGCTCTACCTGCTGCCGGTCAAGCCCAACGCGCTGCCCGACAACGTCCGTCTGGCTCCGGCCTGGTGAGGGAGGGGCCGACGTGCCCGCGACCGGCCTTTCGATCGGCTACGTCCTCGTCCTGTGGTGGGTCTCCACGGGCCTGATCCTCTATCTGGACGGGCTGCCGCGGTGGACCTTCCGCTGGACCATCCTGGGGGCGACCGTCCTCCTGGTGGCGGGGGTCCTGGGACTTGTGGCGAGCCGGGACGAACCGACCGTCACCGGTGCGCTCACGGCCTTCACCTCGGCGGTGCTCGTCTGGGGGTGGAACGAGGTCCTGTTCCTGACCGGCGCGCTCACCGGCTCCTACCGGGGCGGCTGTCCGGAGGGGATCCGTCCGGGCCGGCGGTTCCGGCTCGCGGCCTCGGCGATCCTGCACCACGAGATCGGCCTCGCCGCGTCGGGCCTGGCGGTCATCGCCCTGACTTGGGGCGGGGACAACACGGTCGGCGCGTGGACCTTCGCGGTGCTCTGGATCATGCGGCTCTCCGCGAAGCTGAACATCTTCCTCGGCGTCCCCAACGTGGGTGCAGAGTTCCTGCCGGCGCACCTCGCCCATCTTGCGAGCTTCTTCCGGCAAGCACCCATGAATCCGTTGTTTCCCGCTTCCATCGCCTTCGGCCTCGGCGGTCTCGCGCTGCTCGTGGCCGGCGCGGTCGCGGCCGAGGGGGCGAGCTTCGAGCGCATCGCCGCGACGCTCGTGGCCACCCTCCTCGGCCTCGCGGTCGTCGAGCACCTCTTCATGGTCCTGCCGATCCGTTCGGCGGACCTCTGGCGCTGGGGCTTCGCCAGCCACGCCGCCCGACCCATCCAACCGCCGCAGGCCGGGGTACCGGGCCTGACGGCCACGCCCAAGGACACCACCAGGGGGGTTCCATGAACTACGAGGCATTCTTCCGGAAGGAACTCTCCGCGCTCAGGAAGGAAGGACGCTATCGCGTCTTCGCCGACCTGGAACGCCAGGCGGGGCGCTTCCCGAAGGCGACCATGCACACCGAGCAGGGCACCCGCGAGGTGACCGTCTGGTGCTCGAACGACTATCTCGGCATGGGCCAGAACGAGGCGGTGCTCGCCGCCATGCACGCCGCGCTCGACCGCTGCGGCGCGGGCGCCGGCGGCACCCGCAACATCGGCGGCACGAACCACTACCACGTGCTCCTGGAGCGCGAGCTCGCCGACCTCCACGGCAAGGAGGCCGCGCTCCTGTTCACCTCCGGCTACTCGTCGAACTGGGCGAGCCTCTCCACGCTCGCCGCCGGCATGCCGGGCTGCGTGGTGCTCTCCGACGCCGGCAACCACGCCTCGATGATCGAGGGCGTGCGCCACAGCCGGGCCGACAAGCGGATCTTCCGCCACAACGACCCGGAGGACCTGGACCGGCTCCTCAGCGAAATCCCGACCGACCGGCCGAAGCTCGTCGCCTTCGAGAGCGTCTACTCGATGGACGGCGATATCGCCCCGCTCGCCGAGCTCTGCGACGTCGCCGAGGCCCACGGCGCCATGACCTACCTCGACGAGGTGCACGCGGTCGGCCTCTACGGGCCGCGCGGCGGCGGCATCTCCGAGCGCGAGGGCGTGCGCGACCGGCTGACGGTGATCGAGGGGACGCTCGGCAAGGCCTTCGGGGTCGTGGGCGGCTACATCACGGGCTCGGCCGCGCTCTGCGACTATGTCCGCAGCTTCGCCTCGGGCTTCATCTTCACGACCGCACTGCCCCCCGCGGTGGCGGCCGGGGCGATCGCGTCGATCCGCCACCTGAAGGAGAGCCAGGCCGAGCGCGCCCGGCACCAGGACCGGGTCGCCAAGGTGCGCGCGGCCCTCGACGCCGCCGGCATCCCGCACATGGCCAACCCGAGCCACATCGTGCCGGTGATGGTCGGCGATCCGGTCGTCTGCAAGGCGATCAGCGACACGCTGCTCAGGACCCACGGCGTCTACGTCCAGCCGATCAACTACCCGACCGTGCCACGCGGCACGGAGCGGCTGCGGATCACGCCCAATCCGTTCCACACGGACGAGGACATCGCCCACCTGGTCGAGGCGCTCTCGACAATCTGGGCGGTGGAAGGCCTGAAGCGGGCCGCCTGAGGCCCACCCACCCGCCCGCGTTCCCGAAAGGACCGGCCATGAGACGACCGCTGAAAGTCATCCTGGCGAAGCCGCGTGGGTTCTGCGCGGGGGTCGTGCGGGCGATCGACATCGTCGAGCGGGCGCTCGACGACTACGGCGCCCCGGTCTACGTGCGGCACGAGATCGTGCACAACCGTGCCGTGGTCGAGGATCTGCGGGCGCGGGGGGCGGTCTTCGTCGAGAGCCTCGACGCGGTACCGGAAGGCGCGCTGACCATCTTCTCGGCCCACGGCGTCTCGAACGCCGTGGAGGCCGAGGCGGCCGGGCGGGGGCTCGACGTGATCGACGCCACCTGCCCGCTCGTCCAGAAGGTCCACGCCCACGGCCGCGCCTATGCGGAGAAGGGCTACGACGTCGTCCTGATCGGGCATGCCGGCCACCCGGAGGTGGAAGGCACGCGCGGCCGCGTTCCGGGCCGGCTCCACGTGGTCGGCACCGTCGGGGAGGTCGCCGGCCTCGAGGTCGCCGACCCGGAACGCGTCGCCTACATCACCCAGACGACCCTGTCGCTCGCCGACACCCGGGAGATCATCGCCGCACTGACCCGGCGCTTCCCCGCCGTGGTCGGCCCCGACATGCGCGACATCTGCTACGCGACGCAGAACCGGCAGCTCGCCGTCCTGCGCCTCGTGGAGGAGGTGCAGGCGCTCGTGGTGATCGGGTCGCGCAACAGCTCGAATTCCAACCGGCTGCAGGAGATCGGCGCCGCCGCCGGCATCCCGAGCCGGCTGATCGACGGCCCGGCGGACCTCGACCCCGCCTGGCTCTTCGGCGTCGACACGATCGGAATCACCGCCGGCGCCTCCGCGCCCGAACGGCTCGTCACCGAGACGGTGACGCGGCTCGACCACTTCCGGGACGTCTCCGTCGAGGTCCTCGACGGCGTCGAGGAGACCGTCCGCTTCCGCCTGCCCGCCCGCCTTATGACGGCGCGGCGCGCCCTGCGATCCTGAGGAGCGCGCGCCCATGGCCCGCATCGCCGCGAAAATCCGCCCGTCGAAGACAACGCCCGAGGTCGCGCCCGTGACTCTGCGCCTGGCGCCGCCCGCGCCCGAGCCGGAGCCCCGGCCGGCCGTCTTCCCCTTCTCCGCCATCGTCGGGCAGGAGGAGATGAAGCGGGCCCTGCTGATGGCCGCCGTCGACCCGAGCCTCGGCGGTGTGCTGGTCTTCGGCGACCGGGGGACCGGCAAGTCGACGGCGGTGCGCGGGCTCGCCCAGCTCCTGCCGAAGCGCCGGGTGGTCGCGGACTGTCCCTACGGCTGCGCGCCCTCGGGCGGTTTCCTCTGCGAGAGCTGCCGGTCGCCCCGCAGTGGCCCGCGCAAGACCCGGCTCGCCCCGATCCCGGTCGTCGACCTGCCGCTCGGCGCGACCGAGGACCGGGTTGTCGGCGCACTCGACCTGGAGCGTGCCCTGACGCGGGGCGAGAAGGCCTTCGAGCCGGGGCTGCTCGCCCGCGCCAACGGCGGGTTCCTCTACATCGACGAGGCGAACCTGCTGGAGGACCATCTGGTCGACCTGCTCCTCGACGTCGCCGCCTCGGGCGAGAACGTGGTGGAACGGGAAGGCCTGAGCGTGCGCCATCCGGCCCGCTTCGTACTGATCGGCTCGGGCAACCCCGAGGAGGGCGAGCTTCGCCCGCAGCTCCTGGACCGCTTCGGCCTCTCCGTCGAGGTCACGACGCCGACCGACATCAAGACCCGCGTCGAAGTCATCCGGCGCCGCGACGGCTTCGAGCGCGACCGGGCCGGCTTCGCTTCGGCCTGGGCCAAGGAGGACGCGAAGGTCCGCCGGCGCATCGAGGCCGGGCGCTCCCGGATCGAGGGGATCGACGTGTCCGACGGCGTGATCGAGGCTGCGGCGCGGCTCTGCCTCGCGCTCGGCACGGACGGGCTGCGCGGCGAGCTGACCTTGGTGCGCGCCGCCCGGGCGCTCGCTGCCCTGGACGGGGACGAGGTGGTCGGGATCGGCCATCTGAGGGCGGTCGCCCCCTCGGCGCTGCGCCATCGCCTGCGCCGCAACCCGCTCGACGACGTCGGATCCACCGTCCGCATCGAGCGGGCGATCGAGGAGGAGTTCGGTCCGTGACGGTCCCCGCGAAGGCGGCCGCGGCCGAACCGCGACGCCTGCCGGACGCCGGCGGGCATGGTTCCGGGGGCGGCCCGGGGGCCGCCGCGGACGCGGGCGACGCGGGTGCCCTCGCCTGGGCGGACGCGGTCACGGCCGCGCTTCTCTTCGCGATCGATCCGGTTGGGACCGGCGGCATCCTGGTCCGGGCCCATGCGGGACCGGTGCGGGACCGCTACATCGCCCTACTGCAGGGGCTGATGCCGCAGGGCGCGGCCTGGCGCCGCCTGCCGGCCGGCATCGGCGACGGCCGCCTCATCGGCGGCCTCGATCTCACCGCCACGCTCGCGGCCGGACGGCCGGTCGCGGAGCGGGGCCTCCTGGCGGAGGCGGACGGCGGCGTGCTGGTGGTCCCGATGGCGGAGCGGCTGCCGGCCGGCACCGCCGCCCGGCTGGTCGCCGCGCTCGACAGCGGCCGCGTGGTCCTGGAGCGCGACGGGCTCAAGGGGGTGCATCCGGCCCACTTCGGTGTCGTCGCGCTGGACGAGAGCCTCCCCGACGAGGACGGCCCGGCCCCGACCCTGGCGGAGCGGCTCGCGTTCCGCGTCGACCTCACCGCCGTCCGGATCGCCGATCTCGGGGCCGCGACGGAGGCCGACGACCTTTCCGGCCTCCGCCGGGCCGTCCGCGACGTCCGGCTCTCCGCCCCCATGGCCGAGGCGCTCGCGGTGGCCGCGGTCGCCTTCGGGGCCGGATCCCTGCGGGCGGACCTCCTGGCCGCCGCCGCCGCGCGGGCCTCGGCGGCGCTCGGCGGTGCCGCGGAGATCGCCGAGGACGACGTCATGACGGCCGTCCGCCTCGTCATCCTGCCGCGCGCCACCCGGTTGCCGGCCGCCGAAGCCGAGGCCGAGGCCGCCCCCGCAGAGCCCCCGCCGGCCGAACCGGAGGCGACCGAAACCGACGCCGCCGCGCCGGACCCGGCCGACAAGCCGCTCGCCGAGCGCATCGTCGAGGCGACCCGGGCGGTGTTGCCGGCCCATCTCCTCGCCGCGCTCCAGACCGCGCCGGTCCGCCTCGCCGGCCCGCGCCACGAGGGGCGGGCGGGGCCGGCCGGCAAGGCCGCCCTGCGCGGCCGGCCGCTCGGCGCCCGTCCCGGCGACCCGCGCTCCGGCGCGCGCCTCGATCTCGTGGAGACGCTGCGCGCCGCCGCGCCCTGGCAAAAGCTCCGGGCGGGCGTCGCCCCCTCGCCGGCCGCGCCCGGCCCCCTCGTCCGCATCGCGCGCGGCGACTGCCGGATCGTCCGGTTCCGCCACCGCACGCGCACCACCACGGTCTTCGTGGTCGACGCCTCGGGCTCCTCGGCGCTCAACAGGCTGGCGGAGGCGAAAGGGGCGGTCGAGATCCTGCTCGGCGACTGCTACGTCCGCCGCGACCGGGTCGCCGTCGTCGCCTTCCGGGGCCGATCCGCGGACCTGATCCTGCCGCCCACCCATTCGCTGACCCGCGCCCGGGCCTCCATGGCCGGGCTGCCGGGCGGGGGCGGCACGCCGCTCGCGTCCGCCATCGAGGCCGGGACCGCGCTCGCCGGCGCCGTGCGCCGCCGGGGCGAGGCGGCCCAACTCGTCTTCCTCACCGACGGCGCCGCCAACGTCGCCCGCGACGGGGCGGGCGGCCGGCCGCGGGCTGAGGCCGACGCTCTGGCGGCGGCACGGGCGCTGCGCGCCGAGGCCCTGCCCGCCCTCGTGATCGATACCGCCCCCCGCCCAGCGCCGCGCGCCCGCGCCATCGCCGAGGCCATGGGGGCCCGCTACCTCGCCCTGCCGCAGGCGGATGCCGCCACGATCGGGGCCGTGCTCAAGGCCGCGACGCCCGCGGCAGCCTGAACGAAGAAGCCCGGCGCACCGACGCCGGAGACCGGGAGACGGACATGCCGCTTCAGACCCCCCTGCTCGACCGGGTGCGCGTGCCCGCGGATCTCCGTCAATTGCCCGAGGAGGACCTGCCGCAACTCGCCGAGGAACTGCGCCGCGAGCTCGTCGACGCCGTCTCGCGCACAGGCGGCCACCTCGGCGCCGGGCTCGGGGTCGTGGAACTCACCATCGCGCTCCACTACGTGTTCGACACGCCGCACGACCGGCTGATCTGGGACGTCGGCCACCAGGCCTACCCACACAAGATCCTGACCGGCCGGCGCGACCGCATGCGCACCATCCGGCAGCCCGGCGGCCTCTCCGGCTTCACGAAGCGCTCAGAGAGCGACTACGACCCCTTCGGCGCCGGCCATTCCTCCACGTCCATCTCCGCCGGGCTCGGCATGGCGGTGGCGCGCGACCTCGACGGCCGGCAGGACAACGTCATCGCGGTCATCGGCGACGGGGCGATGTCGGCCGGTCTCGCCTACGAGGCGATGAACAACGCGGGGTCGATGGACGCCCGCCTGATCGTCATCCTGAACGACAACGACATGTCGATCGCACCGCCGGTCGGCGCCCTGTCGACCCATCTCGCCCGGCTCCTGTCGGGCAAGACCTACCTGTCGATCCGGGACGCCGGCAAGCAGCTGACCGGCCACCTGCCCGGGCCGCTCGACCGCACCATCACCCGCGCGATCGAACACGCGCGCACCTTCCTGACCGGCGGCACGCTCTTCGACGAACTCGGCTTCTACTATGTCGGCCCGATCGACGGCCACGACCTGCCGAGCCTGCTGCCGATCCTGCGCAACGTGAAGGCGGCCGAGAAGGGGCCGATCTTCCTGCACGTGGTCACCCGCAAGGGGCACGGCTACCTCCCCGCGGAGGTCGCCGCCGACAAGCTGCACGGGGTGGTGAAGTTCGACGTCGCCACCGGCGCCCAGCAGAAGCCCAAGCCGTCCGCACCGGCCTACACGCGGGTCTTCTCGGACGCGCTGATCGACGCGGCCGCCCGGGACGACCGGATCGTCGCCATCACGGCCGCGATGCCGTCCGGCACGGGCCTCGACCGCTTCGCCGAGGCGCACCCGCGCCGCTTCTTCGACGTCGGCATCGCGGAGCAGCACGCCGTCACCTTCGCGGCCGGCCTCGCCGCCGAGGGCTACCGGCCGTTCTGCGCCATCTATTCGAGCTTCCTGCAGCGCGCCTACGACCAGATCATCCACGACGTGGCGATCCAGGGACTGCCGGTCCGTTTCGCCCTGGACCGGGCCGGCTTCGTCGGCGCCGACGGGGCGACCCACAACGGCGCCTACGATCTGGCCTTCCTGTCCTGCGTGCCGGGCATGGTCCTGATGGCGCCGGCCGACGAGGCCGAGCTCGCCCTCATGGTGGCGACCGCCGCCGCCCACGACACCGGGCCGATCGCCTTGCGCTTCCCGCGCGGCGAGGGTCTCGGCGTGGCCATGCCCGAGCACCCGTCCCCGCTGGCGATCGGGCGCGGGCGGATCCTCAGGGAAGGCGGGACCGTCGCCATCCTGTCGCTCGGAACGCGCCTCGCCGAGGCCCTGAAGGCCGCCGACGAACTCGCCGCCCTCGGGTTCCCGGCGACCGTTGCGGACGCCCGCTTCGCCAAGCCGATCGACACGGACCTGGTCGAGCGGCTGGCGCGCGAGCACGAGGTGCTGGTGACGGTCGAGGAGGGCTCGCCGAACGGCTTCGGCGCGACCGTCCTGCAGCATCTCGCCGCCTGCGGGCTCCTGGACAACGGACTCAAGATCCGCACCCTCGCCTTCCCGGACGACTATCTGGAGCACGACCAGCCGGCGGCCATGCATGCCCGCATCGGAATCGACGCCCGCGGCATCGTCGGGGCGGTGGTGGCGGCGCTCGGGCTCGACAGGGCCGCCCCGGCGCTGCGCGCCTGAGGGCGGGAGATGAATGTGGCCCGCAAGCTCGACTGGGACAGGGACGGCGCCGACTGGCCGAACCGCGAAGCGAGTCGCTTCGTGGAGGCGGGCGGGATGCGCTGGCACGTCCAGGTCGCGGGCGAGGGGCCGGGCCTCCTCCTCCTGCACGGCACCGGTGCGTCCACGCATTCCTGGCGGGATCTCCTGCCCCGCCTCGCCGAGCGTCACCGGGTGGTCGCCCCGGACCTGCCCGGCCACGGCTTCTCGGAGACGCCGCCCGGAGGCGACTATACCCTGCCCGGCCTGGCGCGGGCCGTCGCTACGCTCGCCGGCGTCCTCGGCTTCGCGCCCGATCTCCTGGTCGGTCATTCCGCCGGAGCCGCGATCGCGGTCCGCATGGTGCTCGACGGGCTCTGCCGGCCGCTCGGGATCGTCTCCGTCAACGGCGCGCTGGTGCCCTATGGCGGCATGGTCGCGCCCTTCTTCGCCCCGCTCGCGCGCATGCTGGCACAGAACCCGCTGGTGCCGCGCGTCTTCGCCTGGCAGGCGCGCAACGGTCCCGCGGTCGACCGGCTGATCGGGAAGACCGGCTCCCGCATCGACGAGACGGGGGTCGACTTCTACCGCAGGCTGGTACAGACGCCCTCCCACGTCGCCGGTGCGCTCGGCATGATGGCGAACTGGGACCTGAAGACCCTCGGCGAGGACCTGCCCCGCCTCGAGGTGCCGCTCACCCTGGTGGTCGGCGGCGACGACCTGATGGTGCCCGCCGACGACGCCTTCCAGATCCGCCGCGTGGTCCCGTCCGCCTCGGTCGTCTACCTGCGCGGCCTCGGCCACCTTGCCCACGAGGAGGACCCGGACCGCTTCGTCGAGATCATCGACCGCGTCCTCGTCCTCTGCCGCCTCGGCCGGCCCCACGATCCCGCCGGCACCGGAGACCCGCCATGACCGCACCCGCCCGCCCCTCCGCCTTCTCCGCCCGTGCCGCCGCCCAGCCGCACGCCATCGTGGTCGGGTCCGGCTTCGGCGGCCTCGCCGCCGCGGTGCGCCTCGGCGCCCGTGGCTACCGCGTCACCGTGCTGGAGCGGCTCGACGAGCCGGGGGGGCGCGCCTCCGTGTTCCGGCAGGACGGCTTCACCTTCGACGCGGGCCCGACCATCGTCACCGCACCGTTCCTGTTCGAGGAGCTCTGGACGCTCGCCGGCCGGCGCATGGCCGACGACGTCACCCTGACGGCGCTCGATCCCTTCTACCGGATCCGGTTCAACGACGGGTCGACCATCGACTGCTCGGGCGACGAGACCCGAATGCGAGCGGAGATCGCCCGGCTTTCTCCCAATGACGTCAACGGCTACGAAGCCTTTCTGAAACTCTCGCGCGAGGTCTACAAGACCGGCTTCGTCGAGCTCGGCGACGTGCCCTTCGACCGCTGGACCGCCATGCTCGGCGTCGCCCCGGACCTCGTCCGCCTGGGCGCCCACCGCAGCGTCTACGGCACGGCGGCGAAATACGTCCGCGACGAGCGGCTGCGCACGCTGCTCTCCTTCCACCCGCTCTTCATCGGCGGCAATCCCTTCTCGGTGACCGCGCTCTACGTGCTGATCTCCTGGCTGGAGCGCGCCCACGGGGTGCATTTCGCGATGGGCGGCACGGGCGCGCTGGTGAAGGGGCTCGTCGGGCTGATCGAGGGCCAGGGCAACACGGTGCTCTGCGGCCGGGAGGTGACCGAGATCCTTGTGGAGGGGCGGCGGGCCACCGGCGTGCGCCTGGCGAACGGGGAGACGCTCCGGGCCGACGTGGTGGTGTCGAACGCGGATTCCGCCTGGACGCTCCGCAAGATGCTGCCCGAACGGCTGCGCGGCCGCTGGACCGACCGCAAGCTCGACCGCGCCCGCTACTCCATGAGCCTCTTCGTCTGGTACTTCGGTACGAACCGCCGCTACGAGGACGTGCCGCACCACACCATCCTGATGGGTCCGCGCTATCGCGAGCTCCTCGCCGACATCTTCCGTCGCAAGGTTCTGGCCGAGGACTTCAGCCTCTATCTGCACCGGCCGACGGCGACGGACCCCTCGCTGGCACCCCCGGGCTGCGACGCCTTCTACGCGCTCTCCCCCGTGCCGAACCTTGAGGGCGAGGTCGACTGGGACAGCGCGGCCGAGCCATACCGCCAGCGCATCGCCCGGCATCTGGAGGAGACCCTCCTGCCCGGCCTCGGCGACGCGGTGGTCACGTCGCGCCTGATGACCCCGCTCGACTTCCGCGACCGCTACCTCGCCTACCGCGGCGCCGCCTTCGGGCTCGAGCCGATCCTGACCCAGAGCGCCTGGTTCCGGCCTCACAACCGCTTCGGCTCCGTCGAGCGGCTGTACCTGGTCGGCGCCGGGACGCATCCGGGCGCCGGCCTCCCCGGCGTGCTGACCTCCGCCAAGATTCTCGACGAGGTGGTGCCCGATGCGGCCGCTCTCTCCCACTGACCTCGCCCCGGAGGAGCCGACCGGTTGGGGCGGCTCGCCGACGCGCGCGGCCGTCTTTCCGGAGGCCGGGCACCGGGCCGACCTCGCCCAGTGCCGGGCTCTCCTCGCCACCGGATCGCGCTCGTTCTTCACCGCGTCGCTGCTGCTGCCGGCCCGGATCCGGGAGCCCGCCTCGGCGCTCTACGCCTTCTGCCGGCTCGCCGACGACGCCGTGGACCTCTCGGCCGACCCGGCGGCCGGTCTCGCCGGCCTGCAGGGACGCCTCGCCGCCGCCTACGAGGGGCGGCCGGAGGACCATCCGGTCGACCGGGCCTTCGCGGGCGTGGTGCGCCGCTTCGACATTCCGCGCGCGCTGCCGGAGGCGCTGTTCGAGGGCTTCGCCTGGGATGCGGAGGGCCGTCGCTACGAGACGCTCGAGGACCTGGAGGGCTACGCGGTCCGGGTCGCGGGCACCGTCGGCATGATGATGTCCGTCCTCATGGGCCGGCGGGCGCCGGAGGTGCTGGCGCGCGCCTGCGACCTCGGCGCCGCCATGCAGCTCACCAACATCGCCCGCGACGTGGGCGAGGACGCCCGCGCGGGCCGGATCTATCTGCCGCTCGCCTGGCTCCGGTCGGAGGGCATCGACCCGGCAGGCTTCCTGGCGCGGCCGGAACCCTCCCCGGCGCTGGCCCGCATCCTGGAGGGGCTCCTCGCCGCCGCCGACCGGCTCTACGCGACCGGGGCGGCCGGCATCGGCCGTCTCCCGGCGGGCTGCCGCCCCGCGATCCGGGCCGCAGCGCTGATCTATGCCGAGATCGGGCGCGAGATCCGGCGCAACGGACTCGACAGCATCACCCGGCGGGCGGTGGTCGGCGGGCGGCGCAAGGCGTTGCTCGCGGCCCGCGCGATAGCTCCGATCGCGCCGGGCACGGGCGGGCTCCACGGGCCGCCGATCGCGAGCGCGGCGGGGCTGGTCGAGAGGACGGCTGGCCCGTCCGCCCACGCGGACGGCCCCCGCTCGGGCGCCGAGCGGATCGTCTGGGTGGTCGACCTGTTCGACCGGCTGGAGCGGGCGGAGCGGGCCCGGCGGACGGCTGCGCGCCGGCCGGGTTCCTGAGCCATGGACG